>JAJUHJ010000067.1 GCA_029279965.1 Phyllobacteriaceae bacterium
CAAGGCTGTGTGGAGAGAGTTATCGCACCATCGCAAAAGTCCTGCTCGGCTTTCGCGGGACCAAGGAGGACTTCGAGGGCGACCCGCGCAAGAGCAAGGCGCGTCGCCTTGTGGCACATGGCACCAGGATGATGCGAGGCGGGTATCGCCTGTTGCTGCATTATCCGATCAAACTTGGCAAGCGTTGACCGCTTCAGGACTTGCTGGTCGGTGATTGCCTCAGAAGATTGCGATATCCCTCGCGCGAAAGCCATTGTGCGCGCTCCAGGTGGCTTTGCCAGCACCGATAAGTACGCGTCTCGTCGGCGACCGGGTCGCGGTGCAGAACAATCTGCGCGACTTCCTTCCAGTCCGCCCCTTCGGCCCTGGCGTCGAGAAGCCTCAGATAGGTCACGAAATGCCGCTCGTCATAGCTGGTGATCTCGTTGCCTGTCGGTGCCTCATCATCCACATCGGGGTCGAGTTCGACGGGCGTTCCCATTGTCAATCCCCTTCTTCCCGGAGAGCCTTGCTTGCGGTGCGCCCCCGCAAATGGCCCCTCAGACCTGGTGGTCGGGGAGTTCGAAACCGTGACTAGACGGCCCCATGGCCTTTAGGCGGGTAGCCCTGGACATACGCCACAGGCTCCCCGACCATAGGGTCAAGGAGTGTGGTGCCGTCACGGCCGACACCAACCGCTAGTCAGGGGTTTCGACGCCCCGGAGCAGCGCGTCTGCTCCGCTTTCATTCATAGCCGAGCCGGGCACGGTTGTCTTTACCGTTTGAGCCCGGCTGACTTCTTCTTACGGAAATACTCCCATTTCACTTCCGCCTTGAGGGGTGCCGCCAGCGCAGGGGCGCAAATGCGGCACGCTACATGCCGCACGTCGTTCGCCATGGTTCGCCACAGCCTGCCGCCCTCTCGGCGGCCGTTTGTCTGACCAACCGGAGGCGATACCATGATCCACGGCCGCAATGCCGACCTGCCGCCACGGCTGCTTCGCACGCAGGAGGCTGCGCGCTTCCTCGGCATATCGCTGCGCACTCTCGAAAAGCACCGGACCTACGGCACCGGCCCCGTCTACCGAAAGATCGGGGGACGGGTCGTCTATGCCGTGCAGGATCTGGAAGCCTGGAGTGCAATCGGGGCACGCAAGTCCACTCGCGACGCGAACGCCCGCACGGTCTTTCCTGCGCGACCGCTGACACCTGCGGAGCGGGAAGAACTCTGAATGCTGCGTGACGACGATCATAGACCAGCGCAGACGGAAGTGGTCAGCGAGCGCAGCCATCTCGACCCTTTCGTGGTGGCGACCGGGGACGCTGCGCCGCGTGACCAGCGCGACCTGATGGAACGGCCGTTCTTTTCGCTCGGCAAGCGCCCACGCATGAAACCGATTCTCTACAAGGGCGCAGATGTCGAGGTGCAGGTCTTCGCCATGCCCGAACATGGCATGGCGACCATCTGGGATGCTGATGTCCTGATCTGGGCCGCGTCGCAGATCGTCGCAGCCGAAAACAGCGGCATCCCGACTTCACGCTTCTTCCGTTTCACGCCCTATCAGTTGCTGCGTGCGATCGGACGCCCGACCGGGAACCATCAGTATCAGCTTCTGAAGGCGGCGCTCGGTCGCCTGCAATCCACCGTTGTCGCCACGACGATCCGTAACGGCCCGAACTGGCGCCGGCGGCAGTTCTCATGGATCAACGAGTGGGAGGAAATGACAACGCGCTCCGGCCGCGTAGAGGGCATGGAGTTCGTCCTGCCCGAATGGTTCTACCAGAGCGTTATCGACCGCTCTCTGATCCTGACCATAGACCCGGCCTATTTCCGGCTGACTGGCGGCATCGAGCGATGGCTCTATCGCGTTGCCCGCAAACATGCCGGCCACCAACCTGACGGCTGGGCTTTCGAGATCAGCCACCTTCACGAAAAGTCCGGCAGTCTCGCGCGGCCGTCCGACTTCGCGCTCGACATGCGCCGGATCGCCGCCCGCCAGCCGCTGCCCGGATACCGTCTCGAAATCGAGTGGGAGGACCGGCGCGAATTGGTGCGTTTTTACCCCGGAAACTTATCCACAGTGCCTGTGGATAACCATGTGGAACCTATCGGCAGATTAGGCGCAATCGGTATCGGCACATTAGGCGCAAATCGCGCCGCGCACTTTATAGAAGAATCTAACAAAGAATCTAACTTCTATTCTTTGACGCGCGCACGCGCGAAGCATGGTGCCGGTGCCGCACGGCGAGGTGCGCCATGATGCGCGCCCTCGACCTGTTCAGCGCAGCGGCCGGAGGCTGGTCGCTCGGCCTGCATCGCGCCGGCTTCCTCACCATCGCCGCCTGCGAAATCGTCGAGTGGCGGCGCATCCTTTACGCTGAGAACAATCCTCATGTCCGCATCTACGACGACATCCGTGGACTCACGGCAGCTCGACTTGTTTCCGACCTTGGCATCCTTCCCGACATCATCGTCGGCAGCCCGCCGTGCCAGGATATCTCCAGCGCCAACACCAAGGGGAAAGGCATCGAGGGCGAACGGTCGGGCCTCTACCTCGAAGCCGTCCGCCTGGTCGGAGATTGCCGCCCTCGCTGGTTCGCTTTTGAGAACAGCGCTAATCTGCGAACTCGCGGCGCTGACCGGCTGCTCGATGAACTGGAAACGCTCGGCTACGCCGTCGAAGCGTGCGTGGTGGGTGCTGACAATGTCGGCGCCAACCATGTCCGCAAGCGGTCATGGCTCATCGGCTACGATCCAAAACAGCTTGCCGACACCCGTATCGCAATCCCAGCAGGGAGGCATCCGTCTGGAGGGTGGATCAGGTGCGCGCCGGGCGATGAAGGAATCGGGTCTTTACGAGGTGTTCCGCAATCGCCCGCTGCCGACGCCGATGGCATCGGACGGGATGAAGGATGGCGCGGGCGGTGGAGCGGGATCGACATATCCGCTGCGGATGATCCTTGCGACGCCGAGGAAATCGGATGCGGATCGCGGCGGTCGGGGCGATGTTCTCAGTCAGTTGCAGGGTCACGCCAGCCGCCACGCGGGCATGATGGGAACGCCGACCGCCAACCCGGCCCCGCGGGGGAGTGTTCTGCGCAAGCACAAGGGCCGGATGACCTCGGACCAGGACGATTTCGACCGGACACCGACGATCAGCGAGGCGCTGCATTTCGACAGTCTGGAACAGCCATACGGTTTGATGCCGACGCCGGTGAAGCCGAACGGCGGCAGGAGATTGAGCCGTCAGGAGATCGAGACAGGAAAGCGATTGAGCGGCGCGAAGGCGCAGATCGACACACCGAACCTGTTGCGCCACGCGGCGGAAATCCTGCCGACGCCGACGAAGCGCGACAGCAGGATGGACGGCTGGAGTCCGGCCTACGACCGCCGGAAATCTCCGACCATGGACGCGGTGATGTATGGTGCGATGACGGATCGCGCGCCGGACAGATGGGCGGGCGCGCGGGCGCTGGCGGCGATGCTGCGGAGCCATGGGCTGACTGGAACGGCGGCCTTGCCCATCACCTACGGCTGGATGATGGGCTTTCCACCTGGGTGGCTGACACGCGCATTGCACTCGGCAGTCGCAAAGGGACTTCTGCGGCCAGTCTGATCGTCGAAGCTTTCGGCGACGCTGTTCTTCCGCAAATTCCCGAAGCCATTGGTCGCGCCATCCTGCGCACCGAAGCTGCGCTCGACGCGGTGCTCGCCCGCACTTCCACCGACCTTACCGGAGACGAACCATGATCCGTCGCTCCCACAGGAAGGCGCACGGTCGGCCGCTGCCGGACCAACCCGCGCCATTCACTACATTGGTCGAGCTGACCTTCCAGAAGCAGAGGGTCGAGCACTGGATACGGTTCGGCCGCAAGAGCTACGAACAGATACTCGACCGCCGCCGCCGCATCGTCGGCTTTGCGCCCGGCAACGTCTTCGCTTTCGTGCGGTGGGCCGCAAACGACTTTGGTACTGTTGTTTCCCGCATCGACATCGTGCGCGCCATCGGGCGTGGCGAGCCATTCCAGACGCTGCCCTTCGTCCGGCCCGGTGGCGACATCCTTCTGCGCCTCAATGGCTGGGAGAAGGTGCAGCGGGCGCTTGCCGTCATCGACGCGGTGGAAGCCCTTGGCTTCGATCCGGCCGACGTGTCCCCGGATTACTGGCGGCACGTCCACAACCGTCTGACCGCTAACCTGGAACCGAGCGCCTACACGCCCGAGCGGCACGCCGCCTGGATTGGACGACGGAGGATCGAGCCATGACGCGCCGTCGCGTCCTCACGGTGACGGTGCTGGCTGTCAGCGTCATCGCTGCCATGAGTGCCGTCGATATGCCGACAAGGCTGATCTGGAATGCCACCGCCAGCGCGCCCATCGGCTTCTACACAGTCGTGCCGGCCGAGCAGATTGACGTGCCCGAACTGGTCGCCATCATGCCGCCTGAACCGCTCGCCGTCTTCATGGTCGAGCGCGGCTATATCGCGCGTGGCGTGCCGCTGTTGAAACGCGTTGTGGGCCTCTTCGGGCAACGGGTTTGCCGCATTGGCCGCACCATCACCGTGGACGGCGTGGAGATGGGCAAGGCGCTGGAGCGGGACCGGATCGGTCGCGATCTGCCCGTCTGGCAGGGCTGCCGCGTCATCGGCGACGGCGAAATCTTCCTCATGAATTGGGAAGTCCGAGACAGCCTGGACGGTCGTTACTTCGGACCCATCCCCGCAAGTTCCGTCATCGGCCGCGCCATCCCGCTCTGGACCGACGAGGAAGGCGACAGCCGCTACGAGTGGCGCGCGCCGACGCATTGACTGCTTCCCCATCAGCGGGAGCGGTGCCCGCCGATGGTCTTTCCAACCTCACCGCCAAGGAGATTGTCATGCCTCAGATCGGTCAGTTCACGCGCGAGAAAAACGGCTATGTCGGTCGCATCCACACACTCACCCTCGATCGCGAACTCATCATCGTTCCGGTGGAGGAAGCGGACGCAGAGAATGTCCCCAACTACCGCGTCCATCACGGTGCCGTTGAAGGCCCGGAGATCGGTGCAGCCTGGAAACGCACCGGCGAAAAGGCTGGCGAATACCTTTCGGTGCTGCTGGACGATCCAACATTCCCGCATCCCATCCGCGCCAACCTGTTCCGCGACGATGACGCGGGCGCGTCGTGGTCGCTGCACTGGAGTCGCCCAAGACCGCGTGACGAGCGGGACTAAGGCCATGCATTTCCGCGCCATCCCCTTGCTCAAATCTCACATCCCGTTGATCGCGGAAAGATCGTCTCATGCCGTCGTCCTGCTCAGGCGAAAGACGGTTGGCGCGCACAGCGGAGGTCAGTGGCGGCTTTGCGCCGGCACGTGCATCTTGGCTTTGGCAGCGATGAGAATGCTGGCAGTTTGGCCCCCCGACATATCCCGGGCGGCGCGGCGCCATGCCGTTGTCTTGATAACCGGTCTGCTGTCGCTTGGCAGCGGATCGGCGATTGCTGTTGCACAATCGACACTGATCGTTCGACCTGCCGCAATTGAGCCCTATACCGCTTATATCGCCGAAGCGGCGCGGCGCTTCGGAATTCCCGAAGACTGGATTTGCGCCGTTCTGCACGCCGAAAGTGCCGGCGATGCGCTGGCGGTGTCCACGGCCGGGGCGATGGGATTGATGCAGGTCATGCCCGACACCTGGGCGGGCCTACGCGTCCGTCATGGCCTTGGTCGCGATCCCTACGATCCGCGCGACAACATCATGGCGGGCGCGGCCTATCTGCGCGAAATGTGGGACCGCTACGGCAATGTCTCCGCGATGCTCGCGGCATACAATGCCGGTCCCGGCCGCTACGACGAATACCTTGCGCCCGGGCGGGTATTACCTGCAGAAACCCGCGCCTATGTCGCCACCCTTGCGCCGATCCTCGGCGGCGCGGCCGCGTCCGAAGTGCCTGCGCTGGCACCGCCACCACCACCCGACTGGCGCGAGGCCGGGCTGTTCGTCATGCGCTCGGCGGACGCACGGACTGCCGTAGCATCGTCATCCGAAGCCCGACCCGATGACGTTCGCGCAACCGTTCCGGTGCGCGATCCTGTTCGCACGAAACCGCAAGACGGCGGCATTTTCGTCGCCCGCACGGACGACGGGGGAACACCATGAAGGGGGCGTTCCCGCACTCCGCGCAATCCGTTCCGGCGTCCAGACAGGCAGGATTGTGCCTGGCTGAATTGCCGGCAGGAAAGGCGAAAACGGCAGGGAAGGGGGAGGGCAAGATTAAAGAAGACGGCACCATGTCGGGCCGTTTCCGAGAATTGTTGTTGTCTGCACACTGGTTGGGGCAGCCGCGAGCGGCACCACGATTTTTGACCCCGCGTGCCGCGATTTCGCGCAAAGCCTTGGCTTTGCAGGGTTTCGAGCGGCACCATAGGCCCATATCGGCCTGTTTTCGGGGATTTCGGCCGGAGCCGCGCCCGTGAGCGCCGACGACGAAAACCGCTTCCGCCCGAAGCCCGGTCGCATCCGATCCGACACGCCGAAGGCTGGCAAGACCAAGAGCTTTTTCACGCAGGTCAGAAAGATCACACGCCAGCATCAGGCGGCAGCCGCCCGCGACCCTTCCACGCTGCCTTCCGTCCGCCCGTCATCGCCGGGCCGTTCTCACACCATCGCCGCCAGCGGCAAGGGCGTGAAGCGCGGCCGGGGCGCGAGCTTCGTGCGCGCCCGCAACATCTCCGGCCACTGGCATCATCGCCAGCCCGGCAGCCGCCGCGTGATCGTCAAGCAGCGCAGCGTGCGAATGCCGTGGAAGGACGGCCGCGCCCGCGCGCATCTGCGCTATGTCCAGCGCGACGGCACGTCACGCGACGGCGAGCGCGGCCGGCTCTATTCGGCGACCGAGGATCGCGCCGATGGCGACGCCTTCCTTGATCGCGGCAAGGACGACCGCCACCAGTTCAGGTTCATCGTCTCGCCCGAGGACGGCGCGGAGTTGTCGGACCTCACAGCCTACACCCGCGACCTCATGAAACAGGTGGAAGCCGACCTCGGCACGAAACTCGATTGGGTCGCGGTCAACCACTACAACACCGGCCACCCCCATGTACATGTTATTGTCCGGGGCAAGGACGAGCTGGGTGAGAACCTGGTCATCAACGGCGACTATCTCGCCAACGGCATCCGTGAGCGGGCGAGCGAGCTGACCACGCTGGAGCTTGGTCCCGTCACCGAGATCGAGCAGACCCGCAAGCTCTCGGCCGAAGTCGATCAGGACTGCTTCACCCGCATCGACCGGGCGATGACGGAGGAAGCCGACGACAGGTTCCTCGACCTTCGCCATGAGCCGGACGAACCGCGCCGCCAGTTCAACCGGGCGCTACGCCTGCGCCGCCTCGCCAAACTGGAGAGGATGGGGCTGGCTACAGAACATGCACCGGGTGTTTGGGAGTTGAGCGAGCGCATGGAGCCGACCTTGCGGGAGCTGGGCGAGCGCGGCGACATCATCCGCACCATGCATAAGGCGCTGAAGGCCGATGGGTTAGAACGCGATCCGATGAGCTTCCAGCTTCATGACACCGCACCCGAAGCGCCTGTCGTCGGTCGGATCGTGGACAAGTGTCTCACTGACGAGATGGGAGAGAACCTGTCCCTGGTCGTCGACGGCATTGACGGCCGCACACATTATCTTTCCGGTATCGACCCAAATCACGTCGAGGATGCCCGTATCGGCAGCGTCATCGAGATAGTCCCACCCGGCACGACGCAGCGGCCATCCGACCGCATCATTGCGGCAATCGCAGAGGATGGCATCTATCGGCCCAGCCGCCATCTGGAGCAGGCTAGGTTCGAAGGCCGCGTTCCGGGCGGCGATTGCGAGGGCTATGTTGATGCTCATGTGCGTCGGCTGGAAGCGCTACGCCGCGCCGGGATTGTCGAGCGGATCGACGCTGACCAATGGCGCATCCCGGAAGATTTCGAGCGCCGCACCGCCGCCTACGATACCGGTCACAACCGTCATGCCAGCATCCGCATCTTGTCCACCTTCGATCTTGAGAAGCAAATCGGATCGGACGGTCCGACCTGGTTGGACCGGCGACTGATCCACCGCGAAACGGCCAACCTTGCCCCGACCGGCTTCGGCCAGCAGGTGCGGGAGGCGATGGACCAACGCCGCGAGCACCACATTGAACAGGGCGACGCCACCCGAGCGCGGGACGGACGCATCTTCTACCGGCGCAGCCTTCTCGCCACCCTGCGCGAGCGGGAGGTTGCCCGCGTCGGCGCGGAGATGGCGCAGAGCAAAGGGCTGCCGTTCCGCGCGGCCTCGGACGGTGAGAGAGTCAGCGGCAAGTTCACCGGGACCGTGCAGCTATCCAGCGGCAAATTTGCCATTGTGGAAAAGAGCCAAGAATTCACCCTTGTCCCATGGCGGCCCATCATCGATCGCCAGCTGGGTTGCGACGTTTCAGGCATCGTGCAGGGAGGCTCGTTGTCGTGGCAGATTGGGCGTAAATTGTCGTTAGCTCGTTGACCTCTCGTTGCAGGAATCGAACTTCCAAGCCGAGCGGGTCTTTGAAGAAGTGGAGGACGACTGACAATACCACTCCTGTGCGACTGAGCAGTTACCCAGCTAATAGCTAAGAGGGCGCTGAAGAGGCCTCCTGAAACTATTTGTACAGTATGAAGGTCGGTTGGGGGCCCGTCTTGCTGTGCCCACCCACCATACACCTGCAGTAATCTTCAATACTGGCATTGACCACCAATCTGCGCACGAATTTAGCACCGCGTCCGGAACTAGCACGCAATGTCTGTCAAGGCGTACCCTCCTGCTGCTATAGGAAATGCAGCCCCATGCATACCAGGTTGACAAGGGGCACTTGATGTAACATATGAAGTTACATGAATCGCTGAACGTGCCTAATGTTCACGAGATCCGGTCTCAATCGAGCGCTAATGGTCCCGTTCACTCGTAGGAGATTTAGATGATACCACGAAATGAGGTGACAAAAGTCGTTCTGTCCGCGTTTTTCGCAATAGCTCTCGCCTTCCAGGCTTGGGCACAATCACCTTCGATCAGCGACCAAACGCTAAAGGTTGGTGAGCAGACATTCCGATATTTATCTGCTGGCACTGACGGTCCTCCCATCGTGTTGCTTCACGGCTGGCCGCAAAGCGCGGATAAGTTCCGCTCCATAATACCCTATCTTGAAAAGAACTATATTGTCTATGCCCCGGATTTGAGCGGCATCGGTGGCTCCAACGCGCCGAAACAGCGCTGGGATAAAGCCTCCCTGGCGAATGATATCAAGGGATTTGTAGACCAGCTTGGGTTAGAATCTCCTCTGATTGTTGGCCACGATATCGGCGGCATGGTAGCCTACGCTTATGGTCGGCTTTATCCAAACGAAACGAGCGGGATTGTTATTCTTGATGTTCCCATTCCGGGACTTGCTCCGTGGGATGATGTTGCGACGAGCCGGCATGCATGGCACTTCGACTTCCATGCGCAGGATGGACTCGCAGAAACTCTCGTTGCAGGTCGTCAAGCGGAGTATTTCCGCTATTTCATCGACAAAGTATCTGGAAATTCGGATGCGATCTCGGATGATGATGTGGAAACCTACGCTGAAGCATATAGCTCAGCGGACAGTTTACGTGCAGGTTTCGAATTTTATCGCGCTTTTGACACGGACGCAGCGTTCTTTGCAGAACAGAAATCGAAACTTCAGGTGCCAATACTAATTTTGGGAGCTGAGTTTTCGACGGCGTCAGCACTTCCCGTCATGGAAGCATCACTTGCTGAACTAGGGGTGACTCACATCCAGACTAAAGTCATTCCGAATGCTGGTCATTGGGTTTCCGAAGAAGAGCCAGTGGCGACAGCGACGGCGATTGCGGATTTTGCTGATGCGGTGTTCACCCGATGAATTGGCACGCTGATCGGATCATGCGATCCCTGCTGGACTGCAGGAGTGCAAATCGTGAACGGCCGGATACAGGCATTGACGGTATTACACCCACTCAAAAACTGAAAGTGGTCGCGTGTGTTCTACCGTTCCAGCCTTTAGAACGGTGAAGATTACCATGCCATCGGATACGTAGACCGCTCTAAACAACTTTTCACGCGGTGAGTGTTGTGGGCAAGCGAAGATTTTTCTGCCAAAGACTCGCCGCTCCTTCACCAATCCGACAAGCAGCGCTGGGCCCGCGCGCATAGCGGGACATCCGTTGGATGGGCAATAAATTGTTCCATAACAGTAGTATTGACCCCGACCCATCGCTCATGTCACCGACTATGCTGGAGGAACGTATCGCCGGTGAAGTGCAAATATTAGGGATGCTTGATCCCGCGGACATTACAGCTTTGTCCGAAAGCTTGAAAGCGTGCTGCAGATATCAGCCCCGCGACCAAGCGAGGCGATGTTTCAAGCCGCCCGTGATGCGAGGGAAAGAAGCAGGCCTTCCCGTTCGAAGAAATCACAGTCAATTGGCGCGGCGAGCTTCACCAGCACATAGCGGATGAGACGATCATCTGACCAGACGCGGATGGAGAAGGTCATCTTGTCCAGGGATGCGGGAATGGGGTTGCATTGGCGACCGAAAGAAACGTGGAGCTTCTGCCGAAAGCATATGATCTCGGCGTTTCAATGCGACGAGTCCTCGAGCTGATCGCTGAAATCGCAGCTTGGCTACCATGTATTTCGTCGACCCCAAGAGCATGGAACAGCTCCAAGTTTAGATAGTTCAACGCGAAAACTGAGAGTAATGTCCCATCTCTGCAACTAATCCCTCGGAGTTTTGTCGAGCTTAGAAGCTGGTCTTTGACGTCTTTTCCCGGCTTGATAAGCCTTGGGCGACTGGCCAAAAACTGCGGCGAATTGCCTGCGGAAGGCAGCTTCCGAGCGATATCCGACCTGTTCAAGGGTCTCTCTCACGGACCGGCTTTGTCCGTCTGTCAACAAATGGGCTGCACGTTGGATCCGCCAACGAGTGAGGTGTTCCATCGGGGTGCGCCCCGTGAGTGTGTGAAACAGGGTTGTGAAGCTAGAGCGGGACATTCCCGCTACTTTGGCAAGCCGTGCAACTGTCCAGTTCTCCTGCGGCGAGAAGTGGATCTTGTGCAGCACGCGCCCTATTCGCTGGTCCTGCAATGCTCTAAGCCAACTGGCTGAACCTACGGAAGACGCTTGCAATCGGTGTCGCAAAGCCTCGATCAGCATCGTCTCAAGCATCCGGTCAACGATCGAGAACGATCCAGGTCGGGCTGTGGACATCTCGCTATTGATGACATCGAACACGCTGCTCAACCACGGGGCGGAGTTGTTGGCATTGATATTGTGTATGAGTGGAGCGCTCATCTGGTCGATCAGCAGATCAATCTCGTGCGGAGCAAAGTGGAAACACCCCGACAGCAGTTCGCATCCTTGTTTCTCGTCACCCTCGGTGCGGATGATTCCCCTTTGTTGATAAGCTCGTCCCTCATCCTCAGTAAAGTCGCGAACAGGCACGCGGTCGGGTGTATCACTGAGCAGAGAGAAAGAGTCCGAACTCGGTATGAAGACGAAATCACTGGGTACTAATACGTGCTCCGTCCCTGACATCGCAAGTCGAACCCGCCCGGAAAGGACGAGGAGGTAGTGCCCGACTTCCGATGGAAATCGGAGGTTGAATGGTGCGGCAAGTACAAGTCGCCCGTAAAGATCCCCGCGCAAACGGAGGAAGCTGACGAGGCTGCTCAAGACGTCCATCGATCGCTTGTCCCCCAAGGCAGGCTACTTAGACGAATAGATCGAAAACATAACCAATTACGATCTAGGACGCCAGCTCTGGCAACGGTAGCGTAGGGAGAAGCCCAGGGCACCGTTTGGGAAAGGAGCTAGAATCGTGAAATCCCTCGTTTTGACGTCCATTGTCTTTGTAACGTCGGCCTTGGCGATCACCCCAACGGCCGCTGAACCGCTCAGTGCTGCGGCGATTGCGCATTTGGACAGCGCGATCCAGACAGCGATTGCGGAAGATCGTATTGCCGGAGCGGTGGTTCTCGTTGCTAAGGATGGCGAGGTCGTCTACCGTCGCGCTGATGGTTTGGCCGATATCGAGGCTAACCGCGCAATGAATGAGAAAACAATATTTCGCCTGTCATCGCTGTCCAAACCCGTCGTCACCGCAGCAGCCATGCGCTTGGTCGAAATGGGCCTGCTCGATCTGGATCGGCCGGTCACGGACTGGATTCCGGGCTTTCGACCGGAATACGAAGGTAAAACCCCAACGATTACCCTTCGCCAGCTACTGAGCCACACTTCCGGAATTGGCTATGCGGCGGATGAAGGTGGTACAGGCCCCTATAATCAGGTTGGAGTCCAGGATGGTGGATTCGGTAGGGGAATCACTCTACAGGAGAACCTCGACCGTCTGGCTTCAGTTGAGCTGCGCTTTGCGCCCGGCGAAGACTGGAATTACGGACTTGGCATCGACGTGATGGGACGCGTGATCGAACGTGCAACTCTTCTTCCGCTTGAGGTCGCAGTTCGGGATCTTGTGACGGGACCTCTGCAGATGTCGGATACCACATTCCATGTCCCGGCTTGGGATTTGAACAGGCTGGCCGCCACTTATCGAGATGGAGAGCAAGGTCCAGTTCGGATAGAGGACGACGAACGTGTTCCTCTATTGGGAATGTCGGCTCGATTTGAGCACTCGCGCAACACTGATCCCGATGCCTGGCCGTCCGCTGGTGCCGGCATGTCCGGCACAGCCGGTGACATGATGCGGCTGTTGCTGGCTCTCTCTTCCGAAGACGGTTTTCTAGACGGGATGGCTATCGAAACGATGATGACGCCCCAGACGCCCCCCTGCCCATGCTGGACCTCATGATGGATATCTACGCGGGCTTGCCGGAAGGTGAGGCCGCTTGGGGTTTCGGCATTGGTGGTGCAGTTCTTTTGAATGCTGATAAGGAGAAGACACCACAGCCCTCCGGTACCTTCGCTTGGAGCGGTGCCTATGGCCACACTTGGTTCATAGATCCAGAGAATGAGTTGATCATCGTATCGATGACCAACACGGCCTGGGAAGGCATTTACGGCAAGTTCGCGAAGGATATCCGCGATGCAGTCTATGTTACTCAGTAGGTATCTAGCGCTTTGATATCAGGAGATGACGCGGGGCGGTCCGATCCGCTAGTCCCGCCACTGTTGGACTGCCGAAGCTCCTGGTTCCTCCGCGCAAGGGCCTTCAACTTCGCTGCCACATCCGTCGATAAACCGGCCCGCTTGGCGGCATCGGCCTTGGCTTCTTCACTCAATGCGGCAGCGTGTGCGCCGAACAGCCGATCTTGACGAAGATCGGCTAGCAAGCAGCACAGCCGTTAGAACGATCAGCGTCGTGATCCAACACCATCCGCACTGCACGCTTTGCGTATCTCGGGGAAAACATCTTCGCCGCTTTGCTCGTCATGGCTCCATCCCATTTTGAAGTTGGAACCTCCGGCAAACCGGAGCGGCTTAAATGGCCCGTGTGCAGTGGGTGAGAAAGGTTCCGCCCACCGAGTTTGGCAAATACAGTTGTTAAGTCAACCCCTCAGAACTTTCTGCCGGATCGAGATCGGTTGGCCAATGGTCGTCATCCCATCCGCTCGCCGAGCAAATACGCTCAAATTCATTTGCAAGGTCGGATAGCCGAACGGAGCTGAGACGCTTAAGCAGCAGGGCTTCCGCGCTCTGAAGGGCATCATCAATTGTGGCGTTGACGACCCTTTCAACTGCACAGTGCGGATTGTCGCTCATGTTTCCTATAGCGAATATCTTCGGGCCGCCGATGGCATTGTGTATGTCAAGCAGCGTGATTTCATTCAGGTCTCGCGCAAGCGACCATCCGCCGCCATGCCCTTTTTCCGAACGCACATATCCTGCGCGCCGCAAGCCGGCCATCGTCCTTCGGACCAGAACAGGGTTAGTGCCGAGCATGTTGGCGATCTGCTCAGAGGTCAATGAGCCATCGTACCGTGCCATGTGCAAGAGAACATGGAGCATCCTCGATAATCGGCTGTCTGTTCGCAACGGTAATTTATCCCCCTTAAAAATTCGCCTCTTGACCATAGCTCATGGACTTTCATCTGTCGCCATGCATCGATCCGCTATGGTTCCTTAGGTGTATCACACTGCTTTCCTGAGTTGACGAACTGTCGCGTTTTTTGTAACTTTAAAGGATACATAAGGAGGCACCTCATGGCGTTTGATGTCATCGTTATCGGCGGTAGCTTCGCGGGTCAGGCAGCAGCGCTACAGCTCGGGCGTGCGAGGCGGCGCACGTTGCTGGTGGATGCAGGCTCTCCACGCAATCGCTTTGCACTCACCTCGCATGGCTTTCTTGGTCAGGATGGCGTGGCGCCGTCAGTCATCATCTCCACTGCACGCCGCCAATTGGCGACCTACGCAACGGTAAAAGTCCGCGAAGGAGAGGTCGTAGATGCAGCGATCACTGATGCCGGTTTTCGCGTGTTGTTTGCCGATGGGAGGGAAGACAACGCAAAGCGTTTAATCCTCGCAACCGGGGTTCGCGACATACTTCCTGACCTGCCTGGCATTGAGGAACGCTGGGGAGTCACTGTCCTTCACTGCCCGTACTGTCATGGCTACGAGCTAAACCAACAGCCTTTGGGGGTGCTTGCTCGCGATCAAATGGCCTTTCATCAAGCTATGCTTGTGCAGGATTGGGGTTCAACGACCCTTTTTACCCAAGGATTGTTTGATCCGTCTGTTGAGCAACTGGAGGCACTGTCTGAGCGTGGCGTAAAGGTCGAGTATACGCCGATCGTCGAACTTGTCGGAAACGCACCAGTGCTTGACGGGGTTCGCCTCGCCGATGGCAGGACTATCGAACTTGTAGCACTCTTCACGCTCCCGCAAACGCTCCCGGCCAGTGATTTAGCGAAGAGGCTCGGATGCGCCTTTGAGAAGGGGCCGACAGGGCCGTTTATCTGGACTGATGAACGCCGCCAAACCTCCGTATCCGGTGTTTTCGCCGCTGGAGACGCTGCGAGTCCGATGCCGCAAGCCACACTCGCAGCGGCTGCAGGTGTCGTCGCTGCTGGCAGCGCCCATCAGTCTATCATTTTCGACAAAGCCGGGCTGGTGCGGCGATGAGAGTGAAGGAGATCGATATGAACAAGACTGCTGAACAAGTTTGGGAAGACATCTATCGCGCCGCTAAGCCAACAACCAGCGGCGAGCCCGGCATGATGCTTAAGCGGTTTACGGAGAAGCTTCCGCCCGGCCACGCCCTCGAGCTGGGATGCGGCAAGGGCGACGATGCCATCTGGCTGGCATGTAATGGTTGGACAGTCACAGCAACGGACATTTCCGCGACGGCGCTTAGCTACGCGGCTGAAAACGCGCGACGCGCCGGTGTCGAAGAACGTATTATATTCGAGCAACACGACCTTTCCCGGACATTGCCACGCGGAAAGTTTGATCTAGTTACCGCCAGCTTCTTTCATTCTCCCGTTGAGCTTCCACGCGCGGAAGTTTTTCGACGTGCAGCCGCCGCCGTTGTTTCCGGTGGCCATCTCCTCCTTGTCGAGCATGCGTCGCGCGCTCCGTGGTCGTGGGCTGCACCGGATACGCAATACCCAACGGCCGAAGAGACGCTAACCGCCTGCAATCTCCAACTAGAAGCTTGGGAGCGCCTTCATGTCGCTGCGGAAGAACGTCTCGCTAATGGGCCGGACCAGCAGACTGCAATGGTTGTCGACAATGTCATCTTTCTCCGCCGCTTATGAGGACCGGTGTCAGTATGACCGACATTTTTCCCATTTTGAGCGTGCTTCGAATTCTGGATCGCATTGGCTGCCATTATCACCACGACCTTCGTGATGGTACTCAACGTTCCATCTTCAATATGGCCTTGCTCCTAACCAAAGCCGGCCAAGCGTCAGCGATGTGAACCGCCCTTGGTTCGCCACCGCTTATGTCTTTGAATCGTCCGCCTCGATGAGGCGCAATACCATCCCGAAATCCGGGAAGTCTGGTGCAAAATATCTCCTCAGTGCCAGAATTTCTCTTGCTTCTCTGTGCCAAGCGCTTGCTGTCGCCGAATATCTGAGTTTTCGACAAGCGGCCTTGGCACTGGGCGTCACCCAGTCCAGCGTCAGCGCCCGGATCAAAGCCTTGGAGGAAGACCTTGGTGTTCTCCTGTTCGAGCGCAACACACGTGGCGTCCGGTTGACTGAGGCTGGCCGCCGCTTTGTCGCGGAGGTTGAACAGGCGATGCAGATCCTGGATCGTGCCGTAAAGACGGCGGGGATGCTGGCGCGGGGTGAAGAGGGCGAACTCCGTATCGGTATTCATGCCCTCATATCAGGCGGATTTCTCGACCGGCTGCTGGAACTGTTCCATGAACTGAACCCGGGGGTATGCCTGCACATCACCGAGGGCACTGCACGCGACACGCAGGTCATGGTGCGCGAAGCAGGGCTCGACCTGGCCTTCATGGCCGGGGAATGTAGGAGTCCTGACCTCCATTCCCGTGTGATCTGGCGTGATGCGCTTATGGCGGCCTTCTCGGACATCCATCCCCTGGCTGCGAAGACGCACGTCAAATGGAACGACCTGTCAGGCGAAACCTTCATCGTCCGCGAGGGAGGGACCGGCCCGCAGGTGCACGATCTGATCGTAATACGCTTTGCTGGCGAATGGCAAATTCCGACCATTCGCCAGTTCAATGTAGGGCGCGACGCCTTGCTGTCGATGATTGCTCACGGGTTTGGCATTTCTCTCCTGGCCAGAGAGAATGAGGCAGCTGCACCGCCAGGTGTTGTCTTCCGTTCCATTCTGGACGAGCCCGGGACGATCGCCTTCTCTGCGGTCTGGTCTCCGCACAACCGCAATCCGGCGCTTCGGAAACTGCTCGGTCTGGCCGGGAGATTGGGGCGCTCTCACACAGACCACCGATTCGCTACGCTGCAGCCTGTTGCTTTCAGTGACGACACCGCAACCCGTCCTTTTTGCCGCCCATAGCATCCGGCAGCCACCCGTAGAATTGTTGGCGGTTGCCTTCCGCAGGGAAGGCAATTCTTTGATTGGCTCCATGTCTCTTGCTGGTTGGAGCCTGTATTGCGCGGAGGCCGAATCCTTTGGGGTCAAATTGCCGTCGTCTTCACTATCGTTCTGGCGATGACCTGGGCGGCGACGCAATGGGTCGTGTTCCGCCTTGGCTTCCAGCCGCAGCTTGGTAAGCCGTGGTTCGAGCTGGCGGGCTGGCCGGTCTATTATCCGCCGGCCTTCTTCTGGTGGTGGTTTTCCTTCGATGCATATGCGCCCGCGATCTTCGTCGAGGGCGCGATCATCGCGGCATCCGGCGGCTTCCTCGCCATCGCC
>JAJUHJ010000068.1 GCA_029279965.1 Phyllobacteriaceae bacterium
ATGCGCACCCCGGGGCCCTCTTCGGCCAAATCCAGAAGCTGGAGAAGCCCCTCCTTCGTCTCCAATTCCTCGAACAGATGACGCAGGAGCTCAAGATCGGCCTGTGCGCTCACATTCTCAAGGAGATTTGCCCGACCGCGCACGATCAGGCTTACCGGCAGATCATTGCCTTTCCCCCCGGCCCACACGGCCAGCCCTTGCTCCACCAAGGATTGCGACAGCGAATCGAGAGCCGCGCGCGTCTCCTCCTTGAGCCGGGCGATTTCCGCGCGCGCCTCGACCAGTGTGCGACCTCGAATATGTGCATTGAGGAAGTTCGACGCCTCCACGAGTTGGGAAGCGGTAACGCCCGCCGGAAGATCGATGATGCGGTTTTCCACGTCTCCATTCTGGGAGACGAGGATCGCCAGCGCCTTTAATGGCTCGAGCTGGATGAATTCGATGTGCTTCAGCGGCGCCTCCGTCTTGGCCGCCAGCACCAGGCCGGCGCCACGTGAAAGACCGGAAAGCATCTGACTCGCTTCCGTCAACAGATGTTCGAACGACTGGCCCTTCCCCGAACTCTTGATCTGCGCCTCGATGATGTTGCGCTCGTTTTCCGTCAAATCCCCTAGTTCCATGAAGGCATCGACGAAGAAGCGCAGGCCCTGCTGCGTTGGCAGCCGGCCGGCCGACACATGCGGTGCGTAGATCAGACCGAGATGTTCCAGGTCGCTCATGACATTGCGCACAGTGGCCGGCGAAATCTGCGCGGGCAGCAGACGCGACAGATTGCGCGAGCCAAGCGGCTCCCCATGCGCGAGATAGCTCTCTACGATAAGGCGGAAAATGTCTCGGGAACGCTCATCCAGCGATTGAAATGCTTGATCAACCACAGGCTTGTTCATGGCACGTCTGTCTCCTGACCGAAATATAAGCAGGGAGAAGGGGAACACAACTATCAGCGGCCGCTTCGGGCCGGTTTTCCTTTGCATCCCCGGGCGCGGGAAGCTACAAGCGCCCACACATCCCGGACATGCGGAGCTGCGAGCGAATGCGACCATCAAAACGGCAATCGGACGAGATGCGCGCGGTGAGTTTTGAGCGCGGCGTGTCGAAACATGCGGAAGGCTCCTGCCTCGTCCGCTTCGGCGACACACACGTGCTGTGCACCGCAAGCCTGGCGGAAAAAGTGCCCGCCTGGCTCCGCAATTCGGGAAAGGGATGGGTCACCGCCGAATACGGAATGTTGCCGCGCTCCACGGGCGAGCGGATGCGCCGCGAGGCCTCTTCCGGCAAGCAGGGTGGGCGCACGTTGGAGATTCAGCGCCTCATCGGACGTAGCCTGCGTTCCGTGATCGACCTCCAGGCGATGGGCGAAATGCAGATTACCGTGGATTGCGACGTGCTGCAGGCCGACGGCGGCACCCGTACGGCCGCCATAACGGGCGGCTTTGTTGCCCTTCACGATTGCCTTTCCTGGATGCAGGCACGGCAGATGGTTTCCATCCAGCGCGTGCTGAAGGATCACGTGGCCGCCATTTCCTGCGGGATTTATAATGGAACGCCGGTGCTGGACCTCGATTATGCGGAAGATTCAACGGCCGAAACCGACGCTAATTTCGTCATGACCGGAACAGGCGGCATTGTCGAAATTCAAGGCACGGCGGAGGGCGCGCCCTTTTCGGAAGAAGAGCTGTCAAGCCTCCTGGGGTTGGCGCGGAAGGGCATCTCCCGCCTGGTGGAACTGCAAAAGATGGCGGTTTTATAGGACAGACGATGCAGGCGGCGGCTATTCTGGAGGCGGCGCTCTATGTAAGCGATCTTGATGAAGCCGAGCGTTTCTACGGCGACGTTCTCGGCCTCGAACGGATCGCGAAGGTGGAAGGCAGGCATGTCTTCTTCCGTTGTGGAAACGCTGTCCTTCTCCTCTTCGACCCGGAGACGACAAAAGTCCCACCGGCACCGGATGCGCGCCTGCCAGTGCCGGCGCATGGCAGCCGGGGCGAGGGACATCTGTGCTTTTCAGCGCCGGCCGAGGAGATCGAGATGTGGAAAACCCGGCTGGAGCAACAAGACATCGTCATCGAGGCCGATTTCGAGTGGCCGAAGGGAGGGCGTTCCATCTACTTTCGCGATCCGTTCGGAAATTCGCTGGAATTTGCCGAACCGCGAATATGGGGTCTGACGTGAAGCCGATCGAAAACAGAACATTCGTGCTCGCCAGCCACAACAAGGGCAAGCTGGACGAGTTCGCAGGATTGCTCTCGCCCTTCGGCTACAATGTCCGGTCCGCCGCCGACCTCAACCTGCCGGAGCCTGAGGAGACCGGGACGAAGTTCGAGGAGAACGCCTTCATCAAGGCTCACGCGGCAGCCAAGGCAACCGGCCTGCCGGCGCTGGCCGACGATTCGGGCATGTGTACCGACGCACTGGACGGGGCGCCGGGGGTCTACACAGCCGATTGGGCGACATTGCCCGACGGCACGCGTGATTTTCATGTTGCGATGGAAAAAGTGGAAACCCTGCTGCGAGAGAAAGGCGCGAACGATCCGGCAGCGCGCCGCGCCCGCTTCGTGGCCGTCCTGTGCCTTTGTTTTCCCGACGGTGAAGCCGAATATTATCGTGGAGAAGTGGAAGGGCATCTTGTGTGGCCGCCGCGCGGCGAGCTCGGCTTCGGATACGATCCCGTCTTTCAACCGGCAGGCTATGACACCACCTTCGGCGAGATGACGGCGGAGGAAAAACACGGCTGGAAACCGGGAGACGCTCACGCGCTTTCCCACCGCGCCCGCGCTTTTCGGAAACTGGCGCAGGCACGTCTGGGGGTCTCATGAGCTCTTCTCTGGACGAGGGGCCAGGTTTCGGCGTCTATGTCCACTGGCCTTTCTGCGCCGCCAAATGCCCGTATTGTGATTTCAACAGCCATGTGCGCCACCAACCCGTGGATCAGGCGCGCTTTGCGGCGGCCTTTGCGCGGGAGATCGCGTCCGTGCGGGAGCGTACGGGCCCGCGTGCCGTCTCCAGCATTTTCCTGGGTGGGGGCACACCATCACTGATGGAGCCGCGCACGGTCGGCGCCATTCTGGATTCTATCGCGGCCCATTGGCGCGTTCTGCCGGGCGTGGAGATCACGCTGGAGGCCAACCCCTCCTCGGTCGAGGCGGAACGCTTCCGCGGGTACCGGACGGCCGGCGTCAATCGTGTTTCCCTTGGGGTGCAGGCGCTCCGCGACCGCGATCTGCGTTTTCTGGGCCGGCTGCACAATGTGGAGGAAGCGCTCGGCGCCATCCGTCTGGCGCGCGACATTTTTCCCCGCGTTTCCTTCGATCTCATCTATGCCCGGCCGGGCCAAACCGTGGAAGCCTGGTCAGCGGAGTTGGAGGAAGCAATCGGTTACGCAGCCGATCACCTGTCCCTTTATCAATTGACGATCGAGGAAGGCACACCCTTCCACGCGCTGAGAGCGGCCGGAAAGCTGGTGGAGGCCGATACCGACCTTGCGGCCGATCTTTATGAGGCCACACAGGAGATAACCGCCTCGCGTGGTTTGCCGGCCTATGAGATCTCCAATCATGCAAGGCCGGGCGCGGAAAGCCGGCACAACCTCATCTACTGGCGCTATGGAGAATATGCCGGTGTCGGCCCAGGCGCCCACGGCCGCTTTATTGAGGATGGGCGGCGGGTCGTCACTTTCACCGAAAAGAATCCCGAGACGTGGCTGGGCCTGGTTGAAGCCAGAGGCACAGGCGTGCGGGGCGGCGAATTGCTGACGCGCTCCGAAGAAGCCGACGAGTTCCTGCTGATGGGGCTCAGGCTGTGTGAAGGCATTGATCTGGAGCGTTACGAGCGGATTGCCGGCCAGCCCCTCTCATCGCAGCGCATTGCGATCCTGAGCGAAGAGGGATTGCTTTCACCGGTCGGCAATTCCCGCCTGCGCGCCACCCCTTCGGGAATGGTCGTGCTGGATGCGCTCGTGGCCGATCTGGCGCGCTGAACGCCCCCCGTCCCGAAATACTCTCTTGAAATGTTAAGCACCTGGACCCGCACCAGGGGAACAACGGTGCACGATGTGTCGTTCAAGGGCAAAGGTCGGGATTTGGAATGACACTTTCGCGCCGCGCGATATTGAAGGTTTCGGGCGCCGCCGCCGTCGCCGCCGCAACAGGGGGGCGGACGCCGAGCGCCGCGCAAGATACCGGCGGTGCGCAGGGCGGTAGCTGGGAGTGGGTTCGCGGCCTCTTTGAGCTGTCGCCCGACACGGTGCACATGAGTGCTATGCTGCTCTCCTCGCATCCACGCCCCGTACGTGAAGCCATCGAAGAACATCGCCGGGAGCTCGATGTCGACCCGGTGCGTTATCTGGAACGCAACAATACTGCGCTCACCGATGCGGCTCGTAAGGCTGCCGGCGATTATCTCGCCATCCATCCCTCTCACGTCGCGCTGACCGACAGCACGACGATGGGCGTCGGCCTCATCTATACGGGCATGAAGCTGAAGCCCGGTCAAGAGCTTCTCACAACGCAGAATGACTACTACGTCACCCATGAATCGTTGCGGCTTGCCGCCGAGCGCACCGGCGCGCGGGTGCGCAGCATCACTCTTTTCAATCGCGCCGACGAGGCGAGCGAGGATCAGATCATCAGCCGAATTCTCGATGCCGTGCGCCCCAACACGCGGCTTTTGGCGCTCACCTGGGTTCACTCAAGCACCGGCCTTAAGATTCCCGTGAGCACCGTTGCGGCAGCCCTGCGCGAGGTCAACGCAGCGCGCGACGAGGAAGACCATGTGTTGCTGGGGGTCGATGCGGTGCACGGCTTTGGAATCGAGGACACAAACTTCCTTCAAATCGGCTGCGATTTCTACATGGCCGGCTGCCATAAATGGCTGTTCGGCCCGCGCGGCACCGGGATTGCCGCCATCAGCAAGAGAGGCCTTTCAGCCGTCCGGCCATCCGTTCCAAGCTTTACGGACGATGCGGTTTTCAGTGCCTGGCTTCAAAACATGGAGCGCCCGGCCGGCGACAACAATGGCATGCGCATGACGCCCGGAGGCTTCAAACCCTTCGAGCATCGCTGGGCGCTTGCGGAAGCCTTCGCGTTACACGAGCAGATTGGTCGCGGGCGCATTGCTGAGCGTACGCATGATCTGGCAGGTGCCCTGAAGGAGGCCTTGGGGGAACTGCCCGGTGTCATGGTGCACACGCCACGTGATTCGCGTCTCTCCGCCGGGATCGTGTCGTTCGATGTCGACGGGATGAGCCCTCAGGCCGTCGTATCACGCCTGCGCGCTCAGGATATCATCGCCTCGGTGTCACCCTATGCGACACCGCATGTGCGCCTCACCCCCAGCATCCGCAACAATGAGGAAGATATCGACCGGGTCGCCGTCGCACTGCGCGGCATCGCCTGAGACATCTTCGCTCAGCCGGTCACACCTGTTAACTTCCATACTAGTCGACAGGAAAAGTTCCTGCTACCACTCTGACCGGTGTGTGAAGCGGCCGGACGGTCACCCGTGATACTCTCGCGGCGGTCGGAACCGGTCTCGTACCATGAATGCGAAGGGAGAAAAATGAAACAGACATGGCGCTGGTTCGGGCCTAAGGACCTGGTCTCGGTGGATGACATACGACAGGCGGGAGCTGAAGGCATCGTTTCCGCCCTGCATCATGTGCCGGTTGGCGCTGTCTGGGAACCTGCGGAAATCGAAAAACGGCAACGTGAAGCCGCGACCACGCTTGACGGCGGCCCGTCAGGATTGGCGTGGGACGTGGTGGAAAGCCTGCCTGTCTCCGAAGACATCAAGAAGCAGAAGGGCGCCTGGCGCGAGCACATCGACAACTACCGCAAAAGCCTGCAAAATCTTGCGGCGGCGGGTATTGAGGTCGTGTGCTACAATTTCATGCCGGTGCTCGACTGGACGCGGACAGATCTTACATGGCGACTGCCGCATGGTGGAACCTGCATGCGCTTCGACCTGGCGGATTTCGCCGCCTTCGACATCCACATCCTGAAACGGAAGGCAGCGAAACGCGATTTCCCAGCCGAGGTCGCCGAGGAGGCGGAACGCCGCTTTTCCGGTATGAGCGAGGAGCGCAAGCAGGAGCTTGTCCGCAACATCGTCTTCGGACTGCCGGGCACGGACGAGCACCTGACGATGGACGACCTGCAGGCGCATCTGGATGAATATGGCGATATCTCGGCAGACCAGCTTCGCAGCCACTTCGTCGCCTTCCTGGAAGAGGTCGTACCGACGGCGGAGAAGGTCGGCATAAGGCTGTGCTGCCACCCGGACGATCCACCGTTCGGGCTGTTGGGCCTGCCACGTGTCATGTCCACAGAGGCCGATTACACAGCAATCATGAAGGCCGTGGACTCTCCCGCCAACGGCATCACGCTGTGCTCCGGCTCGCTCGGTTCGCGGCCGGACAACGACCTGCCGGGCATGATGCGCCGGCTGGGCGAGCGGGTGCATTTCCTGCATCTGCGCAACGTCCTGCGCGAGAGCGACGAGATCATGGGATCCTTCCACGAGGCAGAGCACCTGGGCGGCGGTACGGATATGGTGGCGCTGATCGGTGAGGTGCTCAAGGAAGAGGCGCGTCGCAAGGCAGCCGGTCGCAGCGATCACAGCATTCCCATGCGACCGGATCACGGACAGGATATCCTGGACGACCTGAAACGCAAGGCGCAGCCCGGTTATCCGGCCATCGGCCGCCTGCGCGGACTTGCGGAATTGCGCGGGATCATGTCCGCTCTCTCCCATCCGCAATTCGGTATTCGGCAATGAGCCGCCGCCTGGATCGGAATGCGCTTACCGGCCTTCCACCAGGCGTCATCGGTCCGGCCTATACGCCCGCAGATCACGGCGCGGGCATTGTGCATATCGGCGTGGGCGCCTTTCACCGCGCTCACCAGGCCGTCTACACCGATGCCGCGCTTGCTTCGGAAGGCGGGGACTGGCGCATCGACGGTATCAGCCTGCGCAGCACTGCAATCGCCGATGCACTGAATCCGCAGGATGGGCTGTTCACGGTGATCGAACGTGGGGGCGACGGCGATCTGGCCCGCGTGATCGGCAGCATCCGTCATGTCGTTGCGGCGTCGCAGGACATTGGTGCCGCGCTCGCCCTCCTCGCAGCCCCTCGCACGCGCATCGTCAGCATTACCGTCACGGAAAAGGCCTATGGCATCGACCGTGCACAGGCCCAGGTCGAACCCGGTCATCCGGCCATCGCCAATGACCTTGCCTCGCCGCTCAAGCCCACTGGGGTGATAGGCATGATCGTCGAGGGCTTGCGGCAGCGGCGAGAGCGGGGCATCGCGCCCTTTAGCGTGCTTTGCTGCGACAACCTGCCAGAAAATGGCGGCCTCGTGCGCGCCGGCGTTCTCGACTTTGCCCGTCGGGTGGATGCGTCACTGGCCGAATGGATCGGTGAAAAGGTCGCGTTCCCTTCCACGATGGTCGACCGCATCACCCCCGCACCCACGGCAGAAACGCTTGCGGACACCGAACGCTTTATCGGCGTCGTCGACAAGGCCGCCGTTGAGACGGAGCCTTTCAGTCAGTGGGTGATCGAGGATCGTTTCGCCGGTGGCCGGCCCGCATGGGAGGCAGGTGGCGCGATTTTCGTCAGAGATGTCGCGCCCTATGAGACCATGAAGCTCAGAATGCTCAACGGCACGCACTCCATGCTTGCTTATGCTGGTTTTCTGTCCGGGCACCGGTATGTTCGCGAGGTTATGCGCGATGCGGCTTTAACGCGCCTCGTGCGGCGCCACCTGGGCGCGGCGGCGGCCACTTTGGAACCGCTCGCCGGCATTGACCTTGCCGAATATGCGGAAGCCTTGATGAACCGTTTCTCCAATCCGGCCATTGCACACGAAACCTACCAGATTGCCATGGACGGAACGGAGAAACTGCCGCAGCGCATTCTCACACCGGCGCTTCACGCTCTCCGAAACGGGCAGGATATCCGGCCTTTCGCCTTCACCGTTGCCGCCTGGATGCGCTACTGCATCGGAAAGGCGGATGATGGCACATCTTTTTCCCTCCGCGACCCGCGAGAGGATGCCATCCACGCGGCGGTGCAGGTGCAGCGCGAACCTTCAGGAATCGTCCATGCGCTCTCGGCTCTTCCCGGCCTGTTTCCGGCCGAACTGGCGGGCAATGAACACTGGAATGGGTTGGTGAGCGAAATTCTGACCACCATGCTGGAAAGGAATATGGTGGCGGCCATTGCGGCGGAAGCCGAGTATCTTTGAAACGACGCGCTATAGCATCGGCTTGAAAATCAATCGATTTTCGGAAAGCACGACGGGGGCCGCCAGCCTCAGATGGATGATGACGTTCAGACGCCCGCTTCCTCCCGCGGCCGCTTCACCTTCGGTGCCGCCTCCAGCACAAGCGGCTTCAGCCCTTGGCCGCCGCGTTCGATAATCTCGAAGAGATGCCGGCGCATGCGGGGCTCCCAGAACTTGTTGATGTGGTCCGCGGTCTCGTTCACCGCGTCGTGAGGCTGCATGGCCTGAAAGGTGTCGGCGATCTGATTCGCCATATAGATCAGCTTTTCTTCGCCGCTTTTGAAACCTGGGTCATGCGACATGCCGGGCCGCTCCGTTCTGCACACGTTCGGGATGAGTGAAGATGTCGAATTCCGGCCCACGCAGCAGAGCGATCAGCGTCATGCCTGCCCCTTCCGCGGTGCGGATGGCAAGCGCGGTGGGGGCGGAGACCGCAATGAGCACGGAGGCACCGATGGCCGCCGATTTCTGCACCATTTCGACGGAAACGCGACTGGTGATCACAACGGCCCCTTTTCCACCGTCGATCTTTGTCTTGGCGAGAGCGCCGGCGAGCTTGTCGAGCGCATTGTGGCGGCCGACATCCTCGCGCGCCGCTACGATCCCCTTTCCGGGCAGGTAAAAACCGGCGGCATGGACAGCGCCTGTTTCCTGGTGCAGCACCTGCTGTCCGGAGAGAAGCTGCACCGATTGCACGATGTCGTCCGCCGTCAGCCCAAGTGAACTTCCCGCCACGGACGGCACGTCGCGCATTGCTTCCTCGATGGATTCAATGCCGCACAGACCGCAGCCCACCGGGCCTGCAAGGCGCCTGCGCCGGGCTTCGAAGCGCCTGTTTGCCGTGTCTTTCAGCCGGATCTGTACGTCAAAGCCCTCATCGAGATCCCTGACCGCAATCTCCTCGACTTCCTTGAGCGATGTAACGATGCCTTCGGTCAGGCTGAAGCCGAGGGCGAAATCTTCCAGATCGGCAGGCGTCGCCATCATCACCGCATGGGTGGTTCCACCATAGGAAAGCGCCACAGCCGCCTCCTCCGGAACGGTCCGCAATGCCGTGCGCGTTCCGCCGATGCGGCGGGCGATGCGTGAAACGGATGTGATGGGTAAGGTCATGGCATTCTCACTGGCGGAGCGGCCGGAACCGGCTCGCAACCCCTTTCACTACTCCGCCGCCTCCACCTGCACGACGCGGCGGCTTCTGCGAGAGTGCTCCTCGTATTCCCGCTGCCATTCGGTCGGCCCGTTCGACGGGCTCACCTGCACCGCCGTCACCTTGTATTCAGGGCAGCCGGTCGCCCAGTCAGCATATTCCGTAGTGACCACATTTGCTTGTGTGTCGGGATGGTGAAAGGTCGTGTAGACGACACCGGGAGCCACGCGATCGGTGATCTTCGCCCGCAACGATGTTTCGCCGGAGCGGCTGGCAAGCTTCACCCAGTCGCCGCTTCGTATTCCCCGGTTCTCCGCATCAAAGGGGTGGATTTCCAGAAGGTCCTCGCCGTGCCACATCACGTTGTCCGTGCGCCGCGTTTGCGCGCCGACATTGTATTGGGAAAGGATACGGCCGGTGGTGAGCAACAGCGGGAAACGCGGGCCCGACTTTTCATCCGTCGCCAGATAGGCCGTGCGGATGAATTTGCCCTTGCCGCGCACAAAGCCGTCCATATGCATGACGGGGGTGCCGGTCGGTGCCTTCTCGTTGCACGGCCACTGCACCGAGCCCTCGCGCTCGAGCAAATCGTAGGTGACACCGGAAAAGCTCGGAGTGGTGGCAGCGATCTCCGCCATGATCTCGGACGGGTGCTGGTAATTCCAATCCTTGCCGATCGCTCTGGCGATCTCCTGCGTCACCTCCCAGTCGGCATAGCCGCACTTCGGTTCCATGACCTTGCGCACGAGATTGATGCGCCGCTCGGCATTGGTGAAGGTGCCGTCCTTCTCCAGGAAGGTCGAGCCCGGCAGAAAGACATGCGCATAGTTGGCCGTCTCGTTCAGGAAGAGGTCATGCACGACGACGCATTCCATGGCTTCGAGCCCGGCCGCGACGTGCTTCGTATTCGGATCGGATTGCAGAATATCCTCGCCCTGTATGTAGAGCGCCTTGAAAGAGCCCTCCACCGCGGCATCCAGCATATTGTTGATCCTGAGACCCGGCTCGTCATCGAGCTTTACGCCCCACAGGCTTTCATAGATCGCCCGCGTCGCCTCCTCGGATATGTGGCGGTAGCCAGGCAGTTCATGCGGGAAGGAGCCCATGTCGCATGAGCCCTGAACGTTGTTCTGGCCGCGAAGCGGGTTCACGCCGACGCCGGGACGGCCGATATTGCCGGTGGCCATCGCCAGGTTGGCGATTGCCATCACGGTGGTGGAACCCTGGCTGTGCTCGGTTACGCCCAGCCCGTAATAGATGGCTGCATTGCCGCCCGTGGCATAAAGCCGGGCAGCAGCGCGGATCGTCTCTGCGGGAACGCCCGAAACCGTCTCCACCGCCTCCGGACTGTTTTCAGGCTGGAGAACGAAGGAGGCCCAGTCCTGGAACTCGTCCCAATCGCAGCGCTCGCGGATGAAGGTCTCGTTCATCAGGCCTTCCGAGACAATCACGTGGGCAAGCGCCGTAAGCACGGCCACATTGGTCCCCGGTCTCAGCGGCAGATGATGGGAAGCCTCTACATGCGGCATGCGCACGAGGTCGATGCGGCGCGGGTCGACGACGATGAGTTTGGCGCCCTCACGCAACCGCTTCTTCATCCGCGAGGCGAAGACGGGATGCGCATCCGTCGGGTTGGCACCAATCACCATCACCACGTCGGCATGTTCGATCGAATCGAAATCCTGCGTGCCGGCGGACGTGCCGAAGGTTGTCTTCAATCCATAACCCGTGGGCGAATGGCAGACGCGCGCGCAGGTATCGACGTTGTTGTTCCCGAAGCCCTGCCGAACGAGCTTCTGGACAAGATAGGTTTCTTCATTCGTGCAACGAGAAGAGGTAATGCCGCCAACGGCGCCCTTGCCGTACTGATACTGGATGCGACGGAATTCGTTTGCCACATGGGCGTAGGCCTCTTCCCACGTCACCTCGCGCCATGGATCGGTGATCTTCTCGCGGACCATCGGGTTGAGGATGCGGTCCTTGTGCGTGGTGTAACCGTAAGCGAAGCGGCCCTTCACGCAGGAGTGGCCGCGATTGGCCTTGCCCCCCTTGTAAGGCACCATGCGGACAACCTCCTCGCCCTGCATTTCGGCCTTGAACGAACAGCCGACACCGCAATAGGCGCAGGTGGTAACCACCGAGCGGTCAGGCATACCCATTTCAATAACGGACTTCTCACGCAGCGCGCCGGTGGGACAGGCCTGAACACAGGCACCGCAGGAGACGCATTCGGACTCAAGAAACGGCTCGTGCATACCGGCCGAAATGCGGCTCTCGAACCCTCGGCCCTCGACCGTCAGCGCAAAGGTGCCCTGCTGCTCCTCGCAGGCCCGCACGCAGAGGGAACAGACGATGCACTGCGAAGCGTCATAGGCAAAATAGGGGTTGGAGACGTCCTGCTCCATGAAAAGCGGGTTGGCACCGCCGTCGTGGGCCGGCCAGATATGGTTTGCGCCCTCGCGACCGTAACGGATCTCCTTGAGACCCACAGTCTCGGCCATCGCCGTCATCTCGCAGTCGCCCGCGGCGCAGGCCGGGCAATCCTCCGGATGGTCGGACATGTAAAGCTCCATCACGCCGCGGCGGATGGACTGCAGCCGGTCGGTCTGCGTCGAGACGTTCAGGCCATCGGCGACCGGCGTCGTGCAGGAGGCGGGCGTGCCGCCGCGCCCTTCGATCTCCACCAGACACAGCCGGCAGGAGCCGAAGGCCTTCACCATATCGCTGGCGCAGAGCTTCGGCACGACAATACCCGCCTCGCGCGCCGCGCGCATGATCGAGGTGCCTTCGGGCGCGGTGATCTCGCGGCCATCGATGGTAAGCGTGACGGTCTTGTCCGATCTGACGGCCGGAGTGCCGTAATCGGTTTCGTTCACGAAGCACATTGCCGTTCCTCCTACTCCGCCGCTTGCCGCACTGGCGCGGGGCGGAAATCTTCCGGAAAATGTTTCAGCGCGCTCATGACAGGATATGGGGCGAAGCCGCCCAAAGCACAGAGGGAGCCGAACTTCATCGTGTTGCAGAGATCGGTGACGATCTCGATCTGGCGCTGCGGCTCGACATTGTCTTTCAACCGGTCGAGCACCTCGACACCGCGTGTCGAACCCACGCGGCATGGGGTGCACTTGCCGCAGGATTCAATACCGCAGAACTCCATCGCAAAGCGCGCCTGGGCGAGCATATCGACCGTATCGTCGAAAACCACGACGCCTGCGTGTCCGACCAGCCCTTCTTTCTCGGCAAAGGCCTCGTAGTCGAAAGGCGTATCGAACAGTGCGCGCGGGAAATAGGCGCCGAGCGGCCCGCCCACCTGCACGGCGCGAACCGGGCGGCCGGATGCCGTACCACCGCCTATCTCGTCCACGATCTCGCCCAGCGTCAGGCCGAAGGCGGTTTCGAACAAACCGCCATGCTTCACATTGCCGGCGATCTGGATCGGAATGGTGCCGCGCGAGCGGCCCATCCCGAAATCGCGGTAATAGGCACCACCCCGGTCCAGAATGATCGGCACGGAGGCGAGCGAAATGACATTGTTGATGACGGTCGGCCTGCCGAACAGGCCCTCATGCGCCGGAAGTGGCGGCTTGGCGCGCACCTGGCCGCGCTTTCCTTCCAAAGAGTCGAGAAGAGCCGTCTCCTCGCCGCAGACATAGGCGCCGGCACCCAATCGCACTTCCATGTCGAAGGCGTGGCCGCTGCCGAGAATGTTTCCGCCCAGCACGCCTGCCTCGCGCGCAACGGCGATGGCCTCATTCAGAGCATTGTGAGCGTGGGGATATTCCGACCGCAGATAGATGTAGCCCTTGGTCGCTCCCGTCGCGATGCCGGCAATCGCCATGCCCTCGATGAGAACGAAGGGATCGCCTTCCATGATCATGCGGTCGGCAAAGGTGCCTGAATCACCCTCATCGGCGTTGCAAACGATGTATTTCTGATCCGCGGGCGTGTCGTGGACGGTCTTCCATTTGATGCCGGTCGGAAAGCCCGCGCCGCCGCGCCCGCGAAGACCGGACTCGGTCACTTGCTCGATGATTTGAAGCGGCGTCTGCGAAAGAGCGTTGCGCAGTCCTTTCAGGCCGCCATGAGCTTCGTAATCCCTGAGCGCGACCGGATCGGTGATGCCACAGCGGGCGAAGGTCAAACGCGTCTGGCGTGCAAGGAAGGGAATTTCCTCGGTTTTGCCGAGGGAAAGCGGGTGATCGCCACCTGATAGAAAATCTCCATCGAACAATGACGCTACGTCCGAAGGCCTTACCGGACCGTAAGCTATCCGGCCAGCTTCCGTCTCCACCTCGACCACGGGCTCCAGCCAGTAGAGCCCGCGTGATCCGTTGCGCACGATGCGGGCATCAAGTCCGCGCGCATCAATCTCTCTGGCGATGGCTCGGGCGACCTTCTCGGCACCAACCGCCAGCGCGCCCGAATCGCGCGGAATGTAGATAGATGCCGTCATGCGCGCACCTCCAGGGCGATCTCCCGTGCCTTCTCGTCATCGAGCCTGCCGATGACGTCTCCATCGAGCATCGCCGAGGGCGCGCAGGCGCAAAGGCCGAGGCAATAGACGGGTTCCAATGTGACCGAACCGTCGGCCGCGGTTTCGCCAAACTTCACGCCGAGCAGGCTTTCCAGTCTTTCCGCGACGGCTTCGCCACCCATCGACTGACATGCTTCCGCCCGGCAGACCTTCAGCACATGGCGCCCAGGCGGATTTTCGCGGTAGTCATGGTAGAAAGAGACCACGCCATAGACTTCGGCCCGCGTCAGGTTCAGCGCCTCGGCAATCGCGGGCAGCACCTCGCGCGGCACATAGCCGAATTCGCGCAGGATGCTGTTCAGGATCGGCAGCAGCGGTCCTTCTTCACCTTTCCACCGTTCGATAATGGGCGTCACGGCGGAAACCAAATCGGTACTTGCATGCTGCATGCGCAGCGCCCTCCCAGACATTGGTGATACTGGAGGAAAGAGGTTTCGGTGCCTGCGATCAATATAGCATATTCGTTGAGCGATAGAAAATTTCTATCAAACGCCGCCGAGACTCTCCGCCACCAGCCGCGCCTCATACAAGAGAGCTGATACCATCGGCGTATGCGGCTCACGCTCCACGGCCACGAGACCCACCAGATGGCTTGCATCGGGCGCAACGATGGGGATGGCGCGGATCGGCTCGGCGAAGCCCAGCACCTCGGCCAGGTTGAGCGGCATGATCGACGCCCATTTGCCGGACCGGATATGGGAAAAGAGCAGGATCATCGAATTCGATTCCAGCGTCGGATGCACGGTCGCACCGGCCTCCCGCAAATGCTTGTCGATGATGCGCCGGTTTTGCATGTCGGGCGTAAGAAGGCACAGAGGCAGTTCCGCCATCTCGGCCCAGGTCACCGTTTCTCGGTCGGAGAACTTGTTGCCCACTGCCGTGATGAGCTGATAGCGCTCGGAATAGAGCGGCACCGACACGACGCGCCCCAGCGGTTCGTTGTCGAGATAGGTGATGCCGATATCGATCTCGAGATTTTCAAGAAGCGTCAGCACTTCGAGCGACGTGCACGACACAACGGAAAACGTCACCTCCGGGTGCTTTTCGCGAAATGGCGTCGTCAGCGATGGCACCATGGCAAGTGCCGTGGGAATGGCAGCGATGCGCACATGGCCGGAAAGACCGCGATGTGCCGCCCGCATCTCCTCGCGCAACGTCCTCGCGTCGCCGACGATGCGCCGGGCCCATTCGAGCACGCGCTGTCCCTCGGGCGTAAGGCCCTGGAAACGCGAGCCACGCTGCACCAGCATGACGCCAAGCTGGTCCTCAAGCTGCTTGATGGCGGCAGAAAGGGTCGGCTGCGTGATGCCCAGATCCTCCGCCGCCCGGCCGAAATGGCGCTCTCGTGCAAGCGCGATGAAGAATTCCAGCTTGTCGATCATTGGCCGCTTCTTTTTGCTCCCGTTCCGTCCATGCCGCTTGCCACCGTGCTTCCTTTTCGCATTCCGTCCACATGCGCGAAAGAGGAGCCTGGGCCTGTCGCAAACGCTTCGGTTGGTTGAGACTAGCCCATGGGGGCTTGCCTCTTCATGCTTTGTTAACCTTTTGAAGTCCGAAGAGGCGCGCGAGCAGATCATTTTGATCGTTGACGGTCCACTCGCCGGAAAAGCCAAACCCCTTCCGCAGCCACAGCATCGCTTCGAACCCGGCGATTGTTCGACGCGCGGTTTTGAAGGATTGGAATCCACCGATTTTCGGCATGTTCTTCTTCACCCTGAAATGGTCGCTCTCAATGCCCTGTTGGAGATGCTTGGTGACATAATGAACCGGATCCGAATGCAGGTGCCCATCATCGACTGACGTCCTGATTGACGACGGAAAGGCGTTGGCGCCGTCCGTGCCGATCTTTGCCGGTGACAACAGGGGCTCGTCCTTGAGCATCTTGCGGAAAAAACGCTTGGCAGCATCGAGATCGCGCTTTGCAGTGAGTAGGAAGTCGATCGGGTTTCCGTGCTTGTCGATGGCGCGGTACAGGTATCGCCACTTGCCGCGGATTTTGACGTAGGTCTCGTCAATCCTGACTGAGCCACAATGCGGTCGGCGAAACTGGCGCAGCCGATTCTCGATGACAGGCGCATAGGCAAGGACCCAGCGGTTGATCGTGCTGTGATCCACTTCAAAGCCGCGCTCGCGGAACATTTCCTCCAGATCTCTGTAGCTGAGCGGATAGCGCAGGTACCAGGTCACCGCCTGTATGATCAGCCATGCCTCGAAATGTCGCCCTTTGAAATCGTCCTTCGATTGGCGTTTCAGCTTTTCGACAATGGCATTCAGAATCATGGCTACGCTCCGCTACATCGGGAGCGGAATTTCCCCAAGCTTGGTGAACAGCCCGTTAAACGCTGAAATTTGCGACAAGCCC
>JAJUHJ010000069.1 GCA_029279965.1 Phyllobacteriaceae bacterium
GACGCACTTCGCGAGACGATCGGGCTCACCGGTACCAAGAAGGGCTGCGATCACGGCCAGTGCGGCGCCTGCACGGTGCACGTCGACGGCAGGCGGGTGGCTTCCTGCCTGACACTGGCCGCGCAGGTGGCGGATCGCGAAGTGACGACCATCGAGGGGTTGGGCGACGATGAAGCGCTGCACCCCATGCAGCAGGCCTTCATCGATCACGATGCCCTGCAATGCGGCTACTGCACGCCCGGCCAAATCATGGCCGCGGTCGCCTGTGTCCGCGAAGGCCATGCCGGCAGCGAAGCCGAAATCCGCGAATACATGAGTGGGAATCTTTGCCGCTGCGGCGCCTATCCCGGCATCGTTGCGGCGATCCAGGATGCGGTCCAGGTAATGGAGGGTTAAGTCGTGCAGCCCATCTCCTACGCCCGCCCGGCATCCCTTGCCTCCGCCATCGCAACCCTCGCCGAAGCTGGTCCTGGAACGCGCGTGCTCGCCGGCGGCACGACACTCTACGACCTCATGAAGCTCGATGTGGAACGGCCGGAACGGATCGTCGACATCAACGGTCTCGAAGAACTCGCAGCCATTGATACCTCTGGCGACGAGCTGATCTTCGGCGCCCTGGCGCGCATGAGCGACGTGTCAGCGGATGCTCGCCTCACCAGCGCGTTCCCTGCGCTTTCCGAGGCGCTGTGGAAGGCCGCATCGCAGCAACTCCGCAACATGGCGAGTCTCGGCGGCAATCTCCTGCAGCGGACCCGCTGCGCCTACTTCCGGCACGGTGAGCCTTTCGCCTGCAACAAGCGTACGCCCGGATCCGGGTGTGCCGCAATCGAGGGGCTCAATCGCGGCCACGCACTCTTCGGCGGCTCCGACGCCTGCATCGCCACCTATCCGGGCGATTTCGCCGTGGCGCTCGTAGCGTTCGATGCACAGATCGATATCGCCGGCCCTGATGGCGAGAGGAGCATCCCGTTCGCCGAGCTGCATCGGCAGCCGGGAGACGATCCGAGCAATGATACGACCCTCCTGCCGGGCGAGATCATTGTCAGGATTCGAGTTCCGGCCGACCCGGTCGGGCGCGCCTCCACCTATCACAAGATCCGCGACCGCGAGTCCTTTGCCTTTGCAGTTGTTTCCGCGGCAGCAGCGATACGCCTCGAGGCGGGTGTCGTGACCGATGCGCGGCTTGCGCTTGGGGGAGTCGCCACCGTGCCTTGGCGCGCACGCGAAGCCGAGCAGTCGCTCATCAGCAAGGCATTGACCCCTGAAACCGCCCGCGCGGCCGGCGAACTCGCCTTTGCCGACGCAGTCACCCGGCAACACAACGCGTTCAAGGTGGAACTCGGCGCAAACGTCGTCAGAGACGCACTTCTCATTGCAAGCGGGAGAGCCTGAGATGAAAGCTGGACCCTACGCCGAGATCCCGCGTGTCGATGCCTATGAAAAGGTGCGCGGCCGGGCGATCTATGGAACCGACAACAACCCCGCCGGCCTCGCGCATGGCGCCTTCGCAACCGCCACAATCGGAAAGGGCCGGATAACGGCAATGGACCTATCGGAGGCGCAAGCTGTCGAAGGCGTCAGGCTGATCGTGACCCACGAGGAGACCGAAAGTTTGCAGCCGGCGCGCTTCATCATGCAGCACGGCTTCGCCTTTCAAAGCTACTCGCCGGTCCTGACACCGCATGTCGCCTATCGCGGACAGCCGGTGGCGCTTGTGGTGGCCGACACACTCCAAGCCGCTATCGAAGCGGCCTCACACATCCGTGTCAGCTATGAGGAAGAGCCCTTCACGCCTGCTCTGGACAGCGAAGGGGCGGACCCCGTTCCGCAGGCTGAAGCCGCTACAGCCTGGCCGATTGAAGACATTGCCGTCGGTGACGCGGAGGCGGCTTATGCCGCCGCTGCGGTCAAGGTCGATGCGACCTACACCATGTCCACACAGCACCAGAATCCGATGGAGCTCATCGGAACCGTGGCGGCGTGGGAAGGCGAGCACCTTACCGTCTACGAGGGCACGCAGAATGCCGGGGCGTGCAAGTTCGGCCTCGCCGAGCAACTGGGTATTCCCGCGGAGAACATCACCGTCATCTCACCTTATATCGGCGGCGGCTTTGGGCAGAAAAACACCACGCAGTCGCAACTGGTTCTTGCCGCCTTTGCGGCACGCGAACTGGGGCGGCCGGTCAAGGTGGTCGTGCCACGAAGGCAGATCTTCCACGATTCGAGCTTTCGGCCGGCCACGCGCCAGCGCGTGCGTCTATCAGCCGACAGCACGGGTCGCTTCACGGCAGCGCTATACGAGATCGACGCGCAAACCTCCATGCACGACTTTTTCCAGTCGGAGCATGCCGACACCGCAGCCCGCCATTACGGCTATGGTGCGTTCCGCAGTTTTGCCCGGCTGGTACCCACCGATACGCCCACGCCGGGCTATATGCGAGCGCCCTTCGAACATGCCACGGCGTTTGCCATCGAGAGCACTGTTGATGAACTTGCCTATGAGCTCGGCATGGATCCCGTGCAGATCCGGCTCTTGAACGATACCAAGATCGATATCGTAAGCGGACTGCCGCACTCTTCGCGCCACATCTCGACGTGTCTCAGGCGCGGTGCGGAGATGTTCGGCTGGGACAGGCGAACACCCGAACCCAGATCGATGGTCGCCGAGAACGGCGACCTGATCGGCATGGGCGTTGCCATCGGCCTTTACGTGGGTGCCGGCGGCCCCAACCGTGCCAGCATTCGTGCGACCCGCAACGGTGCCATCGAGATCAGCCTCGGCGTCCATGAGATGGGACAGGGCATCCGCACTGCCGTCGCCAATGTCGTTGCGCGCCACCTCAACGTGGCGCCGGAAAGCGTGACAGCCATTCTTGGCGATACGCGCGGCGTGCCGCAGATGCTGACGGCCGGCTCCTGGGGCTCCGCCTCGTCCATCCCCGCCGCAGAGGCGGCGTGCGAGGCGCTGCGCGAAGCGCTCGACGCCCTCGGCACGAATGCTCCCGAAGGGGCGTCTCCCGCTGAGATCCTCGCCCTTGCGGACCGTGACGAACTCTCGGTGAATGCCGCGACCTTCGCTCCCGGGCAGAACAAGGAGGCGCTCGGAGAAATCGACACCGGCCATGTCGCGCCGACCGGCCCCGTCTATCCCGACTTCGTTACCTACAGCTATGCGGCACATTTCGTCGAAGTCCGGGTCGAGCCGACCACGCGTCGCATTCGCGTGCCAAGGGTGGTCAGCATGTTAGACTGCGGGCGCGTTCTGAGCCCGCGCACGGCGCGCAGCCAAGCAATCAGCGGCGTGGTCTGGGGCATCGGCGGCGCTCTGCGCGAGGCCGGCGAAGTGGACGAGCGCTATGGCGGGATCCTCAACGCCGACATCGCCGAATATCTGGTGCCGGTGAACGCGGATATCGGATCGATAGAGGTCGGCTTCATCGATGAGCCCGACCCGCTGGTCAACCGGTCCGGCGTCAAGGGCCTGGGCGAGGTCGTCCTGGTCGGCGTGGCGCCGGCGATCACCAACGCGGTTTATCACGCAACCGGGATACGCGCGCGCCACCTGCCGGTCCGCATCGAAGACCTGATCTGAACATGATTTCGACCATGAATCACATGAAGCTTTCTCTCCTTTCCGCGGTGTTGCTCACGCAGCTCATGCCCGTCGGCGCCGCCGCCCAGATGCGCGAGCCCTCCCGCTCCGTCTCGCAGCTTGGCGAGGTGACGGAGATCGTGGCCGGTCTCGATATGCCCTGGGGGTTGACCTTTCTGCCCGATGGATCGGCGCTCGTCACCGAACGATCGAGCGGGCTGATCAAACGCGTTCCGGCCGATGGCGGAGAAATCATGACCGTCGGAGACGTGGACGATGTCGCAGTCAGCGCCGAAGGCGGGCTCTTGGGGATTGTGACCTCGCCTTCATTCTCGGAGACCGCTTGGTCTACGTCTACGTCTCCAGCCGCCCGACCAATAGGATCGTCGCCCTGCGGATCGCGGATGATTTCCGTGGCTTCGAAGAAATCGGAACGGTCATCGACGGAATCGTCAATGCCAACAGGCATCATGGTGGCCGCCTGCGGATCGGACCGGACGGTCTGTTGTGGATCGGGACCGGAGATGCGTTCGAGCCGGCGCTCTCGGAGGATCCGACTTCGCTGAACGGCAAGGTGCTGCGCGTTCACACGGACGGAACGATCCCTGAAGGCAATCCATACGGCACCGCGGTATACTCGATCGGGCATCGCAACGTGCAGGGGCTTGCGTTCGGTCCCGACGGAACCGCCTATGCATCCGAACTCGGCTGGAACAGATGGGACGAAGTCAATGTCCTTTCGCCTGGCGCTGATTATGGCTGGCCGGAAAGCGAAGGAATGGAGGGCGAACGGGGCGAAGAACCGATTTTTGTCCTGGAGCCGACCGAGGCCTCGCCATCCGGCATCGCCTACGCAGAGGGCTCTCTCTGGATGGGCGCGCTGCGCGGTCAGGCGTTGTGGCAGCTTCCCGTGCAGGATGGTGCCGCCGCAGGATCACCGACTGCGCATCTGGTTGGAGACTACGGGCGCATTCGCACCGTTGAAGTTGCTCCTGATGGCGCGCTCTGGATCGTCACATCCAACACCGACCGCGCGACGTTGGGTGGACACGCGCCGCAGGGCGACGATGACCGCATTTTGCGTATTGAATTGACGACACAGGAATGAAGACGCACCAATATGCGTGGCTTTAGCGTGTCAGTCACGCTGCTCGAGAATTCGAGAAGGAAGCGGGCGTTCCCATTCGAACGGCGGCACCGGCATTGATTTAGCCCCGCACGGGCTGTCACCGGATGGGATGCGCGGCGGCTCGCCCGTTTCCCGATGCTATAGAAGGGTTCGACCGTTTGAGACGGTTCCGAAGCCCCCCCCGCCCGTTCCCTCATCGCCGCTATTAGGACAACGTCCCGGCGGACATTCTGATGTCCTTCGTTAGGACGGTCATGCTCGTCCCCTCCGTTGCACATCGTTCATCGCGCACATCCAGATGTCCAACGATGTCCGCGCGCTGCTTGGAACAATTTTTTCGACAAACTTCCAAGATTTGGTTTACATGATGAACAAATTCACATAGGAGAACGTACTGAGATCTTGTTGGAGGGAAATTCATGGAAGCGCGGCGCGAAAATCTGCTTCAGATCCGGGACCTGATCGAGAACTGGGCAGTGTGGCGCGATGCCGGTATCTGGGACAGGTTTCGGAACTGCTGGCATCCCGAAGGGCGGATGATGGCGACCTGGTTCCAGGGTACCCCGGACGAGTTTATTGCCATGAACCAGGAAGGCATCGCCAAAGGCGTCCGCATCCTGCATTTCCTGGGCGGCAGTTCCATAGATGTGAACGGCGATCGCGCCATCGCCCAGACAAAGATGACCATCAGCCAGCGGGCCGAGGTCGAAAACGTTGTGTGCGATGTCGTATGTACCGGACGCTTTTACGATTTTATCCAGCGCTATGAGGGGAGATGGGTAATAAATGTCCGCCAGCCCATCTATGAGAAAGACCGCATGGATCCGGTTGATGCCTCGCAAAGCATCCACTTGAACCGTGAGAAGCTGAATGCATTTCCCGAGGGATATCGCCACCTCGCTTATCTGCAGTCGGCGATCGGCTATAAGGTAAAGCCGGATATGCCGGGGCTATTCGGCCCCGAGGTCGAGGCGCTTTACGGGCGCGGCGCTCGCTGGCTCGAAGGCGAGCCGGCTCTCTAAAGTGCTCGAAAAAGTCAATCATCATGCGTGATCTCGACGAAACCAGCATTACCGACGAGGTATTGCAGGCGATTTCCGGCACACCCGATCCCCGCACCAGGCAAATAAGCGAAGCGCTGGTCAGGCATCTGCATGCCTTCATCCGCGAAATCGAGCCCACACAGGCGGAATGGGAGATGGGCATCGATTTCCTCACCCGCACCGGCAAGATGTGCTCCGATGTGCGGCAGGAATTCATCCTTTTGTCAGACACACTCGGCGTCTCAATGTTGGTGGATGCCATCAATCATCGTCATCCGGAGGGGGCAACCGAGACAACCGTCTTCGGCCCCTTCTTTGTGGAGCAGCGTCCCGAATATCCGCTTGGGGGCAACATCTCCGAGGGGGTCGAAGGCAAGCCGATGTATGTCTCCGGCGTTGTGCGCGACACGGCGGGCAAACCCATCGCGCATGCCACCGTGGATTCGTGGCATTCCGACGATGAAGGACATTACGACGTCCAAATACGTGATCACCTTGCTATGCGCGGCAAATTTCGCGCAGACGAAAAGGGGCGCTTCTGGTTCTGGTCGGTGCGTCCCAAATTCTATCCCATCCCTGACGACGGTCCGGTGGGCGAAATGCTCCGGATGCAGGGAAGACATCCTTTTCGCCCCGAGCATGTGCATTTCATGATTTCGGCGCAAGGTTACGAAACGCTCGTGACGCACGTTTTCATTGAGGGCGATCGCTACCTGGATAGCGATGTGGTGTTCGGCGTGAAGAACTCGCTCATCACCAATTACAAAGAATGTCAGCCTGGCATCGCCCCGGACGGCAAGCAGATGGACCGGTCCTATCTTGCTCTGCATTATGATTTTGTGCTGAGTGCAGAAAAATGAGCATGCGTACCTTTTCTTATCAAGCATTGCCCAACCGGGTGGTGTTCGGCGCCGGCTCACTCAGCAAGTTGAACGAAGAGGCTGACCGCCTTGGCATAGGCAGGGCTTTGGTCGTTTGCACCCCGCAACAAACCGATGCGGCGGAAATGATACTGCAAAAACTAGGCACACGCGGCGTCAGCATTTGCGCCCGCGCCACGATGCACACCCCCACCGAGGTTACCCAGCTTGCAATCGAGGATCTATTGGACGCAAGGGCCGACGGCGTTGTGTCGATCGGCGGCGGCTCCACCATAGGATTGGCCAAGGCGCTGTCGGTGCGCACCGATCTGCCGCACATCGCTATCCCCACCACCTATGCTGGGTCCGAGATGACCCCGATATTGGGCGAGACGGACAATGGTATAAAATCAACCCGGCGCGAGCTTGCGATCCTGCCGGCGACCGCGATCTACGATGTCGAGCTTACCTTCAGCCTGCCGCCGGCGCTGAGCGCGACAAGCGGCATCAATGCTATCGCACACGCTGTGGAAGCGCTCTACGCACCAGATGGGAATCCGGTCATCTCGTTGATGGCAGAAGAGGCGATAAAAAGCCTTGCCAGGGCACTGCCTGCCATCCAGCGCAATCCGCTCGATCGCGAAGCTCGGGAACTGGCGTTTTATGGTTCCTGGCTCGCGGGGACCTGCCTTGGCTCCGTCAGCATGTCAATCCATCACAAACTTTGCCACACGCTAGGCGGATCATTCGACCTGCCACATGCCGAAACCCACACTGTGGTGCTGCCTTACGCTACCGCTTATGTCGCAGAGGCCGCGCCCGACGCCATGGCAGCGATACGGAGGGCTCTGGGTAAAGACGGTAGCGCCGCGCAAGGCTTACAGGAGTTGGCAAAAAGCGTCGACGCGCCCACAAGTCTCGAGCAGATCGGCATGAGCGAGGACGGGCTCGACCGCGCCGCCGATCTTGCGACCTCCAATCCTTACTGGAGTCCGCGCCCGCTCGAGCGTGATGCTATCCGCGGCCTGCTGGAAAAGGCATTCAAGGGCGAACGTCCCGATTGATTGGTGCCAAGGCGGCCAGAACCATCACGGCGCGACGGCCGCTTGTTGAACATAGACCAGGCGATCACCTTAAAGTGGGGAACACATTTCTCCTGCTGCGGGATGCGCCGGTCGAGAGCACTTCGGAACCTCAAGGAAGTCTGCTCAGCGGTTTCGACATGTCGCCGGGCCATCTTCGTCTCGCTGGAGATGAATGCCAGTCGGTCTGCCGGCCTCGCATCACTTATAAGCCACGGCCGTTGGCGAATCCTTCAAGCTGCCGCCACTTGCTTTCACCCTCCGCGCAACACTTCCACGGCCGGATCGCGTGCCGTCCGCAGGCGATGCCGGAGAGAACGCGTTTAGGCTACCTCGATCACGATGACAGCTGAAGGAAGTAGGCTTGGCGCCGGCGGTTTCCGTGGCGGCCCGAAGTCGACCCCTGCCGCTCACGAGCTGGGAGCAAAATCGAGGAAATATCAAATTAGTTCTTGCATGTGAGCTAGTTCATGAGTTAGAACAACAATGCATCGCCTGATGATGGCCGTCCATGACGGACCTGAGTTTCGAATCGGCAGCGTTCGAAACTGGAGCGCGGTGATGCGCAGATTCGGGAGGATTCTGAGATGAAAAGACGCGAGTTTCTGGGCTCGACGGCGCTCGCCGCGGCCACTGCCATGCTCACCGCCACCCGGGCGTTCTCGCAGGAAACGATAACCTGGAAGGCGCTGGCCCACCACGCCAATGGGGCGCAGTATAACAAATGGATCTGGTTGCAGGAGGAACTACCCAAACGCACGGACGGCCGCATCAACCTGGAGATCACCACTTCCGCGGAGTTGGGGTTGACCGGCTTTGAAGTGCTGCGCGTGCTCCAGACAGGGCTCGTCGATATCGCTGAGGTCAATATCGGCTTCGTGTCCGGCGACTTTCCTATGATCGAAGCGACTGAATTGCCAGGGCTGGGCCAAACCTATGACGAAGGCCGGGCTCTGATGACGGCTTGGATGAAAAATGTGGTCGCGCCCGCCGGGGATATTATGGGCGGCAAGGTCATCGGCAATTTCTCGTGGAACTCGGCCTTCCTTTTCACCGCTTTCACGATGGAATCGCTGGACGACCTCCAGGGCAAGAAGATCCGTGTCTATTCGCCGGGTCTGGCCAAATATCTCGAACATTTCGGCGCCGAGCCCATCTCGATGACCACTACCGAAGTATATGGCGCCTTGCAGCGCGGCGTGATCGACGGGCTGCTCACCGGCTCCGACCAGATCTCGGCCATGAGCCTTTGGGAAGTCGCCCCGCATATGTACGACATCGGACTGGCGCCCTTCGGCGCCTATATTGTTGTCAGCGAGCGAACTTGGAACAACCTGCCCGACGATCTTCGCCTCGTCGTCGAACAGATCGGCGCGGACATGACGGCGCTTGGCTGGAAGCTCGGCCAGGATAACAACGATGCTGGCATTGCGGCGGCGAGGGAACACGACATGACAGTCGAAGTCTCGGCACCTGCAGACTGGCTTGAACAATTATCCCATGCCTCGCGCGAACAGGTCGTCCCGTGGTGGACTTCACGCGCCGGAGCGGGTGCTGCCGAAAAGTTCAACGAGATTTTGGCACCCCTGACTGGATTTACGGTCGACTGACACCGTTTAAATCATACGCGATCCGTAGGTCTCCACTGGCAGACCTACGGATGTTCGAGGTTCCACATGCTTCAGACCCTAGATGGCTTTATGCGCAGGCTGAGCAAATATATGGCCTACCTCGCCGGTATGGCCTTCCTGTTGCTCGGTATATTCATGGCTTTTGATACTTTGAGCCGAAGGCTCGGCGGGCCGTTCACCGGCGTCACCGATGCAATCGCCTCATTGGTCATGGTTTTCGGCGCCACCTGGACGCTTGCCTATGCACTGGCAACCGACGCTCATGTCAAGATCGACGTGATGACCGGCTTTTATTCCCCGCGCGTCACCCGGTTCACGCTCCTTCTGGCGATGCTCACCACCACAATTTTTGCTTCCGTCCTCGCCTGGCAAGCCTGGGCGGTGACGTGGACGTCCTGGCAGCGGGGCGCGTATTTGCCGCTATCCCTGCTGGAGATGCACCTGGCTTGGCCGCAGGCGGTCGGCGCCATTGGCTACACTGTCCTCCTGATCCAGGGCCTGGTGGTGCTTGCGGTCGAGGTTCTCAAGGCAGGAGAGAAGCGGACATGATGTGGATTGCCGTTTCCACCATTCTGATCATGCTGGTGATCGGCTTTGCGCTCAGCCTGCATGTGGCCACCACGCTCGGCCTGACGGCGCTTGTTGTAGGTCTGACTTTTATTGGGCCGGTTTGGGACTTCTTCGGTGAGATCCCCTGGAACACGAATTCCAGTGTCACCATCACGGTGGTACCATTGTTCGTGCTGATGGGCGAACTGCTTTTACGGGCCGGTCTGACCGACGACCTTTACACCGCTTTGTCACGCTTCATGGGTAAGGTTCCCGGCGGGTTGCTGCACACCAATGTTCTGGCTTGCGGTGTGTTTGCGGCGGTTTCCGGCTCTTCACTGGCCACCGCCACCACCATCGGCTCGGTTGCGCTCCCGGTAATGAGGCAACGCGGATATAGTGAACGGCTGACCCTCGGCTCTATCGCAGCCGGCGGAACGCTCGGCATTCTGATCCCGCCTTCCCTGATCATGATCGTTTACGGGCTGATCGCCGAGGTTTCCATCGGCCAGCTTTATGTCGCGGCGGTAGTCCCCGGTCTCCTGATGGTGCTGCTCTTCCTCCTCACCATCGTGGTGTCGAGCATCTTTTCCAAAAAAGAACCCGATCCGCTCGACAAGAGTTACAACTGGCGCGAAAAACTCCAGGGTCTCATCGAAATCCTGCCCATCGTTGCCCTCATCGTCTTGATCATAGGGGTAATCTATGCCGGTGTCGCAACCGCGACCGAGGCTGCGGCCTTTGGCGTCGCTGGCGCCTTTTTCATGGCACTCTTAAAAGGGCGCGTGAACGGCCGGATGCTTGAGGAAGCGTTCCTTGCCACCGCATCGACGACGGCCATGATCCTGTTCGTATTGACGGCGGCTTTCCTGTTGCAATTCATCCTGGGCTTTGTGGGCGTTCCAAGAGCGCTTTCGCAGTGGGTACTGAGCTTCGGCCTTTCCGAACTCCAACTCATCCTGATGATTTGCCTCATATTCATCTTGCTCGGCATGGTGTTGGATGGCCTCCCTATCGTGGTGGCGGTCGTGCCGATCTTCCTGCCCCTGCTCCACGCCCAGGGTGTCGATCTGGTGTGGTTCGGCGTCATCCTGGTCATATTGATCGAACTGGGGCTGATTACCCCACCGATCGGCATGAATCTGTTCGTGCTACAAGGGGTGCGGCGGCGTCTCTACGGCAATACTTCGGGCACGCTGACCGACATTATCGTCGGGGTGCTGCCCTTCGTCCTCGCCATGCTGATCGTGCTCGGACTGGTGATTTTGTTTCCGCCGGTAGCCATGAGTATTGTCGAGGGTATGCGCGGATAGCCGCCCTGCGCTTGGCATCAGGTGATAGCGGGAACCATAAATGCGAAAAAGCCCAGCTATTGCCGGGCTTTTTCGCATTCTTTGTTTTCTCTACCGCGCCACGCGTTCGACAAAGGGCAGCAGGTTTTCAATCACGTCCGCGCTGGAGAATTCTTGCAGCAAATGACCGCCGCTGATCGCAGCGCCAGTCACATCATCGGCCCAACCTCGCCAGACCTCCAGCGGTGTCTTCCCGTGATCGGAGCGGCTCTGTGGCCAAAGCACCATGACCGGACAGGCGAGTTTATGCCCCGTCTCTTTGTCGAAGGTGTCATGGGCAAGGTCTTCCCTGGCGGCTGAGCGGTAATCTTCGCAGATCGCATGGCGGACCGACGGCTTGCGGAAGGCGGCGCGATAGCGCTCTAAAACTTCCGGTTCAAACCGATCGAGCGACCCGGCCATGCCTTTCAGCGCTGCATCGATGAAGGCATCGGGATCGGAAGCCAGAAGACGCTCGGGAAGATCATGTTCCTGCGCCAGCATAAACCAGTGAAAAGCACCCATCCCAAACCCCATATCGACGGTCTGCCAGACATCGTAAGTAGGAATGACGGTCACGGAGGCATAACCGGCAACGCGCGCCGCGAAATCAAGCGCCATACGATAGCCGACCCGAGCGCCCCGGTCGTGTCCGATGACGGTAAACCGGTCATGCCCCAGCACATCCATCATTGCTGCCAACGCGGCCGCAACCCGCCGCTTGGTCCAGCGGGGTCCATCACGTTCCACGATTTCGCTGTCGCCGTAACCGGGCAGGTCCGGTACGACCACGGTATAGTTCTCGATCAGAGCAGGAGCGACGAACCGCCAGGTGAGGTGGGTCTGTGGATAGCCGTGCAAGAGCAAAAGAGCCGGCCCTTTTCCGCCCATAACGCCGGAAAACCGCACCTGCGGCGTTTCAACGGCCAGCGTTTCAAATCCATTGAACATCGTTCCTCTCCTCAATGTGGCTATCTGTGCCGCTACAGCATCGGCCCGAAAATCTGAATCGATTGTCGGAAAGCACGATGCGTAGATTCAATGAGACAGCGCGTCCTTGGCGTCCAAAAAGACGCACGGCGCGCTAGTCGTGTTTTACACCGGCTGCCCACCGTGGGCCCTCCATGCAGTCGATCACCGCCTTGCGCAGGCGAGCGAGAATCTCGCGCGGGGGCAGGTCTTCAAAGACCCTCATCGGACATTCCACTTCCAAAGGCGTGTCCGCAGGTGCCATGTCGATGATTTCGCGCAAAGGCAGCTCACCCGTCCCCGGTGCCAGGCGATTGCTGCGCGCCTCGGTGCGCTTTTCGGCGTCGGTTTCGGGACTTCTGGCCGGCGCATCACAGATATGGAACATACACACGTCGCCCTCGGGCACGCACTTGATATCTCCGGGACTGCCACCTGAGCGACTGAGATGCAGTGTATCGACCACATGCCCGGCATCGGTTCCTGAGGCATCGATAAGCGCCTGCGCCTCGTGCAGGGTCTTGACCGCGGTATAGGGTATGAATTCGATGCCGGTGCGCATGCCTGCCGAATTGCCCAGTTCCACAACGCGGCAGAAATTATCCAGTAGCCTTCCCCCATCGGTGTCATTGCCCACCACCAGAAACACATGCGGGGTCAGTTGTTCAGCGACCTCCATACAGGTCTTGAAAACGTCTATGTCGAAATCCTCATTGATCCAGAACGCTTCGACCTCGAGCACTTTCAGTCCCAGATCCTTGACGCGGCGCACCAGCGACCTACGGGTCTCCGGCGTCTGCATGATCTTGTGCAGGGCGCTGCTCGGCTGAGGCTCCTTGAGCCTGATGCCGACATGGCTGAAGCTGCTGGCCGCTGCCGCATCGAGAAAGTCGAGTACGGGCGCATGCGGCGTGCAAAGCGGCGCGGCGGACAGGATGCGGGTCATGAGATCTCCAAGCACAGGCGCTATCTAGTACATGTATAAGAATTAGTTCGTCTTGTAAAACATATTTCCAACTTATCTCGGTCTACCTGACCTTTGCCTACGCGGGGACACCGGGCGAATAACACATTGAAAAAGTAGGAAGTCGTGGCGAGCTTCGGCAAGGCTTGGACGTGGTTTTCCGCCCTACGGAAAAATCACGGTGACACCCGCTGGAAAGTTATATAGAACTTCTTCGCGTTCATAAGTTTGAACGATCTTGATGTCGACGTTTGGAGGTGGGAAAGAAATGGCTCTGAGTGGGCACAGCGGCCTCGGATCGGTCAAGTCAGCGGACCGTGTGATCGACCTGTTCGAATTGATGGCACGCTGGGGCGACCAGATGAGCCATTCCGAGCTTGCCGCGACCCTGGAAATCCCCAAAAGCAGCCTTACCCAGCTTTTGCGCAATCTCACCGCGCGCGGCTACATTGAATATGTTCCCGAAACTAAGAAATACCGGCTCGGCCATCGCCTTGTCGAACTGGCGCACGCCGCTGCCGCGCCCCACGATTTGATCATTTTGGCGCAGTCGACGCTAGGCGCCATCACCGAAGCGACGGGAGAATCGAGCGCCGTCAATTTGAGGGCCGGCGACTTCACCGAGGTCGCCGCAACAGTCTATGGGCATCACCGCCTGATCACCCATATGCGCTTGGGCGACAAGGCGCCCCTGCACTGCACCTCGAGCGGCAAGTTGTTCCTTGCCGCCATGTCGGAAACCGAACTGACGGAATACGGCGAGCGGACGCAATTGAAGGCGGCCACAAAATCTTCTGTCACCTCCATGCTCGAGCTCAAAAATCAACTCCGCCGGGTGCGCGCCGACGGGGTCGCTTACGTGTTCGAGGAGTTTACGCTCGGCGTTGTCGGCATTGCGGTTCCCGTGACAGACGCGCGCGGCAATGTCCTGGCCGGTGTCAACGTCGTCGTGCCTACTGTGCGCTTCAATGACGAAACTGAGGCTTTGTGTCTGGACGCATTGCGGCGCGAAGTCGCCGCTCTGCAACGCAAGCTGATCGGACCCTCCACCTCTAAAGCCTCCTGATATATCGTCGGTCACCACCAAAACTGATCCGCGCCAAAAATTGCAGGAGGGAAGAGACGGGTTGCGTCTTGCTTTACCGCACCAATCCCGGTCTTTCTCAACTATGGTGACCGCATACTCAATGGCTTGGGAGAGATCGAAGAAGACGCAAGATGCTGGCCCCGCGCTCATGTGAACCGAAGACGTAGCTGACGTGAGGATCCTGCTTCCCACTGTTGCAGCTCTGTTGATTTCCGTGGCCATTCTCGTCACCGGGAACGGCCTTCAATGGACGTTGATCCCCGTCCGGGCGAGCCTCCTGAATTTCGACCCCATCGAGATCGGCCTTCTCGGTTCGGCCTATTACTTTGGCTTCGCCCTCGGCTGCGTGTTGGGCGGCCGCGTCATTTGGCGTGTAGGCCATATCCGCACATTTACCGCGCTCACCGCGATCGCCGCAGCGGTCATCCTGGTCCACACGCTTACGGACAATCCTGTGGCGTGGTGGGCCTTGCGGTCGTTGACCGGCTTCTGCATCGCCGGTCTCTATCTCGTCATCGAGAGCTGGCTGAACGAACGCGCCTCCAACGAACAACGCGGCCTTGTGATGGGCGTCTACACGATGATCGTTCTTTCGGTGACGGTGGTCGGACAGATGATGCTCATGCTTGGCGATCCGGCGCAGTTTCCACTCTTTGCATTGACCTCAATCCTCATCTCGCTCGCCGCGGTGCCCGTGGCGCTTACCGCTGCCCGGCCTCCAGCACGGCTGATGGGATCGAAGCTCCGGCCAACAAAACTGTACTCCAAATCGCCAGTTGGGGTTGTCGGCGCGTTCCTCGCCGGCGTTGCGACGGGGGCATTCTGGTCTCTCGGCCCGACCTACGCGCTCTCGATCCGCGCCGACACGGCTGACGTTGCGATCTTCATGTCTATCGCGGTTTTCGGCGGCGCCCTGGTGCAATGGCCGATCGGCCGCCTTTCCGACAAATTCGATCGGCGGATCGTTGTCTTGATCCTTTGCGGGGTGGGAACATTGGCCGCTGCGGCGCTGGCATTCGCCACCTTGGTAGCGGGGTGGACGACCGTCTTCCTGGTCGCGGTATTCGGCGCGTCTGCGATGCCGCTCTATGCCATATGCGCAGCCCACGCCTTCGATAATATAGAGGCCCAGAACATCGTCGAAACGTCGTCTGCCCTCCTTCTCGCCAACGGGCTCGGCGCAATCCTGGGCCCGGTCGCGGCGGCGTTCTTCATGGGGTCGTTCGGGCCGGGCGGGCTGTTCGCCGCAACCGCAGGGGCGCATCTCATGCTGCTGGCCTTCGTTCTGTGGCGGCTGCGGGTGAAGCGGCCGGTATCGGAAGAGCAGCGAAGCGAATTCGATCTTGCTACCACCGCCCCGACCATGGTGGCGCTGGAGCCGGAGGAAACGGCGCAATGATGTATCATTGTCGCCTAAAGAACACCGGATAAACCCAGGGATTTATCTTCCCGGATGAGAAGGAGCCGGTTCCTCATCGCCGTTTCTAAGACGGCCACGCGGTTTCGCCTGGTCTTTCTCTTACCGATGGAACTGCTACCCTGATC
>JAJUHJ010000070.1 GCA_029279965.1 Phyllobacteriaceae bacterium
GATAGGGCGCCAGACGCCAGGTGGAAGGCCGAAACCGGCCCTCCCTTCAGTCTTGTTGATCGTCATCAGCCGTTATTCGTCCCAGAGGCCGATTTCCTCATAGAAGCGGATCGCGCCGGGATGATACTGCGCGGGCGCTATCTCGCCCACCATGTCATCAGGGTTGAATGCGTTGAAAGGCGGGAAGGTGGACGCCATGATCTCCTTCCCCTCATGGAGCGTCTTGGCCATCTGGTACACCATTTCGTCGGATACGCCGGCGTGGGTGAAGACCACTTGCGGATAGGCAAAATAGGTGGCCGTCTCTTCCACGCCCGGCGTGTTCGGCCCCGGCTCCAGCTCAACGAAGAACGCTACGGGCCAGAACTGGCGCGCCAGCTCCAGGTTCTCTTCCGTGTTCTCGATCGGCAGGGCGCGCAGGCCGCCGACGGCAGCATCCGCCTCGCGCACCTTTCCCGCGCCGTGAGCAAAGATGAAACCGACAGAATCCACGGAGATAAAGGCATCTGCGCCCGCCACAACGCTCGGCACCTGAACGGGCTCCATATCGGCGCGCGTCATGCCCGCCGTGGCGTACATCGCGTCGAGCTGAGGCAGGATGGTGTTCTGGGCCGTGTAGCCGTCGACCATCGGCCGGCCCTCCAGATCCGCGATCGTGTGGATATCGGAGTCGGCGCGCACGAAGATCGCCTCCACCAACGGCATGATGAGCCCCACAATCCGCAGGTCCGGGCTTTCCGAACCTTCGAACCATTCCTTGCCCTCCAGTGCGTAGTTCACCTCCTGCAGGTTGGCGACGCCGAACTCGATACCGCCAGAGCCCACGAATGGAAGGTATTGATTGGGGCTGGTGGCCGGCTGAATGGTGGCGTTGAGTCCACCCTGATTGGCGGCATTGGCGACGGCAGTGCCAATGTTGTGAAAAAGCGACCCGGGGTTCGAAGTGGCGATACCCACGGTTTGCGCAGACGCGGGGCCGCCGAAGGCGAAAGCCGCCACAAGAACGGCCGAAGCAAGATAGCGTTTCATTTTTTCTCCTCCACCTGTCGTTCGTATCGCCTCCTCCAGGCGATGCAAAAATCCCTAAAGATGAGATTATTGTTTCATCATGCACTTGATGCCGGGCCTTTTTCAAGTTCATTCTGGTTCAAGACGCCAGGAGAGCTGACGCGCTGGCTTCGGGAAAGCGGAGGAGGCTGAAATGACCTTTGATGACGCGCAACGGCAGCCGGGGAAGGCCGGGCAGGCAGCACGCCCGCCGACAGGCGCCGAAACGCTGCTCCTTGGGCTGAAGCGTAGCGGGATCGACTACATATTCGCCAACTCAGGAACCGATTTTCCGCCGATTATCGAGGCTTTCGCCTCGCTCGATGAGGAATCCGTTCCATCGCCCGTGATCGTCCCCCATGAGACAGCAAGCGTGGGCATGGCGCATGGCTACTACCTTGTCACCGGCCGGCCGCAGGCGACAATGGTGCATGTCAATGTGGGCCTCGCCAATTCCGCTATGGGCGTCATTAACGCGGCGAGCGACAACATTCCTGTCCTGGTGATGTCAGGCCGTACGCCAATCACCGAACATGGCCGGCGCGGCGCGCGCGTCACACCCATTCAGTACGGACAGGAAATGTACGACCAGGCGTCGCTGGTGAGCGACGTTTGCAAATTCCACTACGAAATGCGCTATCCGGAGCAGGGCGACCTTCTTGCCGCGCGAGCGGTCAGTCTGGCGATGAGCGAGCCGAAGGGGCCGGTCTATTTCAGCATGCCGCGTGAGGCGCTGATGGATACCGTGCCCGCCGCTGTATCCCGGGGCGCCTCCGTGCAGCGGCCTGCCACGGCGCCATGGCCCGACCCGGGCGCCATTGAAGAGGCAGCACGTTGGCTCGCGGAGGCGGAGCGACCGCTCGTAATCTGTCAGCGCGGTGATGTTGAGGGGCGGGTTGGTGCGCTCATCGCCGAGCTGGGAGAGCGGTTTGCAATTCCGGTGGTGGAGCCTTTTTCGATCCGCAATGTCATGCGCTCGGACCATCCGATGTTCCTGGGCTACGACGTAAAGGAACCGCTCGCCGAGGCTGATGTCGTCCTTGTCCTCGACAGCGCGGTGCCGTGGATGGAGTCCCTGCACCGTCCGGCGCCGGAGACCAGGATCATCCAGATCGGTCCCGATCCCCACTTCCAGCGCATGCCGATCCGCGGCTATCAGGCCGACCTTGCCATCGCCAGCGATGCGCGGCCGGCCCTGGCCGCGCTGATGGAAACGATGTGCCCGGCGGCAGAGAAGGTCGAGGCACGGCGAGAACGGTATGCGCGCGCCGCGGAGACAAGGCGCAAGAGCGCAGGTGAGCGCGCCGTGCAGGGCTGTGGGAGCCCTATGAGCGCGGAATGGATGAGCCATTGCATTTCAGAAATCATGGACGACCGCGCGGTGATCTTCAGTGAGCTTGGCGTCGTACCGAACGCGATGAACGTGAAGCACCCGAACCGGATGTTCAGCAATCCGCATTCTGGCGGCCTCGGCTGGGGCCTCCCGGCCGCCCTGGGCGCGCAACTTGCCGATCGCGACAGGCTGTGCATCGCCTGCATAGGCGACGGGTCCTATATGTTTGCCAACCCCGTTGCCTGCCATCAGATCGCAGAGGCGCTGGAGCTCCCGGTTCTCACCATCATCAAGAACAACGGAATGTGGAATGCGGTACGCCGCTCCGTGGTCAGCGCTTATCCGGAAGGCGCGGCTGCCAAGGCGAACAGTATGCCGCTTACCTCGCTGGAGCCCAGCCCGGACTATACGCAGGTGGCGATGGCAAGCCGTGCTTATACCGAACGCGTGGAGCACGGCGATGCGCTGCCGGCCGCGCTACAGCGCGCGTTGAATGTCATCCGGAAGGAACGTCGGCAGGCGGTGCTCGAAGTGAAGGTCGCCATATCCGATCGAAACTAGGGTGATTGACATGCGCGGTCAGGATGGGAAACGTTGCCCCCTTATCCAAGCCAAAGCACGTTCATTTACCAGGCGGGTGCGGACCCTCATGATCGAAGCGCTGAGCGCGCGGACATCGATGGTGCCCTGTCAACGTCAAGGGAAAGTCAATGTCAGCGAACGCAAGCATGTTTTCACAATCGTTTTTCCACGGTACCAAGGCCGATCTGAAACCTGGAGACCTGATCGAAGTCGGCTACCAGTCCAACTTTTCCGAAGCCAGGCTGTCCTGGGTATATTTTGCTGGCACGCTGGATGCTGCGATCTGGGGCGCTGAACTGGCGAACGGCAACGGCCGGGAACGGATTTACGTCGTGGAGCCGACCGGGCCGGTCGAGGATGATCCCAACCTGACGGACAAGAGGTTTCCCGGCAATCCGACGCTGTCCTATCGCTCTCGCGAGCCGCTGCGAGTTCTTGCGGAAGTGACAAGGTGGCATGGTCATCCGCCTGAGCAGCGACAGCAGATGAAGGACAGTCTCGCCCGTTTGCAGGCGGAGGGGGCCGATATCGTCGATTAAGGCTGAGGAGGCTCATCTGGCGGCTTACAGCATCGGCCCGAAGATCTGAGCGATTTTCGGGAAGCACGACGCGTCGATTGATTGAGAATGGCGGTTTAGAGGGTGAGGTGCTCGGGTTTTCCCGAGCCATCGTCAAGCGTCAGTCGGTTGCCGCGGACAGGGAGGATGCACCCTCGCGCTGAATCCCAGATCGCTCTTTCCGGGCATTTGGGTAAACAAAGCCGGGAATTCTAAAGCGTCGGCGGTAGTCTCTTGGTGAAATACCCGTCAGGCGTCGGAACAAACGCCGGAAGGAGGCGGCATCCTCGTATCCGACCTCGCGACCAACGGCATCGACCGGAGTGGAGCCGGTCTCCAGCATCTGCTTCGCCTCTTCGATACGCAGCGCCTGGACATACGAAAGGGGCGAGTAGCCGGTTGCCGCTCTAAAACGTCGGACGAACGTTCGCTTCTGAAGGCCCGAAAGGCGCGTCATCTCTGAAATCACCCTCGGACGCTGGTAATTGTCCGCCAGCCAAATCTGGCATCTGAGCACGACCGCATCGCCGTGAACCACATTGGCCGCCATTGAGGCATAGGGAAGTTGCCCGTCACGATGCCACTGGTAGAGGAACAATCTGGAAATTCGGATTGCTTCCTCGCTGCTGCCGTAGCGGGCGACAAGGAGCAGCGCGAGATCCTGCCAGGCTGAGGCGCCGCCGCACGATATGATGCGGTGCCCCTCGCCGGTCTGTACGAGGATTCGGTCCTCATGCAGCTTCACATCGGGAAACTCGCTCCGGAATACAGGCACGTGGCTCCAATGGGTCGTCGTCTCGCGGCCAGAAAGTAAACCGGCTGCAGCGAGAACCAACGAGCCGCCGCAGGCAGAGCAGATCATGGCCCCCTGCCGGTGCATCTTCGCCACCCAATCTATCAATCGTTGATCGAGTGCATGCAGTTCCTCTGCCGAAAAGACGATGACGTTCGGAACGAAAACGATGTCCGTCTCGTGGATCTCATCGATTGATGCCTGAGGAACGATGCTCACGCCGGTGATGAGTTCGAGTGGCCCGGGCGCAGCCGAGACGATTTGCGGATCGAAGAGCAGTTCGCCGGCGGAGCCCTTGAGAAATCTCCCCGCCGCCCAGAGCGTATCGAATACACCGTAGATGATCGAGGGATCGCATTCGCGAAAGACCACGATGCTGACCCGTTTTGGCATCGCATCCGCCTCCACTTGGCGTAACTCGCACGATTGCGTCCATTCTGCCTCTCTCGCTCACGCTGCGCCACCTTTATCTCCGAGCCTGGCGAATAAGATGCAGCGGCTTCAAAACGACCAAACCGCAGTGGCGCGCTCACGGTTGCCGCCCAGGGCGCCTGATTGGAGAGTCAAATGACTGGTTGCAGACAGAATCTGCCGCAGCTGAACGGCAGCTTGTTTCTTACTGACGGAGGCATCGAAACCTCCCTGATCTACCATCACGGCATCGACCTTCCGCTCTTTGCAGCCTACGTCCTGCTTGAGAGCGAGAGGGGACGGGAGGCGCTCAGAAGTTACTATCGCGACTATCTGAAAATCGCCGACGAACGCCGCGTCGGCTTTATCCTCGAAAGTCCGACATGGCGCTGTTCGCACGGTTGGGGGACCAGGCTTGGCCACAGTGCTGGCACGATCGAGGCCTTTAACCGGAAGGCGATCACGCTGATGGAGGAGTTGCGCGGGGAGGTGCGAACCAGCCATCCTGTCGTGATCTCGGGCAACATCGGGCCGCGGGGAGATGGCTACGCGCCAGAGACACAGCTCACGCCGGATGAGGCAGAGGACTATCACGCCCATCAGATTCGTACATTCGCCGACACGGCGGCCGACATGATTGCCGCCCTCACCATGACCCACACCGGTGAGGCGATCGGTGTTGCTCGCGCAGCACGTTCGGTCGGAATGCCCGTCGTCATCGCCTTCACCACCGAGACAGACGGCCGGCTACCCTCTGGCGAGGCCCTCGGTGAGGCCATTGAGAAGGTCGACGAGGCCACGGGCTCGGCGCCGGTCTACTACATGATCAACTGCGCTCATCCCAGTCACTTTACCGGTGCGCTGGCAGATGGGGACTGGCGCTCGCGAATTCGCGGTATCCGGGCCAATGCCTCTCGCAAAAGTCACGCAGAACTCGACAATTCGGACACGCTGGATCCGGGAGATCCGGCCGAACTGGCCGGGGACTACACGCGCCTGCGGCGCATGCTGCCGCATTTATCGGTGTTCGGCGGATGCTGTGGCACCGACCACCGCCATATCGAGCAGATCTGCCTTGGCTGCCAGGAAGTAGCCTGAACGACGTTTCGGAAGATGACAGATGTCTTATCCTAATTCCGCATTTGTGCCGCGCGATTGAAGCCGGCCGGCTGCGCAGGAAGAGGCGGGCGAAATAGCCCGCCTCGGCAAGCTTACCGGATTGGCCGGCAGATGTCAGTGCGCGGTAAAGCGGCGCCTCATCAGTGCCCGAGGACCCTTTCCATAGCGTTCGGCCGGTCGTGCATGGCCAGCTTGTCCATAATGGTTGCGCTGGCATTGTTGAGCCCAACCACGTTGACGTCGATACCGGCCTTTCGGAATTTGAGCACGGCCTTGTCGATCGCATTGACGCCGGTGAGATCCCAGATATGGGCGTCGCCGACATCGATGGTGACGGCTTCAAGCGGCTCGGCGAAGTCGAAAGCCTCAAGAAAGTCCTCCGCCGAGGCAAAGAATATCTGACCCTCGATGCGATATCGGCGATGCGTGCCGTCTTCTGCAAGCGTGGACGTGACGCGGAAGATCTGCGCGACCTTCCAGGCAAAGAATATCCCAGAAAGCAGGACGCCGACACCCACGCCGAGCGCCAGATTGTGCGTTCCCACGACCGTTATCACCGTGGCGAGCATAACGATACTGGAGCGGCGAGGATGATGACGAAGGTCGGCCAGCGACGACCAGCTGAAGGTGCCGATCGACACCATGATCATGATGGCGACGAGAGCAGGCATCGGGATCAGACCCACAAGATCACCGAGGACCATCAGCAAGAACAGCAGGAACGCGCCTGCCGTCAGCGTCGAAAGCCGGGTGCGCCCGCCCGATTTCACATTGATCACGGACTGCCCGATCATGGCGCAGCCGGCCATGCCGCCGAAAAGACCGCTGGCAATGTTGGCGAGGCCCTGGCCGATGCTCTCGCGATTCTTGTCGCTGCTCGTGTCCGTCATCTGATCGACGATGGAAGCCGTCAGAAGGCTTTCCAGAAGGCCCACGGCGGCAACGGCGACCGAGGTCGGCAGGATGATCAGAAGCGTTTCAATGTCGAGCGGGATATCGGGAAGAAGCAGGACAGGCAGTGCATCGGGGAGCTCACCGAGATCGGCAACGGTACGGATGTCGAAGCCGAACATAAGAGCGAGAGCGGTCAAAACGATGATGCAGACCAATGGAGACGGAACCGCGGTCGTCAGCTTGGGAAACAGGTAAATGACGGCCAGACCAACGGCGATCAGTCCATAGGTCTCCCACGTGACGCCGATCAGCTCGGGCAGCTGCGCCATAAAGATCAGGATCGCAAGAGCGTTGACGAAGCCTGTCATCACCGACCGTGAAACGAACCGCATAATATAGCCGATGCGCAGCCAGCCCGCGATGATCTGGATGATGCCGGCGAGGATGGTGGCTGCCAGAAGATATTGAAGTCCGTGTTCGCGTACGAGCGTACCGAAGAGAACCGCCGTCGCAGCGGTCGCCGCCGAAATCATGGCGGGCCGCCCGCCTGTGAAGGAGATGACGATCGCTATGACGACGGAGGCGTATAGTCCTACCTGTGGATCGACACCGGCAATAATGGAAAATCCAATGGCCTCGGGGATAAGCGCCAGAGCAACGACGATGCCCGCGAGAACGTCGGAACGGATGTTGGAGAGCCAGTTATAGCGGATTCTTTCGATAGAGAGCATTCAACTACACAATTCAAGCGATCATCTCGGCGGTGTCAGCAACCGGATCGGTAAGATGCAAGCTTTTTTGGAATATCCGGCGGATTGGCGGCCGGAAGAGCCACCCGGAGTTTCACCGGGTCCAGGTGAGTGCGCAGGGCTTTGCCACAATGTGCTCGCGCTGGCAAGCCGGGGGACAATCACAATGGTTGTGCGCCCAATGTCGACGAGCCTTATGGCTGGCTGAAGGAAGGCTGCCCGAAGGCCGAGCAAAAGCGCGCCCGGAAGCCTCCGCTGAGCACTTTCCCGAGCGCATGAGACCAGCTTCGCGCAGGCCCGGCCATGGCCGGAACACGGCGGGATTGGTCCCCATGCTGCGCCCACCGCTGGAATGAGCCGTGCATCCCCTGGTCCATGTGCAGCAGGATGAAGAGAGGCGGGTAGCTTGTTCATCGCTGACCGTTACGGATTCTGACCGAATCGTTCGATAAACGATTTCGTATCTTTTGTTGATGCGAAAGAAAAACAGAGTTATGTATCACCGATAGATACGTGATTTCGTCGCTGCCGGTCGCGGCGTTGGATCGTGCCAAGGAGAGATCATATGAATTACGACATCAGCATCGTTGAAGGGAGGTTTGCCGGACGGCCCCGCCGGCCATTCACCGTTCGCTGATGGTGGCGGGATAGTCGCCATGGATCACAGGCACGCACCCTTCGCCAACCCGGCCACCGTCGTTTCCTACGCGACCAACACTCCGCGCAAGGTGCCGGGACTGGCAGATCTTCATCGCATGACGATGTTGCTTCTGGCCGAAGAGGCGCCGGAAGACGCGCATATACTCGTTGTCGGCGCCGGCGGTGGCATGGAGACCAAGGCCATGGCTGAGGCCCAGCCGGCCTGGCGTTTCACCGGCGTTGATCCCTCACCCGCCATGTTGAACCTCGCGCGCCAGACGCTCGCACCGGTTTGCGACCGCGTCCACCTGATCGAAGGCACCGTCGATCAGGCGCCCACCGGACCGTTCGACGGCGCAACCTGCCTTCTCACGCTGCATCATCTCGACAGGGACGAGCGACTGCGGACATTGAAGGACATCCGCCGGCGGCTTGGGCCGGGCACCAGGCTGGTGATCGCGGAGCACTCCGCGCCCGGCCCCGACCCGGAGCGCTGGATAACGCGCTCGGTCGCCTTCAGCGTTCGTGAGGGGCTCGATTGGGCAAGAGCGGCGGCCACAGGCAGGGCCATGATGGAACGTCTGACATTGCTGACGCCGGCACAGGAAGAGGACCTGTTGCGCGAGGCGGGGTTCCAAGATGTCGCGCTGTATTATGCCGCCTTTTCCTTTCGCGGCTGGGTCGCCACTGCTGGTAAAGAGGCCTGAACCGTCAGGATTCGCCGCGGCCGTCGGCCTCGGTCAAATCGATCTGCCCGGTTTCGAAACACTTTGCGTGCCTGAAGGTTCTCCGCTTACGCGCAAGAACGCAAAGCAGCATTGAGAGGCTGCAATGGACGACTTGAACGATGCGGTTGGCACGAACGAGACCGAGAATAGAACTGAACTTTCGCTGACGGCGTTCTGTTGGTGGCGTACGGATATTCCGCAGGATGTGTGCGAGGACTACTGGCGCGACGTGCACGGGATCATGTTCGCTCGCGCTCGGGGTATGTGGCAGTACCGGCAGCTACGCCTGGGATCCAACCGGCCCGACCTTTGGCCGACAGTGAAGGGTGTGTCGTTTGAAGTGGCACGACGCGCTCAGCCTCAAGGTATCGGCCATGCGCTGTTTGCATCGAAGGGCGATCTGGTCGCCTTCGGCAACAATCCCGTTGCCCGCGAATCCATTCCCAGCGACACGAGGAACTTCATTGGCCGCATCGGCGCGCTGCTGTCACCTCCCAATCGCGCGCGCACATTCGTCGACCGCATCGGCGATCACATTGCGCAGGGGCCTCCGGCAACGCCCACCTTCGTGATTGGCCTTGTTGCGGAAGCGGGAGCCGCACAGGCCGAAGCGTTTCATGCTTATGTGATCGAGGACATTGCGCAGCCCTGGTGCGAACATCCGGACGTGTTGCGTTTGCGGGTCGAACCACTTCCGCCTTACGATCAGGCTATGGGTTCGCCCGGCGTGCCGCTGCAATGGCCGACAGGCGAGACTTATCTCTGCTGGGTCGAAGTGGCTGTGCGCGACGAGGGCGTATTCAGCGATCTCCCGGCATGGCTTTCTGCCGATGCGCTTGCGAAACAGGTGCGAAGCATTCACACCTACCCGGTTCGCGCGATCTACACCATGATCTCCTCAGGACGTCCGACCGAAGTCGGTCTGCGCGGCTATCCGGCAACCCGGTTAATCGAGGCTATTGGCGCCAAAAACCAACGCGAGGAGTCTCTCCTTCACATGCTGTATGGCGATGCCGCGGGTGGGCTGAATCAGACCGGACAAACTTGACCGGATAGATGCAGAGCGATCGTTCTACAGCATCGGCCGGGAAATCTGGATCGTGGCGCGCCGGCGGACGGCAGGATGACCTGCACCGCCGACACCTATAGCGGCGATGGAATAGGCTGATGTCGGCGGTCTGCACCTGGCGATCCGGACCTTGTCGATGAGGCTAGCGCGCCGTGCGTCTTTTTGGACGCACAAGGACGCGCTATTTCATTGAATCTACAGATCGTCCTTTCCGAAAATCGGTTCAGATTTTCGGGCCGATGCTGTAGTCGCTCAACGCCGTGAGAATGGCGTGCGCTGCCTCCAGACGAGCCGGAATGAAGTAATTCTTGTTCGCCAGCATCACCACACCGACGTTCTGATCCGGGACAAAGGCGACATAAACACCGAAGCCGTTCGTTGACCCTGTTTTGTTGAACAGGGTCGGCTCGGAGCGGACCAGCGGCGGCGTCAGCTCGGTGGCCGCGTTGACCTCCATCGCCATGGTCCTTGAAGTGCCCGCCAGCAGCCGGTCGAGAGTGATCGGGTAGGGATACTGCTCCCATCCTATTCCCTGCACCATTTCCCCTATCTTGAAATAGCCGACCTGAGTGGCTTCGATGGTTTGGCGCATTATCTCGTCGAAACCGTCGGGATGAATGTGGGCCTGAACGAGACGGATCAGATCGGTGGCGGTGGATTTGACGCCATAGGCTTCAGCATCAAAAACCCCCGGATTGACCCTGACGGGATTCTTCTGGCTGTTGTACCCCCAGGCGTACCGTTCCATCTCTGTTTCCGGTACGTCGATGAAGCTGCTTTCAAGGCCCAAGGGGCCGAAGAGTGTCTCGTCGACCAGATCGGAGAAATCGCCTCCCATCGCCAGAGCCGTGATGTGTCCGAAAAGGCCAATGCTCGGATTGGAATAGCGCCGCTGCTTACCTGGAGCGCCACCCGGTTCAAGTTGCGCAAAATAAGTCGGCGCCTCTGCATTGCTTGCAACGGTGTCGGGGAACTGTAATGGCAGGTCGCCAGCCGTATAGGTGGCGAGGTGAAGCAGGGTCGCGCGATCCAAAGTACTGCCTGCCAACTCGGAAAGATAGTCGCCGGGATGATCGCTTAACGACAACTTTCCGACGGCTTCTGCATACGTTCCCAGCATCGATGTGAAGATCTTGCTCACCGAGCCGATCTCGAACAGCGTGTCCTCGGTCACAGGCGTCTGCGTGTTGAGGGAAGCCACCCCATAATTGAAGAAGTGCGCCTTGCCATCGACGGTTACGGCCACCGACATTCCGGGGATGTCGTATTCCTCCATCAACGGCTTGATCTGGCGGTCAACGATCTCGGCGACTGCTGCCGGATCGGTTGCTTGCGCCGTTGCAATCGGAAGCAGACAGATGGTGGCTGCAATCAGGGTAAGTCTCGTCGCGCTCTTCAATGGTTGATCCTCTCAAAATTCATCGGCGATTCTGGGATGCCGTAGCGTTGCAAATCCATTGTGACGACAGATGGGCGAGAATTCCGGTCGGCTTTGTGCTGACGCCTCGCCGCATCCACTCTGGCCGGGAATTCAGCCACAGAACGACTGCACGCGAAGCGAGCTGCCCTGGAGATTGAAGGCGAGTCCGCCAGTGTTAAGCCATGATCTCGCTGCGGCGGGGAAGGCGGGTCATGGCTATACCTGCTCCTGCGAGCGCCATGGCCATGGCGACGCCAATCCAGACGCCATAAAGCGAATATCCCAGAATGAAACCTCCCAGAATGGGAGAGACGATATCCGCCATTGCGACCAGGGATTGAGCGGCGCCCAGGACGATCCCCTGCCGCTGCGGCGAGACATGCACGGAAAGCGCCGCAAGGTAGGTGGGTTTTGCGAGCGCATCTCCGGTGCTGACAAGCAGAACCGCCAGGACGAGCACCGGGATCGTGGTGGCGAGACCGGCCGTGAGAAATCCGGTGCAGATGAGGGCGAAGATCAGCAGGATCAGTTGGCGCTCCGCCAAATATCTTCCCAGCCATCCCAGTACGAAGAGCTGGACGAGAATGTTCACCGCGCCATCGGCCATGATGAGATAGCTCAGTTCCTTCGCGCCGAAGGCATGTCCGTTCCAGATGAACGTATCCCCAAGAAAAACCGGCATCTGCGAGATGTACATGCCGTAGGCGAAGCAGTGGCAAAGCATCACGACGACGAGAATTCTGATCACGGGTGACAACATCGCAGGAAACGAAGCTTTTTCGCCTTGGGGCGGATCGTCGGGGTGTCGCAGGCTCTTCGCATTTTTCAGCCGGAAAACCGTTACGATGATCGAGAGAAGCACCAGTCCGAGTGCGGCGAGGATCGGGGCTATCAATGACGTATCGGACAGGAGGCCCGAAAATCCCGCGCCGACGATTCCGCCCAGGCCGGCACCACCCATGAGGATGCCCATGGCGTGCCTTCGGTTCCCGGGATCTGTATGGTCCGCGACATACGCGGCGGTCACCGAAATGTTGCCCGCCGTCAGGCCAAACATCGCGCGGGCGAGCAAGATGAAAACGAGACTGGGGGCGAAGGCGAGCAGCAGAAGGCTTGTCGCCGCAACAATTTGACTCACCAGCAAAATACGCTTGCGGCCAAAGCGATCCGAAAGCTGGCCGAGAACGGGAGCGGAGGCGAACTGACCGACGGCTTCCGCCGCAATGATGATACCGAGGACAAGGGGAGAGCCTCCCATCCCACGGATGTGGAAGGGCAGAACCGGCAAAACTGCAGCGGTGCCTGCAGCGTAAGTGCAGACGATCACGAAAACCGGCAGAATATGCTGCCAATCAAGCGCTTTTGCTCCGGCAGTGGGCAGGGGCGTGGTGTTCATATCATACCCTTCCCAATTCATGGCTTTGGTGTGCGATCGGACCATGCGGCTGATGATGTCGGCCGGCCCTGTGCGGAACCAGCCCTTCACCCGGTGTCGTCACTGGAGTGGCCCATTCGGCTACGGCGGGAGCCGGCCCGGTCGCTGAGATCGACGCGGCAATCATGTCGCGTCCTCCCCGCAAGAGGGCAGCCCGATGCGGTCCAGATAGGATGCGAGCTGCGCTGATCCCTCCGCATTCAGGGTAAGGATCGCACCGACATATCCGTCGGGCCTGATCAACGCGCAGTCGTTTGGCGCCAATCCGTAAGCGTCGCGAACATGGCTGTCCCAATCGATGACATCGCCTTTCTGGCCGATATGGTGGATATGCAGTCCCGCACGGGGTGTAACCACCGGCTCCCTTCTGTCGCAGACAAGCAGCGTCCAGTGCGGTCCCTTGAACAACTGAAACAATCTTGATGGTTGGCCCGCCGCCCCCTGGATCGGAGCGTCGGGCGCGCGCTCTCCAGCCCGCAAGCCTCTGTGACGTTCCGGCCGTTCTACGGAGAGCGGCGATTCCGGATAACCGATATCGAGCTGGCGCACCTCGCGCCCGCGCCGCATCTCGCCGCGCTTTCCCGCCTGGAGAAGCCGGGTTGAAAGACCGAGCATGTCTTCCGCGACGGGCCGACGTTCCGCTTCGTAGGTGTCGAGCAACAGATCGTCAGCACCGCCGATCGCAGCTGCGATCTTCCAGCCAAGATTGTAGGCGTCCTGAACGCTGGTATTGAGGCCTTGCCCGCCCGTGGGCGGATGGATGTGGGCGGCATCGCCAGCGAGAAAGACGCGGCCGACACGATAGCGCTCGGCCAGTCGCGCGTTCATTGCATAGGCGGAAGCCCAGGCGACCGAGTGCACACGAATATCATCACACGCTGTTCTTTCGCGGATCATCCGTTGAAGATTTTCCGGTGAAAGGTCGATCTCGCGATCCGGTGGGATGGGAGCCTGGATCTGAAAAAAATCTGTTCCCGCCAAGGGGCACATCATCATCATGTGCTGCATGTCACCATCATTGAACCGGTGCCATGCATTCCGATCGAGCCCCGTCAGTTCGACATCGGCGACCACGGCGCACACGTCCAATGTCTTGCCGGGGAAATCGATATCAAGCGTGTGCCGCACGAAGCTGCGCCCCCCGTCCGCGCCGACGAGATAGCGCACGCGCACCGTCTCCTCGCCCTTCGCGCCGGCAAGACGTGCCGTAACGCCGTGCGCGTCTTGCTCGAATGCGATCAGTTCGCAGCCGAACTCTGCTCGGCCGCCCAACTCGGCCAGTCTTTCCCGCATGATCCGCTCCGTCAGGAACTGCGGGATCATTAGCGGGATCTGATACGGCTCCGCCGGCGTCGGCTCGTGCCTCTCGCCGAAGTCCGTTTCAACAAAGCCGCCGTCATCGCGATAGCTGCGCATCGGCGGATAGATCCCGCCGGCCGCAACGATCCTGTCGAGAATGCCGCAATCCTCGAAGATCTCCTGCGTTCTCGGCTGTATGCCCTTCCCGCGCGAGCCCGGAAATGGTCTCGCCATCTTCTCGACCAGCCGGAACGATACGCCGCGGCGTGCCAGATCGATCGCCAGCGTCAGGCCAGCCGCTCCCGCCCCGCAGATGAGGACATCTGCGGCAAAATCGTTTGTCATGTCGGTCTCCATATGTGTATTATGCACATAATAGGAGGCAAGACATGGCGTCAACAAAAAATGTGAAAAATACACATATCAGCCGGCAGATCCGCGAACTGCACGGAGCGCTTATCGAAATTGTGAGCCTGATGAACCGGCCTCAACGCGACGAGACGCTGGTACAGGAGGCCGGAATAGCGCTCGATCGCGCGCTCTTTCCTTTGCTGGTCGGGATCGAACGGCTGGGGCCGATCGGCATCGTGGAACTGGCCGACCGGGCTGGCCGGGATTACACCACCGTCAGCCGTCAGGTGGCGAAACTTGAAACCCTTGGTCTTGTGGAGCGGAGGCAGAGTGCTGCCGACCGCCGTGTGAATGAAGCCGCCGTGACGCCCAAAGGCAAGGCGATGACCGACAAGATCGACGCGGCCCGCGAGCGAATGGCCCTTGCCGTCTTTGCAAATTGGGACCCGCACGAGGTCGACGAACTCGTCCGGCTAATGCGCAAATTTGCAGTCGCAATGGGCAACGAGCCGAAGGCGTAACGGGAAGACCAGGCGTCGCAGGCCGCTACGACGAGCGCGCTGCACTCAGGCTCTTCTCGGCGCGCCTGTGGCCCAGGCTCGATCTGGAGCAGAGAACCTTGCAGACAATCGACAAGCCTCGTCACGAGCGAGGTTGTCACCCATGTCTTAGGTACAATCTGTTACCTATGTCTCCGGGCCGTGCTCGACCGTCACGGCCTTGTGAGCCGGGCCCGCAAGAGGCGACGAGCGAACAAGGCCGAGGGCACGCCGCTGTCGCAGGCCGCTCTTCCCAACGATCTGTGGTGCGCCGACTTCAAGGGCGAGTTCAAGACCGGC
>JAJUHJ010000071.1 GCA_029279965.1 Phyllobacteriaceae bacterium
GTGCATCGGGGTGGGAGGAGTCATTGGCCACGGCATCGAACTTGGCAACCGCCTCCTCCGGTTCGCCGTTTCGGGCGAGCAACGTGGCGGCGCGAAGCTTGGCAAGCATCGGATAAGCACCGTAGCCGGATGCCTCGAGCTCTTCCAGCACGGCCAGGGCTTCCTCAGTATTGCCTTCCTCGCCAAGGTCCAATGCTTGCGCAAAGGCATCACCAGAGCTGTTGGCGCGTGAAGTAGACCAGTGATCGTAGGCGACATAGCCTGCAGTGGCGAGAACGATCACCACGGCAGCGCCGATAATGATCGACCCCGTGCGCTGCCACAGCCCCTTGAGTTGGTCCCGGCGAAGCTCTTCGTTGACTTCGCGGATGAAACTGTCGTCTGACATGAACTTCCCGCTTTTGGCCGGCACCTCCCGTCCGGCATTTCTGCCCGCCTTTTAACGCAATTTTACGCGCATGGAAGGGGAATGACGGATTCGCTGACATTTACCGTGCAGACACAGGAGCGCCTCCCGACGTTCGGGAGGCGCATCTGCCATTGTCCTATCCGTCTTCGGCGATGCCCGGCGCGTCGGACTCCATCATGCGAGCGGGAATCTCTTCCAGCGCAACGAGCCTTTCGGCGCACAGATCAGCCGCCCCTGACACCTGTTCTTCCAAAGCGGAGATAGCGATCCAGCCACCATCCTCGATCAGGTCATCCCGGTCCCAGGAGCTTGCTTCCTTCAACTCCGCCAAGCTATCCGCCGCGTTCGGTGCGGCGACAAACCTTTCCACGCAGATAGCCGCGACAAGCTGCTCGCGAGCATCCTCGGTTGCCTGTGCGGCCATGGTTCTGGCCGTACCGCCGGTAACCCAACCGCCAACGGTAAAGCCAAGAATCATCGTCAAGACGACGCAGGCTGCGCAAGACCAGAACCAGACCGCCTTGGATGGGCGAAATTCCTGCCAGCGCTGTGAAAAACCATCATTTGCCACTTGCTTCCCCTTTTCTTATTTCACATTTCTTGTCGGTCTGTAACGATATGAGAGTACCCCCTTTTCGGACCTGTGTGAACCACACCGGGAATATTCGTCCGCACGCTCATACCGGTCGGCGCACAAGAGGTGCGAACCTCGATCTACCGCCCGTATTCGTGAAACCAAGCTGTTGAAAAGCTTCGTCTCGCGTCCACTTGCGCCACAATTGGCTCATAGCCGGGATGCCTGTTTCCAGTTTGTGGGCATCCCATGTCTTTCTTTTCCCGCCTCCCCGCACTTGCGGTTTCTCTGCTGCTCCCCTCCGTTGCCTTTGCACAACAGGACATACGCGTGCCGGAGCCGCAATACGTCATCATCTCCTTTGACGGCGCCTCGTTCATCGAGCAGTGGCAACGCAGCCGCGCACTTGCGGAACGTACCGGCGCTCATTTCACCTATTTTCTTTCCTGTGTTTACCTTCTCACCCACGAGACCCGCGACGCCTATGACGCACCTGGGGTGAAGTCCGCCCGATCCAATGTCGGCTATGGCCAATCGCGCGAAGAAGTTCAGCAGCGCCTCGGCCAGATCTGGCAAGCACGCAATGACGGTCATGAGATCGCGAGCCATGGCTGCGGCCATTTCAACGGCAGCGCCTGGAGCGTCGCGGATTGGAAGCAGGAGTTCGACGCATTTCAATCGATCCTGCGGAATGCTTGGGAAATCAACGGAATTGACGGCAAACCGCAGGAATGGCACGCCTTCGCGGAGAGTGAAATCATTGGCTTCCGCGCGCCCTATCTCTCGACGAACGAGAACCTCTTTCACGCCCTTGCCGATCAGGGACTACGTTATGACGCCAGTACGGTTTCTTCAGGCCCTGAGCGACCGGTCGACCGCAATGGTGTCATCCGTTTCTCACTACCCCTCATTCCGGAAGGTCCTGCCGAGAAACGGCTCATTGCCATGGATTACAACCTCTATGTGCGCCATTCGGGCGGGCAGGAGCGGCCGGAAGAGAGCGGAACCTTCGAGCAGCGCGCCTACAATGCCTTTCTCGCTGCCTTCGAACGCGAATACAACGGCAGCCGTACGCCGCTGCAACTCGGTTTCCATTTCACGCTGATGAATGATGGCGCTTATTGGCGCGCGCTCGAACGCTTCGCCGAAAAGGTGTGCGTGCAGGCCGATGTGCGCTGCGTCAGCTATCGCGAATATCTTGACAGGGCGGCATCGGGCTAGCGCGCCGTGCGCCTTTTTCGGACGTACAAGGACGCGCTATCTAACTGAATAGACACATCGTGCTTCCGAAAATCGATTCAGAATTTCGGGCCGATGCTGCAGAGGCTCCGGCCCGCGCCAGCGACGGCTGATCGTCATCGCGTCAGGTTGCCGGCTGATCCTCCGGCTCAACGCCGCGCTGCTCGCGCTTCAAGTAGCGAAGATCGATATCCGGAAGCGGTTCGCCCTTGATGGCCGCCTCGAACGCCTTCAGGCGCTTGTGGACCGAGAGCAGTTCCACGATCGTCGACCAGGAATTGACGAGAAACTGGAATGAACCGGTAACCTGGCTGAACGCATAGTTGATCTGGTTGAGCAGACCTAGCGTGATCGTGCCGGCAACAATGGACGGCCCAAGAATGAGGATGGAGAAAATCCCGTTCGCCTGCAAATATGTGTAACGCACCACGTTGAAATAGACATAGTGGAAAAAGAGCCGGAAATAATTCCTGCGCACATTGTCGAAAAGCTCGCTCACTTGGGGCGGCTGCGCTCTGTTCGCGTCATCCTCGCCATAGACAAGTTCCTTGCGGTAGGCTGCCTCCACACGCTGATTGCGGAATTCGAGACCTGGCAGCCTGTAGCCGGCTAGAACCAGCCCGATGGTCCCCAGCACCGACCATGTGATCGCGGCGAAGACGAGGGGGTGTGGAATAACCCCCACCAGGGGCAGCGCGCCCACATTGACTGAAAGCCGCACCAGAACCGGCATGAACGCGATAAGCGTCATGATTGAATCGATGAAGGAGACTCCCAGCCCCTCCATGATCTGGGAGAAGCGCATCGTGTCTTCCTGCACACGCTGCGAGGCACCTTCAATGTGGCGCAACTTGTCCCAATGGAACATGTAATAGTCGTTCATGGCGTTGCGCCAGCGAAAAATCCAGTGACTGACGAAGAAGGCATTGAGAACCGCGACATTCATGCCGACCAGCGCCAGACCCGCAAAGCTCGCGATATAGTCGTAAAATTCGGCGTTTGTGGTCGTCACCTCTCCCGACAGAATGCCCTGAACATAGTTCCAGAACGGCCCATACCAATTATTGACCGCGACGCTGACCTGGACCTGGAAGTACACGACGAAAATGATCAATGCCGACCCGAGCACCGACCAGCGTTGCCAGGGATGCGGCGCGAAAAAGCTCCAGAACGTATAAAAGAGAGCAACCGCCACCGCGAAATAGATGTAGAACCACAGGAACGGTGCCGACCAAAACACCTGCACGCCGAGGACAGGGACTTCTCCTTCGGGAAGAGGAGGCAGACCAAAAACGGTGCCAAGATCCCGTCCCCCGAAGTACCAGAAGAGAACCGCCAGAACGCTCCATGCAAAGGCTGACGAAAAGAACAGGTGCGGTCGTGGAAAGAACGAGACGAACATGGGCGCTCTTCTTATGGTTTTGTCATGCCAGCGCCCCAAAGGAGCTGCTCGTGCAGGCGTGAGGTGAGCCGCCGCGCATCTTATTGATGCGTCCGCAGCGTGCCAATACGCCAGCCCAACGTGACGTTGTGGGGCCTGCTAAAGCATTTTTCATTCAGGTGGAACACCCGGCATTTCACAATCGCGGCACAAAATGATGATCGAGGGCATGGCGGCTGTGTCGGCACGATCGGATCGATCGCGAGATCACCGAGGCGGGCTGGTAAAGCGCCAAGACCGTGAATACCGCAAAACCTCTGTAAATGTGACACAAATCACCTCCCAGCGGGCAAAATTGAGTCGAAGGCGCGAGGTTTCCAAAAGATTTACGGCGTTCATCGAGAGTTGCTTGACGGGAATCAACCAACAGGAGAGCATCCCCAAGCTTGTGCATCCGGAACAAAATGCCTCAATGCGAATTGTGTCCGGTGCAGTGCCAAATTGGAGAGACCCATGAAAAAGCTTATTCTTTTAGCACCGTTGCTTATTCCGATTGCCGCCTGTACGCCAACGCAGCAGGGTGCGACCGTAGGCGGCCTGGGCGGTGCAGCCCTCGGCGCGGCAGTGGCAGGCGACGAGGTGGAAGGCGCGATCGTCGGCGGTGCGGCCGGTGCGATTGCCGGCGCTCTGATCGGGCGCGCCTCCGAAGGCGCCAATCAGTGCGTCTACCGCGACGAATATGGCCGCAGATACACCGCTGCCTGCCCGCGCGGTTACTGATCGACCGACAAAATTTCCTCCGCCTTGTCTGCGGAGCCAAAGATATGAGGCTGGAGCTCCACGCTCCAGCCTTTTTCGTCACCGTTACTTCTGCAGGCGGTCCTGCGATTGATTTTTGTCAACGATCGTGAATAATGTCAGACGCCGCTGACATGCGGCGCTTTAGATCGCACATCGGGATCGTCCGGTCTCGCTACGTGGCGCGAACACGACCGGACAGAGCGGACCGCTGATGGCATTTCGTTCGGCAGACCAGATCATCCACAAGGCGGCGTGGCTCTATTACACACATGGGCTGCGGCAGGATGAAGTGGCGCAGCGCCTCGGGATTTCGCGCGCATCGGTCGCGCTTCATCTGCGTCGTGCACGCGAGGCGGGGATCGTGAACATCTCGACGTCGACCGATCTCTTCCGCGCGGACATGATGGCCCGGCGCCTTGAGGATGCCTCCGGGCTCGACGGCGTCTGGCTCTCGCGCGAGGGAGACTTTTCCCCCGATGCGGCGAGCGAAATCCCGAAGCTGGCCGCAAGCGTTTTTCTCGAGATGGTTGGGAATGGTGACCGGGTGGGCGTCGCCTGGGGCCGCACCATCTACGCCATCGCTGACGTGATGTCCCACGCCGACCTTCGAGACGTCACTGTCGTAGAACTTTGCGGCAATCTGGGCTCACCCTACGCTTACCGGCCGGACCAATGCATCATGGAAATCGCCCGTCGCCTCAATGCCAGGGGGTTGAATTTCTATGCGCCGCTCGTGCTGAGTTCGGAACGCCTTGCCGGGGAGTTGCGTGCGGAGCCGGTAATTCGTGAGCAGCTGGAGCGCGTCAGCGAGTGCGATCTTGCGCTTTTCACGGTGGGCACACTCGACGAGGACAGCCATGCGGTCCGGTGCGGAGCGCTCGGGCGCCAAGAGCTTGCAAAGCTCCGCTCGATGGGCGCTGTTGGCGTGATCGCCGGGCAGGTGATTGCTGCCGATGGGACGCAGCTCGATTGCGACTACAATCGCCGCGTCATCTCCGCCGATTTCGATGCCGTCAAGGCCATCCCAAAGCGACTTATGGTGGTGCAGGAAGACGAGAAGTTCGAGCCATTGCTGGCGGCGATCAACGGTCGCTTTGCCACTCACCTCGTGCTTACCGCGCGCATGGCGGCCCGCCTTCTCGAACGAGCGAACGTGGCGGCTGGTGTTGAAACGCCAGCCCCGGCGTCCGCTTAATATAAGCTCTGGAACCGAACGGAATGACAATGCGCAATTTGTGGAACGACAAGGAAGCCGAAGCTCTCATCAGCGATTATGCCGCAAAGGGCATTGGGCGCGACATGGCGCTGCGGGTCTATACGACTCGCCTTCTGGGCGGCGAGCCACGGCTGGTGTTGCATGGCGGCGGCAACACCTCTCTGAAAACGCGTTCCCGCGACATTCTGGGCCAGGAGTGGGATGTGCTCTGCGTCAAAGGCAGCGGCTGGGACATGGGCATCATCGAACCGGCCGGCCTGCCAGCGGTGAAGCTCGACCCACTTTTGGCTGCCCGCGAGCTGGATTCCCTTTCCGATGAGGCAATGGTCGCCATGCAGCGGGCAAACCTCGTCGACCCCTACGCTCCCAACCCCTCGATCGAGACGCTGCTGCACGCGTTCCTGCCGCACAAATTCGTCGATCACACGCACTCCACAGCCATACTTGCGCTGGTCGATCAGGAGAACAGCGAAGAGCTCTGCCGTGCTGTCTTCGGCAAACGGCTGGGCTTCGTGCCCTATATCAAGCCCGGCTTCGATCTCGCCAAGGCAGCCGCCGATATTTACGATGCCGACCCTTCCGTGGAGGGTCTGATCCTCGACAAGCACGGCATCTTCACCTTCGCCGAGACAGCGAAGGAAGCCTACAGCCTGATGATCGAATTCGTAACAATGGCTGAAGAGTACGTCGAGGCGCAGGGCAACACTCCTTTCACTCCGGTCGCTCTTCCTCAGGCGATTGCGAAACCTGCCGAGATCGCTCCATATCTTCGCGGCGCGGTGGCAATCGACCAGGGCGAGGGCCAATTCGGCCGCATGATCTGTGATTTCCGTACGTCGCCCAAAATTCTCGAATATGTGAATGCGGAGACCGCCGAAGAACTGGCCACACGTGGCGTCTCCACACCGGACCTGTCCATCCGCATCAAGACGGGACCGCTGGTGCTGCCTGCACCGGATGCGAGCAAGCTGGAAGATTACGGCGACATCATCCGCGAGAGCGTATCGGCGTTCGCTTCCCGATACCGCGACTACTTCGAGACCAACAATGCGCGCGATGACGTGCCCCGCACCATGCTCGATCCCATGCCCCGGCTGACACTCGTGCGTGGCCTCGGGCTCTTCGGCCACGGCCGCAGCGCCAAAGAGGCGAAGATCGCCGCAGAGGTCGGGGAAATGCTGATCGAAGCCGTTACGGGCGCTGAGGCGATCGGCTCTTTCCGGCCGCTCGCCCTTTCCGACTTGTTCGAACTCGAATACTGGTCGCTGGAGCAGGCGAAACTTGCCGCCAACAAGCCGAAGCCCCTTTCAGGGCAGGTGATGCTGATAACAGGCGGCGCAGGCGCCATCGGCGCTGCAACGGCAAAGCTGTTTGCCGCCCAGGGGGCGCATGTGGTGGTGGTCGACCTTGACGCCGCACGGGCTGAAGCGACGGCTCGGGAGGCGGGAAATGCCTCCATCGGGGTGGGAGCGGATGTCACGGACGCAGCCGCCATACGCGCGGCCTTCGACCGGGCAGTCGAAACCTATGGCGGGGTCGATATCGCCATCTCGAATGCCGGTGCGGCCTTGGAGGGCCGGATCGGTGAACTCGATGAAGCGACGCTGCGCAAAAGCTTCGAAATCAACTTCTTTGCCCATCAGAGCGTGGCACAGAATGCCGTGCGCCTCTTCCAGATGCAGAAGACCGGTGGGGTGCTCCTGTTCAACACGTCCAAGCAGGCGGTCAATCCGGGAGCAAATTTCGGCGCATATGGGTTGCCGAAAGCGGCCACGTTGTTCCTGTCCCGCCAATATGCGCTCGATTACGGTGCGCTGGGTATCCGCTCCAATGCCGTTAACGCGGACCGGATTCGGTCCGGCCTTTTGACGGATGATATGATCGCCAGCCGTGCCAAGGCTCGCGGCGTTTCGGAGAAAGACTATATGGGGGGTAACCTGCTCGGTCTTGAAGTGCGCGCCGAAGACGTGGCTCAGGCCTTTTTGCACCAGGCACTGGCAGAGCGCACCACAGCCGACGTGACGACCGTCGATGGCGGCAACATCGCCGCCGCACTCAGATAGATCGCTAGCCGCAACAGGAGATGACGTCGTGAAAGTTGCAGGCACACACTACCGGACCATCTGGCTGAACGAGGATGGATGGTCGGTCGATCTCATCGATCAGCGTTGGCTCCCGCACGATTTCCGGGTGGAGAATGTGCGCACGGTCGAAGGCATTGCCACGGCCATCCGCGACATGTGGGTGCGTGGCGCGCCTCTCATCGGGGTGACCGCCGCTTATGGCGTGGCGATCCGGATGCGCGAGGATCCATCCGATGCCTCGCTCGATGGGGTGTGGGAGACGCTGCATGCCACCCGGCCGACGGCCATCAATCTGCGCTGGGCGCTCGATGCTATGCGGGCCACGCTGCGGCCTCTTCCCGAGTCCGAACGCGCCGCCGCCGCCTACGCACGAGCGGCCGAAATCGCCGACGAGGATGTGGAACTCAACCGTGCAATCGGACGCCATGGGCTTGCGATCATCAAGGAGATTGCCGCTCGCAAGAAGCCAGGCGAACCGGTCAATATTCTCACCCATTGCAATGCCGGCTGGCTGGCAACGGTCGATTATGGCACCGCCACCGCGCCCATCTACCTGTCGAGCGAGGAAGGCCTCCCGGTGCACGTCTATGTGGACGAGACCCGTCCTCGCAATCAGGGTGCGCATCTTACCGCCTGGGAGATGGCCGGTCACGGCGTTCCCCACACGCTTATCGTCGACAATGCGGGCGGACATTTGATGCAGCACGACATGATCGACATGGTGATTGTCGGAACGGACCGCACGACCGCACACGGCGATGTCTGCAACAAGATCGGCACATACCTGAAGGCGCTGGCCGCGAAGGACAATAGCGTGCCATTCTATGTCGCCCTCCCCTCGCCCACCATCGACTGGACGGTGCGCGACGGTGTAAAGGAAATTCCCATAGAAGAGCGTTCAGAAGATGAGGTGTCGCTTGTCTGGGGCCGCACCGAGAGCGGCGAGATCACGCAGGTGCGTATCTCGCCCGAGATGACCCCCGCTGCCAATCCAGCTTTCGACGTCACCCCGGCCCGGCTTGTCACCGGCCTCATCACCGAACGCGGTGTGGCGAAGGCTTCTGCTGACGGGCTTTTGGATCTCTTCCCGGAGAAGGCGGCGGCATAGTCTTTAACTCATTTCCGCCAGACGGAGCGGCCATCAGGATGCGTCGGCGATCCTTCGCCCCTCCGCATCGAATGCGTGCAGATCTTTTTCATCGAAGGTGAAGACGATCCTGTCACCGCTGGCGACCGGCCGCTGACCCGGCACGGCCGCCACAATGTCGCGCTGGCCCGCCGCTTCCGCGTAAATGATGGTTTCGGGGCCGAGTGCCTCGACCAGCTTGACGATGACGGGAATGCCGGCCCTGCCTTCACCCCCGCCTGCTTCCATCTGATGGGGGCGAATGCCGATCGTGACAGGCTCCCCGGCCCGCCTTGCGAGGACAGGCAATAGAAGATCATGCCCGCCATCGAGCTCGACCCGCGCCCGGCCGTCTTCACCACCTGCAAACCGGCCTTCTAGGAAGTTCATGTGCGGCGCGCCGATGAAGCCGCCGACAAAGCGATTGACCGGGCGGTTGTAAAGCTCCAGCGGCGTTCCGATCTGCTCCACCTGGCCGTCCCGGAGCACCACGATGCGGTCGGCCAGCGTCATGGCTTCGGTCTGGTCATGGGTGACATATATCATCGTGGCGGAGAGGCGATTGTGCAGGGCAGCAAGCTCCGCGCGCATGCTGACGCGCAGTTCGGCGTCGAGATTGGAAAGCGGCTCGTCGAGCAGGAAAATACCCGGCCGGCGCACCATCGCACGTCCGATGGCCACCCGCTGGCGCTGGCCGCCCGAGAGTTGCCTGGGCTTTCGGTTCAGGAGCTCCTCGATCCGCAGCATCCGCGCGATCTCGGCGACGCGACTGTCGATTTCCGCCCGGGGAGTGTCGGTATTCTCCAGCCCGAAGGAAAGATTCTGGCGCACGCTCATATGCGGGTAAAGCGCATAGGACTGGAAGACCATGGCCAGCCCTCGATCAGCCGCGGCGATGTCGTTCACCACCTTTCCATCCAGAATCACCTCGCCGGAGGTCGCTCTTTCCAAACCGGCGATGATCCTCAGCAGCGTCGACTTTCCGCAACCGGAAGGGCCGACAAAAACGACCAGTTCCCCGTCCTTTACATCCAGGTCGACACCACGGAGCGCCGCGACCGGACCAAAGGATTTACTGATGTTTTTCAGTTCAAGCTGGCTCATATGCGCATTTCCGCTTCGGCCTATTTTATTCCGGTGGAGGCGATGCCGCTGGTAATGAACCGCTGCAGGAAGGCAAAGATCGCCACCACCGGGAGCAAGCTCACCACCGTCATGGCGAGCACGTAATGCCATTGCACATTTAGCTGCCCCTGGAAGGAATTAAGCCCCACCTGGATCGTATAGAGTTCCCGGTCCGACAGAACGATCAGCGGCCACAGAAAATCGTTCCAGCGCCACATGACCGAAAAAATGGCAAGTACAGCAAGCGCTGGCATGGCAAGCGGCAACACTATGCGCCAATAAATCCTCCATTCCGAAGCATGGTCCATGCGGGCTGCTTCCAGCAGCTCGTCCGGAATGGTCAGCATGTATTGCCGCAGCAGGAATACGCCCGTCGGCGTAGCCACGGTGGGCAGAATGACGCCCCAGAGGCTGTTGAAGAGGTTCAGGCCGTTGATCACCGAAAAGAGTGGGATGATGATGACAGAAAGCGGCACCATCAGCGTGACAAGAATGATCCCGAGGACGGCCGTTCGCCCCTTGAACTCGTATTTGGCAAGAGCAAAGGCGGCCATGGAATTGACGATCAAGGTGATGACAGTCGCCACCACCGTCACGAAAACTGAATTGTAAAAGTAGCGCAGGAAATCGAGCCTCTCGAAAGGCTCGGAATAGTTTTCCGTGGCAAGGTGCAAGTCTCGAACCGGCTCGCGAGCATCGAGGGGCACTCGGACAATCTCGTCCGGCGCGTCCGGATCGGCCATCTGCGCCACAGCGCCGATGCGGCGAACCTGAACCATCCGATGCTTCTGCCCGTCCTCGGTCGTTACCCGGTAGAGCGGCAAAGGTTCATCAAAGCCCTCCACATCCACCATGCGCGTCTCGTACGGCAAAAGGGTTGGCGGAAACTCCGTCAACGCCGCGCGAGTCTTGAAGGAAGACAGGCCCAGCCATAAAACCGGCCCGAACATGAGGACCAGCCCTGTAAGCAACCAGACCCAGGCCAGCACATCGGTGAAATGCCAGGCTCGTCCGCCCCGGCGACGCGTGAGAAAGCGAGCTATGCTGCTCATCGGTTCTCCCTTCGCTCGCGTCGCGCCGCTGCTAAAAGCTGCAAGAGCGTAAGCACGATCAGCACAAGGGCCATGAGAATCGAAGCGGCCGATGCAAGCCCCAGATTGCGGACCTGCTGAGCCAGACCCGTTTCGTAAATATACTGGACCAGAAACAGTGTCGCCGTTCCCGGTCCGCCGCCGGTCAGCACGAAGACTTCATCGAAAACCTGCACCGCACGAATGAGCGCCAGCAGGATGACGACGACGAGGCTGGGCCACAAAAGCGGAAGCGTAATGCGCGTCAATGCCCGCCAGCGCGACGTGCCGTCCATTTCCGCCGCCTCGTAAAGGTCGCGCGGAATGGCCTGAAGACCCGCCAGAAGAATGAGCGTGTAAAATCCGAGATGTGCCCAGATCGCAACGAAGATTGCCCAGAACATGGCCCATTGCCGCTCAACGAGCCAGAGCACAGGCTCGATGCCGAGCGGCACCAGCATGGCATTCAGCACTCCATTGCGCTGGAGGATCCATTTCCAGATCAACGCCACCACAACCGGGGACAGGAGAACGGGAAAGAAAAAGACGGCACGCCAGAATCCGCGCGCCCGCATCTCACGGTTGAGCACCAGCGCTGTCATGAGCGAGACGATCACCAGCGCGACCACCTGTATGACGACGAAGAAGGCGGTGTTCCCGGCAGCCCGCCAGAAACGATCCTCCCGGCAGGTTGCAGGGTCGGCATAGCTGCCGCAGTCAAGCAGCGTCTCATACTGGAGCGTGCCGACAAAGACGCGCTCATTCAGGAACAGCGCTCCACCGCCGGTAAAGGAGTAGAGCACATTCAGAAACATCGGAAAGAGGACAAAGACCCCGAAAACCAGCATATTCGGCGCCAGCATCGCTGCCGCCACTCCACCGGTGCCCAGCCGCCGCTGCAAGGCGTGCATGGGAATGTCGATGAGGTCCATGGCCCGGCGCGCCGGAGCAATCAGAAGACCGGCAAGACGCGCGCGCACACCGACCTTACGCTTCGGTTTGGCTGTCATCTTCCCCGCACATCGAGCTTATGCAGAACGATGCGCTGACATCGGCCGGGTCTTTCAGGCATGACGGCTTTCACCCGGCCGGCCCACGTTAACGCTGCGCTTCGGCAATCTGCTGGTCAACGTCTTCCTCGATGCGCCTGTAGGCGTCTTCCAGCGAAAGCTCGCCCGCAACCACCTGGCCGAGCCGGCTGACGGTAGCGAAATAGACGATGTTCGCCCAGTCCCATGCCGGCATGCGATTTGCGAGCGGTGCAAGTTGCCCGACCGATCTCACAAAGGTGTCGAGAGACTCCTTCACGCTCGGATTGTCCGACTGGTATTCGAGACCGGATGCGGTCAGCCCCGCATGGCCCGGCAGAAAGAGCGTGCGCTCATAGAATTCCTTGAGCACCGGTTCGCTTGCCAGCCAGTCCATCAGGCGGGCGACCTCTTCCGGGTGTTCGGTGTATTTGATACCGACAACGCCGGCACCACCGGGAATGCCGGTGCAGGCCGCCGGGCCGCACGGATTGGGCACAGCGGCCCAGTCGAATGCATCCCCGATCGTCTCGGCGAACTGGCCGATCTGCCAGGAGCCGGAGTAGTACATGACGACCTGTGCGTTGGCGAATTCCTCATTGGCTGCCCGCAGCGTCGTTCCCGACACGCTGCCCCAGATTTCGGGCGACATGGTCCCATCCTCATGCCATCCGGCGATCCGCTCGGCCATGGCCTTGAACCCGTCGTCGATAATAGCGGGGCTGCCATCATCGGCGATGAATTGCGCGCCCATGGAAATCGCCGGCCCGGCGAAACGGTGGCCAGAGCGATCGATGGCGAGCGGCATCGGGATGCCCTGGTCGGCGGCAACCTCGTTGACGGCCGCCGCCCACTCGTCCCACGTCGCGCCTTCACCGGGAAGCTCCACGCCGGCTTGCTCGAAGAGCGTTCGGTTGACAAAGGGGCCGGTGACGGTGAGCTGCGTCATGTAACCGGGAATGATGTCGCTGCCTTCCGGCCGCATCCAGTCGAGATAGTTGCCGAAATTCTCTTCCCAGTAAGCGGGCTCTTCAACAAGGCCGCGCAGGTCGAGCCAATGCGGCGCAAGATCCTTGAGGGTCGTCACCCGCGCCAGATCCGGCCCCTGCCCAGCCTCGAGTTGAACGGGAAGCTGGTCGCGTATGACCGCATAGGCGACATTGTCCAGCACCACGCGGATATCGGGATTTTCCTCTTCGAAACGGGAAACAAGGTCTGCGATGACCTCACCTTCATTGCCGTCGGAATACCACATGAAGCGAAGCTCCACCGGCTCCTGGGCGAAAGCCGACCCGCCCAGCATCGCGGCGAGTGCCGCCGGCAGCACCATCTTTCCTGTCATCTAAAACTCCCTTTCTGCCGTTTCGGCCCGGAACGGGTTCCCAACAGGGCTATGCAGCACGCGTGCGAACCTGATTCATCATCTTAGCTCTTCTTGTTGTTCCCGCACAATTTTCCGATTCACCTATCCACGGTGATGCGCCTTGAACTGTACCGGTGAAGGCCGCACTCTCTGCCGGGAAGGACGACGAAGGCGGCCGCATAAATGGCACTCAATCCCGCACTTCGCGAAATGGTCGCCGCCGCGTCCGCCAAGTATGAGGCCAACAACGCGCAGGCCCGCGAGCTTCTGCTTCTTCTGATCGGTAACACGCTTGAGCGCACCCACGCCACGCCGGAAAGCGTGTTGCTCGACTATCCGCAGGAAGCCATGGACCTTTTGAACATGGTCGAAAGCTGGTGCATCGGGCAGCACGAAGACGGCTATCTGATCTTCCGCGATCCCGGTGACGAGGTAGAGCACCTTTAGGCATAGCCGACCCGACTAGAAGCCCGCCGCTCACCCCGGCGGGCTTTTCTATTTCGCGCTGCCGTTGCAAGATAGTCTGTCAAACGGGGGGTAGGGCAAATGAGCGATGCCGCATGGAGAAACATATTCTATGCACTCTGTGTCGCCTTCTTAGGCTTGTTCGGATACTTGGTGCTTTATGGGAAAGAAGGCCAATTTTTCACGCTTCTAGCTTCCCTTCTTTCCTTGCTCGCATCTCGATTTAATGACGTGATAAAGTTCAAGCTTTCCGGGGCTAGTCTAGAAGGCGAGATGAGGGAGGTATTACAAGAGGCACGAGCTACCGTTTCCCAATTGCATTTGCTCGCCGAAGAACTTTCGAAAACCATCCTTTGGTCGATTCAGGCTCATGGACGTTGGGGCGGAACAAGCCCCAAAACTCAAAATGATATGAGGGGCAAAGTTATTGCCACTCTCAAGAATCTCGGAGTTGGGAGCGAGAAAATATCGGAAGTTGTTGCTGTCGAATATCCGTATATCGACTTCGATTATGCAATGTATGTCACGAGACCATTGAATTCGAGCTTGCAAGGCGAAGATCGCCAGAAGTGGAACGAGTTCTTTTCGGCGGATAAGCGGAAGGGGATTGGATACGAGCCGAAGCCGGGTGAGTTGGAGGAATTCTTGAAATCGGTGAACTTGCTCGACGCCGAAACAAAGGAGCGGTTGGAGGATTACAGCTATTTCCTCAAACATCGGAAGCACCGCAGGCCGGACCAATGGGACAAGCGGCTTGAGCAAGGCTGACGAAGGGTGGAATGGAGCGGGGACAATGCCGATGACACGCGAAGAAGTTATTGACGTTCGGAAACTCGCATATGAGGACTTCCAAAAGAGCAAGCGTCATGCCTTTCAACTTAACGCCGACTACGGGCGATGGCTGATAGCTTCCCTCTTGCTGGTGCATGGTGCCGCCGTCGCTTTCCTCGCGCAAAATGAACGGCTGGCAACGGCGGTGCTGCCTTCGGTCTTCTGGTGGCACGTCACCGGCCTGCTTCTGGCCTTCCTATGCGGCTTTCTTGTGTGGGCGAACTGGAGCTTTCACGCTCGCATCTACGAAGCCGTGAATCCCGGTATGATCTACGATGATGAGCACTGGCCGAAGTTCGATGACGGCACAAACCGCTGGATCACATGGACGCATTGGAGCGGCATTGTCGCTGGCATCCTGTCAGCGCTCTGCATCTTGGCGTCGGCGCTCGCCGCCTATCACCTGATGACAGGGGGTTCTAATGATTTGGCCTTTCACGCGTAAGCCTGAAACAAGAGTGTCTGATCGGCCCGAGGCGCGCCAACTAGAAGAGTTGGCTAAGCTAGTGCGCCATCTGGGATACGA
>JAJUHJ010000072.1 GCA_029279965.1 Phyllobacteriaceae bacterium
GCAAGCGCCAGCACGCCGGCGCCAACGCGCCCGCGTTGCGCCAAGCGTGTCAACGGCTCATGACGGACAGCCACTCGTCCACCCAGGCCTCACGGTTTTCGGCAATCTCCTGAGGTGGAAAAAGCAGTGTCTCGGACGGTTCGACCAGGTCATCGAAGACGGGGTTGAGCGATCCGGAGGTCTGTCCTGCGGGAAACATCCAGTTGGTCTCGGGAATCGCATCCTGAAAACCGGGGCCGGTCATGAAGGAGAGAAAACGCGATGCGAGTTCGTTGCCCTGAGCCCGAACCGTCCGCGCAGCAACCTCCACCTGCAGATAATGTCCTTCGGAAAAGGAAGCTGCGCGGTAGCGCTCCGTGCCCTCCGAAATGCGGTGATAGGCAGGCGACGTCGTGTAGGAAAGCACCATCGGCACTTCGCCAGTGGTGAACAACCCGTAGGCCTCGCTCCATCCCGGCGTGACCGTCAGCACCTTGTCCTGGAGCTTCGACCATGCGTCGGGCGCCTTGTCTCCGTAGACCGCCTTCATCCACAAGAGGAGGCCGAGACCAGGCGTGGAGGTGCGCGGATCCTGGATGGCGATCTTCAGATCGCTTTCCGTCTCCACCAGCTCCTTCAGGCTTTCCGGCGGGGTTTCGACGGCCTGTGTGTCATAGACGAACGCGAAGTAGCCGTAATCGAACGGAACGAAGATATCGTCCTCGAACCCGCCGGGCACGTCTATATTGGAGGTGTCGATGCCGTGCGGTGCGAAGAGCCCCGTCTCCCGAGCATCATGGATCAGGTTATTGTCGAGGCCCAGCACGATGTCGGCCTCGGTGTTCTCGCCCTCTAGCCGCAAGCGATTGAGAAGGGCCACGCCATCTGCGACGGATATGAGTTCGAGATCGCAGCCGCAATCGGCCTCGAAGGCTTCCTCGATGAGGGGGCCGGGGCCCCATTCGGAGGTGAAGCTTTCGTAGGTATAGACGGTGAGTGTTTCCTGGGCCGCGGCGGGCATCGCCGTGGCGAGCGCAAGAGCGATTGCAGGGGTAAGGTTCATTGCGCGCATTCGGCGCCTCCTTCTCTCTCGTTCAGGGAATTATGGCGCTTGCTACACAGCGTCTAATCCCTCCGCCGGTGCGAGCCGGATCAGGTTCGTCGGGTTGGCGTAAAGCACCTCTCAGCCAGCTTTTTTGGCGCCGGCACCCCGTTAGAGCGGGGGCAAGATAGGATGGAGAAAGGGGCGGCGCAAGTGGCCGCTCAGATCAAGCTGCTCGGCGTCCGGAGCACGGACCGGGTCGGCTGATACAATTTGTGATCGCACCCGCATCGGCCACCTATCTGTCGCAGGTGCAACGGCGCTCTAACTGCCATCTCGTGTGGGGTGAAAATCGCTGCACTATTCCATGGAGGAAACCATGAAGCACCAGAGCCCGCAAGAAATCACAGCGACCGCGACGATGTTCATGAGGCCGCAGGGGCCGAAAATGTCCCGGCGCGAACGCATTGAGCATTGGGCCGCCATCCTTGAGCGTCACGGCGGCCCGCTGAACGCATTGAGGGAAATCGAATACCTGCCCGCCAACGAACGCCGCGCGGCTGGGGGCTGTAATACACCGCTGACGATTGCCTTCAACGATCCGGTGCTGCGTGAAGAGGGGTTGAAGGGCGATCGACTTGGAGATGCGATGGAGTTCTTCGGCCTCAATGATGGTGAGGCCCATCGGCTTCTCTGCGATTGCCATTATCTTGGAAACATGACCGGCAAATTGGTGGCCAAACGGCTGCGTCGCCACATGGAAATAGCGGAAAGCCGCTCCAGAATGCGGCATATGATCGGCCGCATCTTCGGATTTGCCTGACGAAGCAGCTTGATGCCGGGTGCACTGCCCCGGCATCCCAACTTTGCGGACATATAGGCCTTTCTGCGCGCCGCGGTGCGGCGGAGGCTAGAGCGCCGTGCGTCCACTTGGACGCACAAAGGACGCTCTATCTCATTGAATCTACGCATCGTGCTTTCCGAAAATCGATTCAGATTTTCGGGCCGATGCTGTAGCCGGGGACCCGAACCTAATTTTCACGGGCCGCGACGAAGCGTGCCGCCTGACGCAAGATCGTGCCTTTCTCACCATAGGGTTCCAGCAGGTCTTCCGCCTGGGCCACCAGCCCGTCCAGCTGGCTCCGCGCCCAGTCTTCACCGTGGAGTCCGGCAAGTGTCGCCTTGCCGGCTGCCGCATCCTTTCCTGTCGCCTTGCCCATGCTCTCGGAACTTGCGGTCATGTCGAGAAGATCGTCGGCGAGCTGGAAGGCAAGGCCGATCGCCCCGCCGAATGCCGAGAGCCTGTCGCGGTCGGCGGCGTCGGCATCGCCCAGAACGGCGCCCGCCTCGCAGGCAAAGCGAATGAGCGCCCCGGTCTTCATCGCCTGAAGGCGCACGATGCCTGCTTCGTCGGGTGACTCTCGCTCGGCGGCAAGGTCCAACGCCTGGCCGCCGGCCATGCCGCCCGCACCCGCAGCGCGCGCCAATCCCCTCACCAGAGCGATGCGGGTTTCAGCGGCAAGCTCCGTCTCCTCGCCGGCGATGATGTCGAAGGCATAGGTGAGCAGGCTGTCGCCCGCCAGAATGGCCGTCGCTTCGTCAAAGGCACGGTGAACGGTCGGTTGTCCCCGACGCAGGTCATCATCATCCATGGATGGAAGATCGTCGTGGATAAGCGAATAGCAATGCACACATTCGAGGGCGGCGGCGACGCGCAGAACGGTTTCGCCCTGTACGTCGAAGAGGCGGGCGGTTTCGATCAGGAGAAAGGGCCGCAGCCTTTTGCCGCCATTCAGCGCACCATGACGCATGGCAGCCAGCAGGCGGGCCGGCCGCACGATCTCGCCCTCGCGCGGGCGCTCGTCAAGCAGGCGGCGGAGCAGTCTCTCCACCGCGTCCGCATTGATGGCAAGCCGGTCCTCGAAGGTCAGTGATAAAGGTTCGTTCATACGTGAGCGATGGCCGCATTCGCCGCTTCGGTCAAGGCCTCGGCGGTTTCATCGTTGTCAGGTCAGGCCGTGGCAGTTATGCCAGAGAGGGATTGTTCGGGAGCAGGGTTTGAAAGCGCCGACGGTGAAACCGGAAAAGCGGCCGGGAGCGCGTGGTCGACACAGGCGTCAGCGTGGCCGGCCAGTGAGACGTTTGCTCGCTCGGCTCTTTGCTGTTGCGATCCTTGTCGGCGCCATTCCACTGGGATTGACGCTGCTTTACCGCGTGCCGTTCATCCATCCAGTTTCGACGCTGATGCTCGCCGATATCGTGACCCTGGAGGGTTTCGACAGGCGCTGGCGCCCTCTGGAAGAGATCGGACCAACATTGGTGCACTCGGTCATGATGTCGGAGGATGGTCAATTCTGCGCCCATGCGGGGATCGATTGGGGGGAGCTCAACGCGGTGATCGACGAAGCCTTATCCGGCGAGCGGACGCGCGGCGCTTCCACGATCCCCATGCAGACGGTGAAGAACCTTTTCTTGTGGCCGGGCCGGTCTTTCATCCGCAAGGCGGCCGAGGTGCCGCTGGCCCTGTTTTTCGACGCGGTGATGCCCAAGCGGCGGACCATGGAAATCTATCTCAACATAGTCGAATGGGGACCGAACCTTTACGGCGCAGAGGCCGCAGCACTGCATTATTTCGGACGGTCGGCAAGCGAGCTTACCGCGCGGCAGGCTGCGCTTCTTGCCGTTACGCTTCCCAATCCCCATGTGCGCAACCCCGCAAATCCGTCCGCCGGTCTCAGCCGATTGGCCTCCATTATCGAAGCGCGTGCGCGCCGCGCGGGCGCCTATGTCGGATGTCTCGAATAAGGAGCGCGAAGAATGGTGAAACGAGGCTCCTCCATCGGCTTTTTCGGCATGTTCGGGCGTTCGGAAGATTTGCGCCGGCTCGATGCGGCGTTGCGGCAGCATGGCCTTCATCCGTCGGTGATCCCCGAGGGAGCGAAACTTGCCGCCGTCAGTCTCATGGCGAGCGGTGGTACCGGAGAGCCGCCACCATCGGCCTATCCGTCCGTGGGCGAGTTGATGGCTTTCTGCGCCCTTGGCGAGGAAGACTTTAGGGGTCAAAATGGTCCGACGCGGTTTTCAGCCGTCACGGAACGTGTCGAAAAGGCTCTTGAGGCCGGGGAGGGCGCCGATGCGGAGATCGTCCTTCTCATGCTGCATGCCGGATTGATCCACCCGGTGCTTCTCGACCGCTATGACATAGAGGCCGTTACTGAAGAATAGGCGAAGTGCAAAAAATCGCCGGGCCCACTGGCCAAATGACGCGTTCGCGTGTATAGGCGGCCAATTCAGATTGCTGGCCGGATCGCGCGCCCTTCCGTTGCGCCGCAAATGGCCCCTGCCGAACACCGGAGAGTACGATGGCTGTACCAAAGAGGAAAACCACGCCGTCCAAGCGCGGAATGCGCCGCGCCGCCGACGCGTTGAAACAACCGACCTATGTGGAAGACAAGAATTCCGGCGAGTTGCGCCGTCCGCACCATATCGATCTGAAGACCGGCATGTATCGTGGGCGCCAGGTGCTCGAGCCGAAGGACGCATAGGTCTTCTGATCTCAGGCAACTCTGTGAAAAGACCGGCCTTCGGGCCGGTCTTTTCTGTTAGCGATGGCATTGGCCGCTCTCTCTCTCTACGGCTTATTCCGTAAGCCGTGACGTCGCAGCCTGCATGCGCGCGAGCATCGACTGAAGATCTGCCGCGATCTGGCGACGCAGATCGATCGCAGTTTCGGGGAATTCCTCCAGGATGCGGCGGAACATCGAGCGGCTCAGGCGAATCACCTTCACTTCCGTTTGCGCCACGGCGCCGGTGAGCCGCTCCGTCTCGGCAATCAGGGCAAATTCGCCGAGGATAGTGCCGGGCCCGTGCGTGGAGATCACCTCCCGCCTGTCCCCGGTCTGACGATAGAGCGCTACCTCTCCGGACGAAATAACGAAGGCGCAGTCGGCCGGCGCCCCCTCGGCATAGAGCTTACGCCCGGCACCAAGCGAAATGGTCTCTGCTCCGAAGGCTATGAGGCGTAGCTGCTCGTGCGTGAAGCCCTCGAAGAGTCTCACACCGGACAAAACGCGAATGTCATCGTCCAGCGCCATGGCGGTCGTCCCCGGCTCGCTCCGTTACTGTTTGAGGTGCCCCAACCCGCCGGAATTCAAGGAACGAGTTTGTATCCGCCGTTTTCTGTCACAAGTAGCTCCGCTTTGGAAGGAACGCGCTCGATCTTTTGCCGCAGTCGATAGACGTGCGTCTCGAGCGTGTGTGTCGTTACGCCGGAATTGTAGCCCCAAACTTCCTCCAGAAGGACGTCCCTCGTGACGACCTTCTGATCGGCCCGGTAGAGATATTTTATGATTGCGGATTCCTTTTCCGTCAGGCGGATTTTGCTGCCGCGCGGATCGATCAATAGTTTCTGGCTCGGCTTGAACGTGTAGGGGCCGACATTGAACTTAGCGTCCTCGCTTTGCTCATGCTGGCGCATCTGCGCGCGAATGCGCGCGAGCAGCACGGCAAAGCGGAAAGGCTTGGTGACATAGTCGTTGGCACCTGCTTCCAGTCCCAGGATCGTATCCGAATCGGTATCCTGGGCCGTCAGCATGATGATTGGCGCGCGATAGCCGCCCTTGCGCAGCAGCTTGACCGCTTCGCGGCCATCCATGTCCGGCAGTCCGACGTCCATGATCGTCAGGTCTACCATGGAGTTACGGGCCGCCTGGATTCCCTTGGCGGCAGTGGCCTCCTGCAGGAGATCGAATTCTTCACACAACTCCAGTTGCTCGACAAGGGTCGATCGAAGGTCCTCGTCGTCATCGACGATCAGGATGGTGCGTGGCGTCATAATCTATCCGTTGATCCGTGTCCGATGCGTTGACCCCGCCCACAATTTCGCGGAACGTCCCGTTATGTACAAAAACCGAATCTAAAAAGATTATAGAGATTCTTTGTCTGCTCGCACCATTATACTCCAGAAACGCAGCGGGAACACTCCATCGGGCAAGCGCCCGCGTCAAGCCCGCACGCTCACCGTCCGCGCGCGCCCGGGAAAGCCGACGCAGGGTCTTCTTACGATTGACGGGCTGGTGTTCGGCTGCGCGCTCGGTCCGGCCGGCATTCGCGCCTTGAAGCGCGAGGGCGACGGTGCGACGCCGCGGGCGATCATGCGCGTTTTGACGGTCTTTTACCGTGCGGACAGGCAGCGTGCCGGCATCGGTCCGGTGCATCTGCCGGTCGCACCTATCAGACCTGATCTTGGCTGGTGCGATGCGCCGGCGGACGCAAATTACAATCGCCCGGTGCGTTTGCCGTATCCCGGCAGCCATGAAAAAATGTGGCGCGCTGACCGCCTTTATAACGTGTGCATCGTTCTCGACTGGAACATTTTGCCGCGCCGGCGGCGGCGCGGCAGCGCCATCTTCCTGCATGTAGCGCGTCCGGGCATGGAGCCAACGGAAGGCTGCATCGCCGTTTCGCCGCGCACGATGGCACGGCTGCTGCCGCTGCTGACACGTAACAGTCGCGTGGTTGTCCTATGAGTTGCCCTGCCATCATTCCTACACCTTTGCGGCCGATGAGCGGAGCATTGCACCTGTTTGCGGCCCGGGGTCGCCAAACAGCCGACACACGCATACGATCAGGTCGATTTTCAAGGGAGGGAAACCCGCATGACGGCAAAGGCGAAAACCAGCGGATCCTCGCACGCCAGCACCGCGGGATTGGAGACAACGCATCTCTACGATCTTTTGATTTCACGCGCGCCGGCGGAGGATCTTCAAGGCTATAACGATTCTGCACTCGCTCGCACTGCGGAGCTTGCGAATCAGGCGCTGAGAAAGCACCGGCCCGGTCAGCGGTTGATCGAGATCGAGAGCGCGCCGGACATCGAGCACGCCGGACGGGCGATCAGCACTGTCACCATTGTCAACGACAATATGCCTTTCCTGTTCGATTCGGTGCTGGGAGAGATCTCCGAGAGGGGGCAAGAGCCCACGCTGGTGCTGCATCCGATATTCTTCGTGCGCCACGACAAGAAGGGAGTGAGCGAGATCGTCCGCGACAGTGCTGCGCGGACGGCGCGTGATACGAATGCAGTCAGCCTTATTCATGTTCATTTGCCTCGCATGTCACCCGAGGAGTGCGAGGCGCTGACGGAACGGCTTGCGCATATTCTTGACCAGGTGCGCGCTGCCGTGAGCGGCTGGAAGCCGATGCTGGCTCGTCTTGACCAGGAAATCACTCGGCTTCGCTATGCGCCGGTGCCACTGGACCGGGACGCGGTGGCGGAGGGCATCGCCTTTCTGGAGTGGCTGCGCGACGACAATTTCACTTTCCTCGGTATGCGCGAGTTCCGCTACAGTGGCAGCGAGAAGGATGGCACGCTTGAGCGCGCCGATGAAAAGGGGCTGGGCATCCTGGCCGATCCCGATGTGCTGGTGCTCAGGCGCGGAGCTGAGGCGGTTTCCACAACCCCGGAAATCCGTGCCTTCCTGCATGGGCCGGAGCCGCTCATCGTTACAAAGGCGAACGCGAAATCGGTGGTCCACCGGCGCGCCTATCTCGATTACATCGGCATCAAGACCTTCGATGAGGAGGGACGGTTGACGGGCGAGTTGCGGATCGTCGGCCTGTTCACCTCCACTGCCTACACGCGCTCGGTGATGAAGATCCCCTATTTGCGTTCGAAGGCGAAGGCCGTCATTGCCCGTTCCGGATTCGCGCCGACCGATCATTCCGGCAAAGCGCTCATCAATGTGCTGGAATCCTATCCGCGCGACGAGCTTTTCCAGATCAGCGTGCCGCGTTTGCGCAAGCATGCCGAGGCAATTCTGGCGCTCGGCGACCGGCCGCGCGTGCGCGTGCTCTACCGCATCGACCAGTTCGACCGCTTCGTTTCGGTCATCGTCTTTGTGCCGCGCGACCGATACGATTCTCGCGTGCGAGCGGAGATCGGTGACCATTTGAAAACCGTTTTCCAAGGTCGCCTCTCCGCCTATTATCCCGCTTTTCCCGAAGGTTCACTTGCCCGCGTTCACTTCATCATCGGCCGTTCCGGCGGGCGAACGCCACGCATCGAGGCGAGCGAACTGGAAGCCGCCGTCCGCAACATCGTGCGCACCTGGGACGATGCGTTGCGAGAGGCGGCTGAAGACGAAAAAGCCGATACGCGGATTGCTGCCATTGCGGCGCGGTTCCCGGAGACCTACCGGAACAGCTTCGAACCCCGGACCGCGCTCTTCGATGCCCGGCGTATCGCCACGCTCTCGACGGAACGTCCCATCGCCATCGACTTTCACCGGCACACGGACCAGAGTGACAGCCAGGCGGCGCTGAAGATCTACCATTTCGGGACGCCGGTTTCGCTCAGCCGGCGTGTGCCCTTGCTTGAGAACATGGGGTTCCGCGTCATCAGCGAGCGCACGTTCGAGATCGGCGAGACGGGCCGGGCTCCCGTCTTTATCCACGACATGGCGATGGAAAGCGCCTTCAACGACGCCATCGACCTTTCCGACGGTGGAGCACTCTTTGACGACGTTTTCCTTTCCGTATGGCGCTACGAGCATGACAACGACAGGCTGAATGCTCTTGCCCAACGCGCAGGGCTACGGGTTGCAGAGATCGCGGTGTTGCGCGCCTACAGCCGCTTTCTGCACCAGGCCGGCATTCCGCAGAGCCAGGGCTTTATTGCCGACACGCTGAACCGTTATCCAGAGATCGCCTCGAAACTGGTCGCTCTGTTCCTCGCCCGCTTCGATCCCGCGCGGACCGGCCAGGAGACGGAAGCCCGGGCAATCGAAGAGGCGATCAAGAACGCGCTGGAGGATGTGCCGAGTCTTGATGACGACACGGTTATCCGCCGCTTCCTCAATCTCATTCAGTCTACCCTTAGGACCAATCATTTCGCTGGAGATGGCGAACCGGCAAAGCGCTCGCTCGTGTTGAAGCTTGATTCGCAGGCCGTGGATGGCCTGCCGCAGCCGCGTCCGTGGCGCGAAATCTTCGTCTACGGGCCTGAGGTCGAGGGTGTCCACCTGCGTTTCGGGCCGATTGCGCGCGGCGGCCTTCGCTGGTCCGACCGGGCGCAGGACTACCGCACCGAGGTGCTTGGCCTCGTCAAGGCGCAGCAGGTAAAGAACGGGGTTATCGTGCCGGTGGGCGCCAAGGGCGGTTTCCATCCGCGGCAACTGCCGGAAGGCGGCAGCCGCCAGGACGTGTTCGAGGCGGGCCGTCGAGCCTACATCAACTTCATCTCCAGCATGCTTGCGGTCACTGACAATCTGGAGGGCGACGAGGTGGTGCCCCCCAAGAGCGTGGTGCGCCATGATGACAATGATCCTTATTTCGTTGTCGCCGCCGACAAAGGCACCGCCACTTTCTCCGACACTGCCAACGAGATCAGTCAGGCACACGACTACTGGCTCGACGATGCTTTTGCCTCGGGCGGTTCGGCGGGCTACGACCACAAGGAAATGGGAATTACTGCGCGCGGCGCATGGGAGGCTGTAAAACGGCACTTCCGGGAAATGAACCGCGATATCCAGACGGAGCCCTTTACCGTTGTCGGCGTGGGTGACATGTCGGGTGATGTGTTCGGCAATGGGATGCTGCGTTCGCCCTGTACCCGGCTGATCGCGGCTTTTGATCACCGCGATATCTTTATTGATCCCGATCCGGATCCTGCGTCAGCATATGCGGAACGCAAACGGCTGTACGAGATGGGGCGCTCGAGCTGGCAGGATTACGACAAGACGAAACTGTCTCAGGGCGGCATCATCGTGTCGCGTTCGCAGAAGCAGATCAGCCTTAGCGTCGAGGCAGCGGAAGCCATCGGCATGGACAAGACCACCGGCTCGCCGGCCGAGATCATGAGCGCCATTTTGAAGGCCCCGGTCGATCTTCTCTGGTTCGGCGGCATTGGCACCTATGTGCGCGCCTCCGGCGAATCCAACCAGGAGGTGGGGGATCGCGCCAATGACGCCATTCGCGTCGTGGCCAGGGACGTAGGCGCCAAGGTGATCGGCGAAGGTGCCAATCTAGGTGTCACTCAGCGGGCGCGTATCGAGTTCCAACTTGCCGGTGGGCGCAGCAACTCCGACGCGATCGACAACTCCGCCGGCGTGAACTCTTCCGATCTCGAGGTCAACATCAAGATCGCCCTTGCTGCGGCGATGCGCGACGGCGCGTTGACGCGCCCGGCCCGCAACAAGCTCCTGGCGGCGATGACGGAAGAGGTCGCCGGCCTTGTGCTTGCGAACAACTATCGGCAGACGCTTGCCATTTCGATGGTGGAACAGCGCGGTCTCTCCGAAATGCCGCATCAGGCGCGCATGATGACCCTGTTCGAGGGGCAAGGCCATCTTGACCGCACTGTGGAGTTTCTGCCAGGCCCGGAAGCGATCGCTGAACGCCAGAGTCGAGGCGAGGCGCTGACGCGGGCCGAAATCGGCGTCCTGCTTGCCTATGCGAAGATCGTGCTGTTCGATGAACTCGTGACCAGTCCGCTGCCGGATGAAGCGCATTTCGAGGCCGATCTCTTCGCCTATTTCCCAGAGCGGATGCGCAGCAATTATGCAGCGGAAATCCGCGGTCACCGGTTGCGCCGCGAGATCATCGCCACAGAACTCGCCAATGATGTCATCGATCGGGGCGGCCCAACCTTCGTCACGCGGCTGCAAGACATGACCGGGCGACCCGCACATGAGATCGTCGCCGCCTATGCGGTCGTGCGGGACGGTTTCGAATTGCGCCCGCTGCTTGCAGCCGTCGATGCGCTGGACAACAAGATCGACGGTCAGGTCCAGCTTGAGCTTTATCAGCGCATCTGGCGTTTGACGCTCGAAGCCACTGCCTGGCAGCTCAAGAACGGAGCGGCCATGGGCACGGCGGGCGAGCGCATCCGGCACTTGACGGCGGCGCGGCAAACTCTAGAGCCCGTTCTGGATTCGATTCTTCCCGCATTCCTGAAGAAAGAGATGGCTGATGAGGCGTCACGACTCCAGACGGCAGGCACGCCGGGGGAACTTGCCGAGCGTATAGCCTCTATCCATGTGTCCATGCTGGTGCCCGACATCGTGTTGGCAGCCGACACCGCAAAAGCGGACCTTACCAAGGCTGCTGGGGCCTTCTTCGGCATAAGCGAGACGTTCCGGCTGAGCCGCATCGAGGCGGTGGCGGCTTCCATCACGCCGACGGATTACTATGACGGGCTGGCGCTTGCGCAGGCCATGGACAGGATCGACGCTGCACGACGCAAGATCACCATCGCCGCGCTTTCCAGCTATGGCGAGGCGGAAGACCCGGCGGGACAGTGGGCAGAGGCTGGTGGCGAGCGGGTGGTGCGGGCGCGCGACCGGCTACAATCATTGACCGAAGGCGGTGAGATTACCGTCTCCCGGCTGAGCGTGGCGGCGGGAATGATGGCGGACCTCACCGTTTGAAGCAAAACACGACTCAAGGCCTGCGCGCCAGCCGGTGCGGCATCTGGGGCTGGATGCTGTTCGATTGGGCGCAGCAACCCTTCCACACGTTGATCGTGACCTTCGTCTTTGCGCCTTATTTCGCCGCCGCGGTGGCGCCCAATGCGGCGCGCGGACAGGAGCTTTGGGGGCTTGCCACGGGTATTGGCGGGCTGATGATCGCGCTGTGTTCGCCGATCCTCGGCGCTGTTGCCGATGCCTCCGGCCCGCGCAAGCCGTGGGTCTTTGCGTTTTCCGTTGTTGGCGTTCTTGCCTGTATCGCGCTGTGGTACGCCACGCCGGGCATGCAGGACCTGACCCTTGTGCTGGTCGCCATTGCGCTCGCCGTCTTCGGCATGGAGTTCGCAGCCGTCTTCAACAATGCAATGATGCCGGACCTCGTGCCGCGTTCCGATCTTGGCCGACTTTCCGGCTCTGCGTGGGGCCTTGGCTATCTCGGTGGGCTGGTCTCGCTGGTGCTGGTCCTTGGCTTCATGAGCGCATCGCCGGAAACGGGGCGCACCCTTATCGGCGTTGAGCCCGTTTTCGGGTTGGACCCGGCTGGCCGGGAGGGCGACCGTGCGGCGGGGCCGTTCACGGCGCTGTGGTACATGGTTTTCGTGCTGCCCATGTTCCTGTTTACGCCCGACCGGCCGCACCGTAGGGTGGCGGGTGCCGTGAGGCGGGGTCTTCACCAGCTTGGTACGACATTGCGCGAGCTGCCTTCAGAACGCAGTTATTTCAGCTTCCTCCTCTCCTCCATGTTCTATCGCGATGCACTCAACGCTCTTTATGCCTTCGGTGGCATCTATGCTGCGGGCGTGCTTGGCTGGACAATCACACAGGTGGGGCTCTTCGGCATCCTCGCCAACATCACCGGTGCTGCAGGCGCATGGGCTGGCGGCCGGTTGGACCAGCGTTTCGGGCCAAAGCTCGTCGTCACTTCCTCCATTCTGACATTGAGTTTCAGCTGTCTTCTCGTGATTTCGACCACCCGCAGCGAGGTCCTGTTCGTCCCTCTGGGACAGGCAGGTTCAAATCTCCCCGACGTGCTTTTCTTTCTTGCCGGCGCCTTGATTGGTGCCGCGGGCGGAGCGATTCAGGCTGCCTCGCGCACATTGCTTGTGGATCAGGCACCGGCCTCGCAGGTCGCGGAAGCTTTCGGTCTCTATGCTCTTTCGGGCAAGGCGACCACCTTTATCGGGCCGTTCGCCGTTGCCGCGGCCACCGGCTGGTTTTCCAGTGCCGCGTTTTCGTTTTCGCCGCAGGATGCCCAGCGGCTTGGCGTGACGCCAATATTGGCGCTCTTTCTCGTGGGATTGTTGCTGCTGCCGATGGTGCGCAGCCGCGCCCAATGATGTTTATCGTACTCCTATGGCGCGATAGCATATCTGCCGATCATCGCTTCCAGATGCGCGGCCGCATCCGGACCCTTTCAGGGCATCCCGAGGGTATGGGCGGTGTTTTCACGCAGCATCAGAAAGCTGGTCGGCGGTCCTTGCCAAAGGTGACGATCTGGTGTTGACAGCGGTGTGGTGGCGACCGATCCGGCCGGAGAAGCATGGTATGTCGCGTAGCTACTGACGTCATTTACGAGTTCATCGGGCGAGCACCATGACCACGCTGATCATCAGAAAGCCGGACGACTGGCACCTTCACCTGCGCGACGGCGCGATGCTGGAAGCCGTTCTTCCTCACACGGCGGCGCATTTTGCCCGCGCGATCGTCATGCCCAATCTGGTGCCCCCGATCGTCACTGCGGCACAGGCGGCGGCCTATCGTGAGCGCATCATGGCCGCATTGCCGGAGCGGCTCGATTTCAATCCGCTGATGACCCTCTACCTGACGGAGGAGACGGATGCTGCGGACGTGGAAGCCGGCTTTCGGAATGGGCTGGTAGTTGCAGTAAAACTCTACCCGGCCGGTGCCACCACCAATTCGCAGAGCGGCGTGCGCGAAATTGAACGGGTTTATCCGGTGCTGGAGCGGATGGCGGCGATCGGCATGCCTCTATGCATTCATGGCGAGGTGACGAACCCGGAGATCGATATTTTCGACCGCGAGGCGGTTTTCATCGAAACGGTGCTGGACCCGCTCAGAAAACGCATCCCCGGCCTGCGGGTGGTGATGGAGCATGTCACCACCCGCGATGGGGTGGACTATGTCCGTTCCCAGGATAAGGATATGGCGGCCACGATTACCACCCATCATCTGATGATCAACCGCAACGCGATCCTCGCTGGCGGTATTCGCCCCCACTACTATTGTCTTCCGGTTGCCAAGCGGGAAGTGCATCGTCTGGCGCTTCGCGATGCGGCTGTCTCCGGAGATGCGCGTTTTTTCCTTGGTACCGATTCGGCACCGCATACCGACCCGCTCAAGGAGAACGCCTGCGGCTGTGCCGGCATTTTCTCGGCGCCGAACACGCTTGCCTGCCTGGCGCATGTCTTCGAGGAGGAGAACGCGCTGGACCGCTTGGAGGCTTTCGTCTCGCTCAATGGGCCGGGTTTTTACCGTCTGCCCCCGAATGAAAGTCGTATCCGGCTGGAGCGTCGGAACGAGCCCGTGGGCTTTCCCACCAAGATCGAAACGGGCGATGGCCCCGTGACCGTCTTCGACCCCATGGTCTCCCTCCACTGGAATGTGACGGTAGAGGCTGGCTAGTTCGCCGTAAAATTGGTAGCGAGGGGCCCCGTCAACGATGAGGCGCGACGACATGTTCTCCAACACATTCCCGGACCGTGCAGTGATCTCAGAGATGGTGGCAAAGATGCTGCTGGAGATCAATGCCGTCCACTTCCGCGCCGACCAGCCCTTTACATTCACGTCAGGTCTTGCCAGCCCGGTCTATATCGACTGCCGTAAGCTGATCTCATACCCGCGCATCCGTTCCGCCGTCATGGATTTTGGTGTGTCCGTCATCTTCCGCAATGTCGGTTTCGAGCAATTCGACGCGGTGGCGGGTGGCGAGACTGCCGGCATTCCCTTTGCCGCCTGGCTTGCCGACCGGTTGGGACTGCCCATGCAATATGTGCGCAAGAAGCCGAAAGGGTTCGGGCGCGATGCGCAGATCGAAGGGTCTCTTGCCGAGGGCGCGCGCGTGCTCCTGGTGGAGGACCTGACGACCGACGGCGGCAGCAAGCTGAAATTTGCCGAGGCGATCGGCAATGCGGGCGCCCGCGTCACCGATACCTTCGCGGTGTTCTATTACGATATCTTCCCCGATACCCCGCAGAAGCTGGAAGCAGCAGGCATGCGGCTGCATTACCTGGCCACTTGGTGGGACATTTTACGGATCTGCAAGCAAGAGCAGCGGTTTGGCGCTGAAACGCTGAATGAAGTCGAACGCTTCCTCAACGAGCCACTCGCATGGTCCGGCGACCACGGCGGTATATCCGAGCGGCCGCAATAGCAGCGCCGTGCGTCTTTGGACGCACATGGACGCGCTATCTCATTGAATCTAGGCTTCCCGAAAATCGATTCCGATTTTCGGACCGACGCTGTAGTTAATGTCGGAAATGCCGCATGCCGGTGAAGACCATGGCAATACCGTGCTCGTCGGCGGCCTGGATCACCTCATCGTCGCGCATAGAACCGCCGGGCTGAATGACGGCTGTTGCGCCAGCCTCGATCGCTGAAAGCAGGCCGTCAGCAAAGGGGAAGAAGGCGTCAGACGCGACGAC
>JAJUHJ010000073.1 GCA_029279965.1 Phyllobacteriaceae bacterium
CAGCATGGCCATGGAGCCGCAGATCATGACGCGGTCATTGGCGCGGTCGAACGGCTCCGTCCCAAGCACCTTGAAGAGTTCGCCGTTTCCGATCAGCGTCGTGATGCGGCCCATGCGGGGCGATATCTCTCGCGTCGTTGACGTGAAGTGGTGCAGCCGCCCCGGCGTCAGTTCACCAATCAGCGGGTCCTCGCGGGTGGCGGCCACCAGTTCCTTGCCATAAGCAAGCTCGGCCACGTCGCGGCAGGTATGCGTCAGAATGATCTGCTCGAACTTCTCGTAGGTTTCCGGGTCGCGCATGACGCTGGCGAAAGGAGCGATGCCGGTGCCCGTTGAAATCATGTAGAGGCGCTTTGCCGGCGTCAATGCGTCGTTGACGAGAGTTCCGGTCGCTTTCTGCCGCATCAGAACCGTGTCGCCCGGCTGAATCTTCTGTAGATGCTGTGTCAGCGGTCCGTCCGGCACCTTGATGGAGAAAAATTCGATCTCCTCGTCCCAAGAGGGGCTTGCGATGGAATAGGCACGGAAGACGGGCTTTTCCGCATTCGGCAAGCCGATCATCACGAACTCGCCCGAGCGGAAGCGAAAGCTTTGCGGCCGCGTGATGCGGAAGGAAAACAGCCGGTCCGTATAATGCTTCACCGAAACGACGCGCTCGGCAAACACACCGGGCGGAATCGGAAACTCCAGTTCCTGATCGGCTTCGGTATTATGCATCGCGGCAATGCTCATTCGATGTTTCCTTTTACGGTATGCCTCGACACGCAGCTAGCGATGGCAAAGACCTATTTCAAATGTTCCCGGTGTAAAAGGTCTTGCATTGCGCATTTTGCGCCGTGAGGAGAAAAGCGACACTGTCACGGGCCGGATCATGGCAGAGCGCGATTTCGACCAGGAATGCGACTGTGCGATGATATCTGCGAGGGTGTGCTTCGGCAGATTCCGGCCATGGTTTGCTGCAGGTCTTGTACCTGTGTCGCTCAGCACGCGGACTGGACAGCGGAAAACCCAGCACCTTCGTGCCAGGTGTTGCCTTTCCAGCCATGCAATCCGCACGGGAGCACTCCTGAGACCAATTGAACGAAAAATGGCGGGCCGGGGCCCGCCATTGCAAATCAATCGGCAGGTCCGCTCAGCTTGCGGTTTCTTCGCTCGCTTCGGCGGGCGCTTCCTCAGCAGGCGTTTCGGCGGGGGCTTCCGCCTCTGCAGCAGCGGCCTTCGCCTCTTCCTCGGCCTGGCGGGCTGCTTCAAGGCGCTCCTGCGCCTTCTTGCCGGGCTCGCCCTTCTGGGGATTGTTGCGCCCGGGTCGCTTTGCAAGACCGGCCTGGTCCAGGAAGCGCAGGACACGATCGGTTGGCAGTGCGCCATTGTCGAGCCAGTGCTTGATGCGATCTTCCTTCAGCGTAACGCGCTCTGCATCCTTCGGGAGCATTGGATTCCAGGAGCCGATCTGCTCGATAAAGCGGCCATCACGCGGCGCGCGCACATCCGCCACCACGATATGATAATAGGGGCGCTTCTTGGAGCCCGCACGGGCCAGACGAATTTTCAATGCCATGAGTGTTCCTTTCGATGATGGCGTTGATTTCAGGACGGCAGAATGTGCCGAAAACGCAAGCGCGGCTCTCCGCGCAATATGGTGGGGGACAGCAGTGTCGCCCCCAGCCTTTTGGCTACCGACGACTGCGACGGCAGATTTTCCGGGTGAACGAAGCTCATCAGCGCTTGCAGGCCTTTTTCATGCGCCCAAAGCTGCACACGCCGGGCTGCCTCGATCGCGTAGCCTTTTCCCTCAAAGCCCTTGCAAAGGCTCCAGCCATTTCGCCAGCCTCTCAGCACAAGGCGCACGCTGTCCAGCATCGGGATCATGCTTGCGCCTTGCTGTCCGGCTGCATGCCATTGCCGTGCTCCTCGGCGATCGCCTCATGATGACGGATGACCTCACGGGCAATGAAGGTCAAAAGCTTTTCGGCGAAGTCGGGGTCGAGATTTGCCTCGTCGGCAAGACGCCTCAACCGGGAGATTTGCCGCTGTTCGCGCGCCGGGTCTGCGGGGGGCATGCTGTGTTCGGCTTTCAGTTTGCCCACGGCCTTGGTACAGCGGAAACGCTCTGCGAGAATGTGGATCAGCGCGGCGTCGAGATTGTCGATGGAAGCGCGCAATTCCAGAAGGCGCGGCATAGCGGAATGGCTGTCCGTGGTCATCCGTTTTCCCTACTTCTTTCTTGGCAGACCAGGCAGACCACCGCCGCCAGGCAGGCCCGGCAGGCCACCCCCGGCGCCAGGCAGTCCAGGCAATCCCTTCGGAAGCCCGCCTTTCGACATTCCCCCTTGGGAAAGGCCGGCCGCTTCCGCCTGCTTCTGGAGAGCTTCGAGTTGCTTCGGGTCCATACTCGACAGGTCCGGCATGCCACCCATGCCGCCAAGCCCCATTTTCTGCGCCATGCCACCCATCAGGCCCTGCATCATGCCGCGCTTTTTTCCCTTGCCGCCCATGGCCTTCATCATGTCGGCCATCTGGCGGTGCATCTTCAAAAGCTTGTTGATCTGGGCCGCATCCGTCCCGGAGCCGGCGGCGATGCGCTTCTTGCGGCTGTGCTTCAGGAGGTCGGGATTGGCGCGTTCCTTCGGCGTCATTGACTGGATGATGGCGATCTGCCGGCCGAACATCTTGTCATCGAGGCCGGCGGCAGCCATCTGGTCCCGCATCTTTCCCATGCCGGGCATCAGACCCATGATTCCGCCCATGCCGCCCATCTTCTGCATTTGAGCAAGCTGGTCGGCGAGATCGTTCAGGTCGAACTTGCCGGCCTGCATCTTCCGCGCCATCGCCGCGGCTTTTTCCTGGTCGATGGTCTCGGCAGCCTTTTCCACCAGGCTGACAATGTCGCCCATGCCAAGGATGCGGTCGGCAATGCGCTTGGGATGGAACTCCTCCAGCGCGTCCATTTTCTCGCCCACGCCGATGAGCTTGATCGGCTTGCCCGTCACCGCGCGCATGGAAAGAGCGGCGCCGCCGCGCCCGTCACCATCCATGCGTGTCAGGACAAGTCCGGTGATGCCCACGCGCTCGTCGAAATTCTGAGCGAGATTGACGGCGTCCTGGCCGGTAAGGGAATCGGCGACGAGAAGAATTTCATGCGGGTCTGCAGCGCCCTTGATGTTGGCCATCTCCAGCATCAAGGGCTCGTCGATATGGGTGCGACCTGCTGTATCCAGGATCACAACGTCATGGCCGCCCAGCTTCGCCGCTTGCACCGCGCGCCTTGCAATGTCCACCGGGCTCTGATCGGGCACGATCGGCAGAGTGGTCACGGAGATCTGTTCGCCGATCTGCTTGAGCTGCTCCTGGGCGGCGGGCCGGCGCGTATCGAGCGATGCCATAAGCACCTTCTTGCCCTGCCGGTCGGAAAGCCGCTTCGCGATCTTGCCGGTGGTGGTCGTTTTGCCGGAACCCTGCAGGCCCACCATCATCAATACGACCGGAGCAGGTGCATTCAGGTCGATGGTCTCGCCTTCGGCGCCCAGCATTTCGACAAGCTCGTCATGGACGATCTTGACGACCATCTGGCCGGGCTTCACCGATTTGAGAACTTCCGCGCCTACCGCTTTCTGGCGCACACGATCGGTAAAGGAACGCACCACGTCGAGCGATACATCGGCTTCGATAAGCGCCCGGCGCACCTCGCGCAGCGCGGCGGAAACATCCGCCTCGGACAGTGCCCCGCGCCCGGTCAGGCCGTTCAGGATTGCGCCAAGGCGTTCCTGCAGGTTCTCAAACATCCGCGTTCCTCTTGTCTCGCATCATCTGATACGAGAGGTAATGCATCCACGCCCGGGCTTAAACCGCACAAAGCCGAAAAGCACCCGGGGGCGCATCGCGCTGCCGGGTGTTGACCTCCGGGATCGTTGTCCTCGAGTTATCGAGGCTGTCCCGGTCGGCTGCTCGGAGTTCGCACTCGTCGCGGAAAGTCCGCGGGGGATAACCTTAAAAGACGCGCAAAGTCAAGCTTCACGATATCGACGCCGCCCGAAGACGGCGCCGATGTCGTTGGGGCGCGCTACGAAACGCGCCTTTCGAAAACCGACTTCGGTTTTCAGGCCGATGCTAGTCCCGCACCACATACACGATGCGGCGGCTTTCCGGCTCGACCAGAACCGGCTGCCCGTTCACATAGACATAGCGATATTCGTAGTCCGGGATCTCACGGATCTCGACCGTTTCCGGCAGTCCCGCGCCGACGACGACCTCGCCTTCCAAGTAGACGGGATCGATGCGGTTTTGCTCGACATAGGTCACGACCTCCTCGGGCGGCGCGATGGCATCGGCAACACCACCCGCAACGGCCCCGGCGGCGCCACCAACTGCTGCGCCCGCCGGACCGCCGATGATCGCGCCGGCCACTGCACCCGTTGCTGCGCCTGCAAATGCGCCGTCATCCGTGCTGGCGGTGGTTTCGTACGTGACCGTCGGTACGGCTTCAGGTGGCCGCTCGGTCATGACGATGGTCTCGCCGCCTCCGCTGGTCCCGCCGAGGCTTGCCATCAGATAGTCGGAATAAGCCCAGCCTTCAACGCCGGCATGGGTCACCTGGCACCATTTGCTGCCCTCGAGACATCCATTGACGGTCGCTTCTTCAGAACCAGCGATGACTCCCACGACCGGATATTCCGGTCCGGGGCCTGAACGGATGTTGAGATCCGTTGTAGCGGTCGCCGAGACCTGTGCCGCGGCAACGCCTGTAAACGCTACGAACGCCAATGCGGTCGTGGCGCTCTTCAAGCTGAGTGACTTCATAGTCCAAGTCTCCTTTATTCTCCCGCCACCGCTGCCGGAAAGAACAGGGACTGCCTCATTTCGTTCCGTTAATGCGGCCACGCATACGTGACATTGTTCACTTTCGCTGGCATGATCGAATGATTACAGAGGGTTATTCGAGGAGACCTTTATGCGGCATGGGGGGCGGCTTCGCGATCTCGCGGCAGGCTTGGCGGCAATCATGATTTCCAGCGGATCGGCTTTTGCGGCGCCGTGCGGAGATGGCGCGGACGGATTCGAGACCTGGAAAAAGCAATTTGCGCAGGAGGCGGCCGCGCATGGCGTTGCCCCGCGCGCTCTCGATGCGCTTTCGCAGACGCGGTATGCCAGTAAGACGATCGCTGCGGACCGCGGACAGAAAAGTTTCAAGCTCACGCTTGATGAATTCATGCAGAAACGCGGCGCCAACGCGATCATATCGCGCGGCAAGCGGATGAAGGAAAAGCATGCGGGCCTGCTCACAGGGATCGAGCGGCAATATGGGGTGCCTGCCGGACCGCTTCTTGCCATCTGGGGCATGGAAACGGGCTTCGGCGGCTTCCTGGGCAACCAGCATATTCTTTCCGCCGTAGCGACGCTGGCCTATGACTGCCGTCGGTCGGAGTTTTTCACCGGACATCTCTACGCGGCGCTGACACTCATTGAGCGCGGCATGTTGGACGCCTCAGCCATCGGCGCCGCCCATGGTGAAATCGGTCAGACGCAGTTTCTGCCCGGCAATGTCCTGAGATACGGCACCGATGGTGATGGCAATGGCCGGATCGACATGATCGGCTCCGTGCCCGATGCGCTGGCTTCCACAGCCAACTTCCTGCGCGCGCATGGCTGGCAGGCCGGAGCCGGCTACCAGCCCGGCCAGCCAAACTTCGTCGCCTTGCAAGGGTGGAACGCGGCAAGCGTCTACCAGCAGGCGATTGCGCTCATTGCTGAGAAAATTGACAACTAAGCATTTTGCAGCCGGATGAAATCACGAACGGCCACATGTGCCCGCCCCATATGAGCGGGCGCGACGCGCCCTGTCCGATTACAAGGCGGCGTGTTGCCCCTCGTCTCGAACCGCGCGCATGGTTTCGGCCTGCCGCTTGGCGGATGCCTTCACGGCCTGCTGAACCTTCTCGAAAGCGCGCACCTCAATCTGGCGCACGCGCTCGCGGCTGATGTCGAACTCGCCTGAAAGCTCCTCCAGCGTCAACGGATCCTCGGAAAGCCGGCGCGCCTCGAAAATGCGCCGTTCCCGATCGTTCAGAACGTCCATCGCCTCACCGAGCATCTGCCGGCGCGACTCCAGTTCGTCCTGCTGGACCAGCATGTCTTCCTGGCTCGCACTTTCGTCCACCAGCCAATCCTGCCATTCGCCGGATTCCCCTTCGGTGGCGCGAATGGGAGAGTTGAGCGAAGCGTCGCCGGAAAGCCGGCGGTTCATCGAAATGACCTCGTCCTCGCTGACATTAAGTCGCGTGGCAATCTCGGAGACCTGCTCGGGATTGAGGTCACCCTCGTCGAGCGCCTGGATCTTGCCCTTCACCTTGCGCAGGTTGAAGAACAGCCTCTTCTGGTTGGCCGTAGTGCCCATCTTGACGAGGCTCCACGAGCGCAGGACATATTCCTGAATCGAAGCCTTGATCCACCACATGGCATAGGTGGCAAGACGGAACCCGCGTTCCGGTTCGAATTTCTTTACGGCCTGCATAAGCCCGACGTTTCCTTCGGATACAACCTCGCCGATCGGCAAACCATAGCCGCGGTAGCCCATGGCAATCTTGGCCACGAGCCGCAGATGGCTGGTAACAAGCTTATGGGCTGCTTCCGGATCGCCATGCTCGCGGTAGCGCTTTGCGAGCATGTACTCCTCTTCGGGCTGAAGCATGGGAAATCGACGGATTTCCTCCAAATAGCGGGTGAGACCACCCTCCCCCGAAACAACACTGGGCAATGTCTGGGCCATGTAGCACCCTCCTTGTTTGTTCGGCGCCCCCTCTCATAGGCGGGCGGACACGTGGCCGCTCCAGCGCACCACGTTCTAACTATATAGGAACGAAATGGGAAAATTCAAAGCTTCCCTGCGCGGTCAACAAATCGTTACGAAGGGGTGACCAGCGACAACTCTATCTGTATCACAAAACGGCAAAGGATGCGACAAGTTCCGCCATATCCGCCGGCATCGGCGCCTCAAAGCACATGATTGCGCCCGTATCGGGGTGGCGGAAGGCAAGAAGCCGCGCATGCAGCGCCTGCCGCGGAAAGGCAGCGGCCTTCGCGGCCAGAGGCGGCGGCAGCCGCTTTGCCTTCGTGCGATAAGCGCGGCCATAGGCGGGATCGCCGATGAGCGGATGGCCGATATGGGCCATATGGACGCGAATCTGATGCGTGCGGCCGGTCTCCAGCCGGCATTCGACGAGGGCAGCAATATGGCCGGCTGGCTTGTCCTGGCCGTAGCGTTTCAGCACCGTGTAGTGCGTGATCGCGCGGCGGGCATCCGGGCGGGCTGCCGGCACCACGGCACGCAGCGTTCTGTCACGGGTCGAGCGGCCGAGTGACGCTTCGATCGTTCCGGATGGGCGCGGCGGCACGCCCCAAACCAGCGCCACATAGGCACGTTCAAGATCACCGTCACGGCCATGATCGGCAAAGGCCGCGGCCAAAGCACGATGCGCCTGATCGTTTTTGGCGACGACCATGACCCCGCTCGTATCACGATCCAGGCGATGCACAATGCCGCGCCGAAGAACACCGCCAATGCTCGACAGGGACTCGCCGCAATGGTGCATCAGCGCGTTGACGAGCGTGCCCCTCCAGTTGCCCGGGCCGGGATGCACGACCATTCCGGCCGGCTTGTCGATGACGATGAGTGCATCGTCCTCGTAAAGAATATTGAGCGGAATGGGCTCGCCCTGCGGCTCCGGCGCCTCACTCGCCGCCAAGCTGACGGCGACACGCTCGCCGACGACAACCTTGCGCTTGGGTTCGCTCGCCACGGCCCCGTTCACCATCACCGCGCCAGCGCGTATAAGGGCTTGCACGCGGCTGCGCGAAATATCGGCTGCAAGGGTGGCGGAAAGCCACTGGTCGAGCCGTCTTCCGGCATCCGCGGCATCGACCTCCAGCTCTTTCCATTCACTTCCGGCTTCGCTATCAGGGGCGTGCATTTTCCGATACGTCTTGCAATTGGATGGCAATGACCGGTCCGAACGCCCCGCAGGAAGCCGAGGAGGAACAGCCGCTGGATCCGGCAACGGAGCGCGTGCGTCGCAAGCTCGTGCGCTTCATGGGCATCAATCTCGCCATTCTGTTCGCAGCCGTTATGGCGGTGGTGGTGGCGCTTGTCTACAAGTCGCTCAATACGGGCGAGCAGGCCGCGCCGCCGCCTGTCGCTTCCAGCGTACCGTCCGGAGAGGTTCTTGCCGGCAACATAACGCTGCCGGCCGGTGCAAGCATTGTCTCCCACTCCCTTTCAAGCGACAAGCTGACGCTGCATCTTCAGTTTGCCGACGGTCGCGAGGCGATCCACCTTTACGACATATACGGGGCGCGGCCGATCGGTCGTTTTGAGGTGACGCGCGGGGAGCAATGAGCGCGGCGATATCGAGATCGTGAAAGGCTCCGCTTCAAACGATAAAGGAATATGCCGCTAGCGAACGGCAATCTCTGGCGCCTTCGGAGGTGAACCCGTGATTTCGCCGGTAAGCTGTTGCAATTGTGAAGCGCTGCGACTATATCGCGGTCTTCCAGACGCTCCCATCGTCTAGCGGTCTAGGACGCCGCCCTCTCACGGCGGAAACAGGGGTTCGAGTCCCCTTGGGAGTACCATTTTTACGGCAGCGAACCTCCAACCGAATAGATCGCGTCGTCATTTCACCGATTTCACCCGAACTGCTCGAAGGCGGCGGCAATTGCCACGCGGTCGAACCTGGCGCCGAGGCAAAGTGCCAGCAAAAGCCGCGCCTTGTGCGGGGTCAGCATTTCCGCCGGAATGACACCGCGCTTGATCAGATCTATTTCCGAACCGGGAAATCCATAAGTCTCGGTGAAAATCGGACCGGCCGGAACACGCGTCGCAAGAACGACCGGCATCTCGCCCGCGAGATTCTGGATTGGCGCGACGAGGGTATCCGGCACATGGCCAGCTCCCATTCCCTCAATGACGGCACCCTCAAAACCGAGGCCCGACAGGGCCGACATCAGCCGCCCGTCATCTCCCAGGCCTGCCTTGACGATCGCGACGTCTTTGATGCGTGGTTGAAAGCGCAATTCCGGACGATCGGCGGGACGCGTAACGAGCCGGAAGCGGCCCTCTGCCACCAGTCCCAGCGGCCCGCCATTGCGTGAGTTGAAGGCAGACGGGAACCCCGTGTGTCCCTTCTCGACGAAACGTGCGGCGTGCACCTCATCGTTCAGGACGACGAGTGTCCCGAGATTTCGGGCCGCGGGGGAAGCGGCAACGGTAACGGCGGCGGCGAGATTGGCATGACCGTCTGCGCCGGGCGCCGTGGCGCCCCGCATGGCACCGGTCACCACAACAGGAAGCGCTCCGCCGTAGAGAAGGTCGAGGAGAAAGCTCGTCTCATCGATCGTATCGGTGCCCTGTACGACGACCACCCCGGATGTTTCTGTCGCATCCAGTTGGCCGATGCGTTCTGCGACCTTGCCCAGATGAGCCACGGTGAGCGAAGCACCCGGAACCAGAAACGGCGTCTCCACCTCGATGTCGGCAATCTGCGCCAAGATCGGCACCTGCTCCAGCATGTCCTTGCCAGTGAGCGTCGGAACGATCCCTCCAGATGCGCTGGGCGCCATGGTAATGGTGCCGCCAAGAACGATCACCTGTATTTTCGGTTTGGACATGATTTCCCGGTCTCTGCAGATTGTTGAACATCTCTGATAGTCGAGTTGGTGCCCAAGCTCAACGCGGTGCCGGCACCCGTCATCCCGCAAGATCTCGGCCAGATCACGCCCAAGGAATTCCATCGGTACGCTGCGCACGCAATCCGTTGAGGAAGGTGTTTTGCAGCGTTGACATCGCCGCGATACGTCTGCAATGTTTATCACCCGATAATAAGAGCGACATGAAGCGCCGAGGGGGGAAATGGGAGGAAGGAATGACAACCTATCGCTTTGACAAGAAAAGCGGGCGCTTGACGCGCCGCGACTTCATGGGCGCTGGCATTGGCGCGGCCGCGGCGATTGCTGCGGGGCCAGTTTACCTGCGTCATGCCCGTGCGCAGGACGGGCCGATCAAGATCGGGTTTCCTGCACCGCTCAGCGGCCCTTATTCAAGCGAGGCGCAGGATCAGGTCAGATGCGCTCAGATTGCGGTCGACTTGTTCAACGAGGCCGGGGGCCTTGACGGGCGCATGGCGGAATTGCTGGTGCGTGACAGCAAGTTGGATCCCGGGGAAGCCGCGACCCGAACGCTGGAGTTGATTGAATCCGACGGGGTTCATTTCCTCTGTGGAGGCCTTTCTGCTTCGGTCCAGCTCTCGATAAACCAGGTCGCAAGCCAGCGGGGTGTCATCTACAATTCGATCAGCCAGTCGGACTCGATCAACGAGGCGTCCGACTTCACGAAGTACACGTTCCACGAAGCCATGAACCCGACCATGACCGCAGGATCGGTCGGGCGCTATGTGTTCCCCAATCACGGAAAGCGCGTGGCCTTCCTGACGGCAGACTATGCCTATGGTCACGAGATGGTTCGCGGGTTCAAACGGGCGGGCGAAGAGTTCGACATCGAGGTCGTGGCCGAGGTCAGCCATCCCCTTGGGCAAGCAGACTTCTCCACCTTTTTCCCCCGCATCCAGGCCGCGGGCCCGGATGTTCTGATTTGCTCGAACTTCGGTCGCGATCAGCTCAACACCATCAAGCAGGCGAATGATTTCGGCATCAAGCAGCAGATGCAGATCGCCTATCCCGTGCTCCTGTTCACTCAGCGCGTTGCCGGCGGTGCGCAGGCTTTCGAGGGCATCATCGGCGGAACCAACTATTATTGGCGGCTTGAGGAGGATCACGAATCCGCAAAACGCCTGAACGACGCCTACCGCGAGCGCCATGATGGCGGAGTTCCCTCCGATTACGGCGCTTATGGCTACGCCGGGATTTACGGCCTGCTCGAAGGTGCAAAACAGGCCGGTTCGACGGACGCGGATGGCGTTATCGCCGCCATGGAGACCATGCGCTACGACGCCTACAAGGGCGAGCAGAATTTCCGCAAATGCGACCACCAGGCCGTTCAATCCGTCCTCGTCATCCAATCAAAACCGGAGGCGGAGATCGAGGGCGAATATGACCTGTTCAATGTTGTCCATACAGACAATGGAGGAGAGGAGATGCTGCGCAGCTGTGAAGAATTGGGTCACGAGACCTGAGTGATCAGATTCGGAAGGAGATGGCCCTAAAGCGGGGCCATTCCTTCCCGCTTCATTGTGGTTCCATTCCATCGGCCTTCTTCTACGGGGTGTCCGCGTGACCTTCGACCTGTTTCTTCTGCAACTTTTTACCGGTGTTGCGCTCGGAGCAATTTATGTTCTTGTCGCGCTCGGGCTGTCGCTGATCTTCGGCCTTCTCACCATCGTCAATTTTGCCCACAGCCAGTTCTTTATGCTGGGCGCCTATGTCGGAGCATTCATCATGGGCTTCGTGGGCAATTTCTGGCTGGCGCTCGTCGGCGTTCCGATCGTCGTTGGCCTGATAGGCATGGTCTGCGAGCGTTTTCTGATCAGACCGCTCTATGGTCGGGGCATCGACTATCCGCTGCTGCTCACCTTCGGCCTCGGTCTGATCATCCTGGAGATCGTGCGCATGCTTGCCGGCACGGCGGGCATACCTTTCGGCACACCGCCTTCGCTTTCAGGCGCAGTCGATCTCGGCGTTTTCTTTTTCCCGAAATACCGGCTGTTCCTGATTGGCATAACAGCCGTGATCCTCGTTGGTCTCTGGCTCTTCCTCGAGCGGACCTCCTATGGCCTTATCATCCGCGCCGGCGCGCGTGATCAGGAGATCGTTCAGATCCTGGGGATCGACGTGTCAAAGGTCTGGCTTGTCGTGTTCGGCGTCGGCATCGCCCTGGCGGGGCTTGCAGGCCTCCTTGCAGCGCCCATCCGCGGGGTTTTCCCGGAAATGGGGGTCCCCGTCCTGGTGGAAGCCTTCGTGGTCACGGTGGTCGGTGGCATGGGCTCTCTGTTCGGTGCGGTTGTCGCCGGGCTCCTCGTCGGCATAACCGTCAGCTTTACCTCCTTTTATTTTCCGCAGATGGCGACGCTATCCATGTTCCTGCTCATGGCGCTCGTCTTGATCTTCCGGCCGCGCGGGCTGTTCGGCCGCGCGGGCCTCCTCGATTGAGCCTTGAGAGAATGAGTAGCAAAGCTGAAAGAAACGCGCTCGATGTGGACCGCACCGGCGAGCAACGGCAGGTGCGTATGCCCGCTCTGATCGATCTCATCGCCCGTCACAGGGTGCTGGCGGCCATTGTCTTCCTCATGGTCCTTCCATGGGCCACGCCCTACGAGGCACTGGCCATCAACATCCTGATCTTCGGGCTCTATGCCATCGGGTTCAACCTGATCTTCGGCTATGCGGGGATGCTGTCCTTCGGCCACGCAGCGTTCTTCGGGCTCGGCGCCTATGGCTGCGGCATTCCTATCGCCAAATTCGGCTTTCCCTGGTTTGTCGCTCTCCCGCTCGGCGTCGCCGTTGCCGGTCTGGCAGCGGCGATCATCGGCTGGCTCGCAATCCGGGCGCGTGGCATCTACTTTGCCATGGTCACGCTGGCACTCTCCCAGATCGTCTATTACGTCGTGTTCCAATGGGTATCGCTGACCGGCGGCGAGGACGGTCTGCGTGGTGTAGCCGTGAACAGCATCGACATTTTCGGGCTGCGTCTGAACATGCTCGATCCGATGACAAAGTACTATGCGATCCTTGTCATTGTCGCGGTCGCGCTCTGGCTGTTCTCCCGCATCCTCAATTCTCCTTTCGGCGGCGTTCTGGAAGCAATCCGCGAAAACGAGAAACGCGCCGCAGCATGCGGGTATGATATCAAAGGCACACGCTGGCTGGCCTTTCTGCTGTCGGGCCTCTTTTCCGGCCTGGCCGGAGCGCTCTATGCGATGCATCTTTCCGTCGTGCCAATCGAAACGCTGCACTACTTCAATTCGGCAATCGTGGTGATGATGGCGCTGCTCGGTGGGATGGGCACCTTTTTCGGCCCATTCCTCGGGGCCTTGGTCTATCTCCTCCTCGAAGACATCATCACGGTGATCACCGTTCATTGGCAGCTTTTTGTCGGAGCCTTGTTCGTGTTTCTCATCCTATTCTTTCCCCGGGGCATCTGGGGATCGCTCCTGCATTGGATGAAGCAATGACGGAGGCGATTCTCAGCGTTCAGGGCGTCAGCAAGCGATTTGGCGGTTTCACCGCCCTGTCCGATATCAGCATCGATTTTCATCGCGATCGGCTGACGTCGATCATCGGCCCCAACGGCGCAGGCAAAAGCACCTTCTTTAACGTGTTGTCCGGCGCCTTTCCGCCAAGTGAAGGCAAGGTGCACTACAATGGGCGCGACATTACCGGTGTGGCACAACACCGGTTCGCGCATATGGGCATCGCCAAATCGTTCCAGATCACCAACCTTTTTCCGTTGCTTTCCGCCCACGAGAATGTGCGCATCGCCGCCCAGGCGATGCAGACCCGCTTCAACATCTGGACGCCGCGCAGCCGGTTTCGCGAACTCGATGAGAAAGCGGATGCGCTGCTTGAGCTCGTGGGCCTGTGGGACAAACGGCATGAAACGGCCGGCAATCTGGCTCACGGCGCCCAGCGCAGTCTCGAAATCGCCGTCGCGCTCGCCTGCGAGCCACAGCTTCTGCTGCTTGATGAACCGACCGCCGGAATGAGCCCGGAAGAAGCACGCGAGATGATGGACCTGATCCTCAAGCTTCACGCAGAACGGGGGATCATACTGGTCGAGCACCGGATGAAGCTGGTGATGGGCATTTCCAATCGCATTGTCGTGCTGCACCATGGGCAGCTTCTGGCCGAAGGCACGCCGGAGGAAATCCGGACCCATGAAGAGGTGCGTCGCGTTTATCTGGGCCAAACGGTGTAAGCCCCATGCTGAAGATCGAGCAACTGAATGCCTGGTACGGGCGAAGCCACATCCTGCAGGGAGTGAATCTCAAGGTCGAAGCCGGCGAGGTCGTCTGTATGATCGGCCGCAATGGCGCCGGCAAGACAACGACCTTGCGGTCTGTCATGGGGTTGGTCGGACGCATAGACGGCCAAGTTCTGTTCGATGGGCATGACATTTCGAAAGAGCCGGTCCATCGCCGTTTCGCGTATGGTCTTGCCTATGTCCCGGAAGAGCGGCGCATCGTGCCGGGCCTGTCCGTTCAGGAAAATCTGCGCCTCGGTCTCGTCGGCTCGACCAACAGGACGCGTGAAGCGGAGATGATCGATCGTATCGCCGAGACCTTCCCGCGCCTGCGCGAACGGCTCTCGCAGAGTGCGGACACGATGTCGGGCGGCGAGCAGCAGATGCTTGCCATCGCGCGCGCGATGGTCTCGGAACCAAAGCTCATCATGCTGGATGAGCCGTCGGAAGGCATTATGCCGGTCCTGATCGACGAAATGTTCGAACTCTTCAACCGCATGAAAGCGGACGGGATTACCATTCTTCTCGTCGAACAGAATGTGGAGCGCGCCCTCTCGCTGGCCGATCGTGCCTATATTATGGATCAGGGTCTTATCGTGCATGAAGACACGGCCGCTGCATTGCTGGCGGACACCGAAATCCAGGAGCGCTACTGCGCGGTCTGACTGGCGGTCCGGTGTCCACCCCTGATTGATTGACATGTTTGTTGATCGGTGTTTATTTATCGGATGATAATTGAAGTGTCGTAATGCGGCAGGTCGGCGGCGGATGCGGGATGGTCTTCGCATATGCGTTTCCGGGAACCGTTGGGGCGAGGGCCACAAGGGTGAGCGGAGCGGACGCTGCGGCCGATCTGCGCGGGAGGAGAGGAAAGCATGACGAGCGAGCGGATGCCGGATCTGGACGAGGCATCATTGTCGCCGGAGCAGAGACGGATCTATGACGAGATCCGCTCCGGCCCGCGCGGCGTTGTGGA
>JAJUHJ010000074.1 GCA_029279965.1 Phyllobacteriaceae bacterium
ACAAGAACGTCGACCGGGCTTTCATCGGGGGAATCGTGCGTGATTTCTATGGCCGTGTGCGAAAAGACGAGCGGCTTGGGCCGATCTTCGCCCGTCACATCGCCGGGGACTGGGAGCCGCATCTGGAAAAGATGACCGACTTTTGGTGTTCAGTGATTCTGAAGACCGGAGAATATCGGGGACGCCCCGTACCTGCGCATCTGAAACTCAAGGAGGTGCGGGAAGAGGATTTTGCCATCTGGCTCGGCCTTTTCCGTCAGACGGTGGAAGAGCGCTGTTCGCCGGAGACAGCGGCGGTCTTTGTCGAGCGCTCCGAGCGCATTGCAAAGAGCTTGCAGCTGGCGATGTTTTTCACGCTCGGCACGGCGGCAAAGGAGAATCCCGATCATGGTCGGAAATAAGCGTTTCCTTTATACCGCGGCCGCTTTCGTTGCCATTTTCTGGCTCGGCATGCTCGTCGGCGTTTCCTTCCTCGCCACGCCGGTGAAGTTTCAGGCGCCGTCCCTCGACCTGCCCGTGGCGCTTGATGTCGGCCGCGTCACCTTTGCACTTTTCTCGCACATCGAATGGATTCCGGCGGTGCTTCTGCTCGCGGTCGTCGTGCTGCCGCGTCTGGACGCCTGGACTGTCGCGGCGGCGGCGGCCGCTTCCGTATTGCTTGCAGCGGAGTTTTTCTGGCTGCTGCCGGTGCTCGATGTGCGTGTGGCGGCGATCATCGCCGGTGAGGCGGTGCAGCCCGGCCCGCATCATTTCCTCTACGCCCTGGCCGAAGTGGCGAAGGCCGTGCTCCTCCTGGTTATAGGGTTTGCCTGCCTTCTGCGGCTGGCAAGCTCCCCCGCCCCTGCGGCAGCAGTGGAGTAGGCCGGTGCGTATGACGCTCCACACCGACTATGCGATGCGCATGCTGATCATGCTCGGCGCACATGACCGTGAGCCGGTGACGGTGCAGCAGGTGGCCGATACCTATGGGCTCTCGCGCAATCACCTTCTGAAGGTGGCTCGCAAGCTGCGACAGATGGGAATTATCGACACGACACGCGGTCGCGCCGGCGGCATTCAACTCGCCAGGCAGCCCGCCGACATCAATATCGGTACGATCGTGCGCGCGACGGAAGATGACCTGACGCTCGTGGAATGCATGAAGACGGGCGGCGCGTGTCTTCTTTCACCGTCGTGCCGGCTGAAAGGCATCGTGCGCGAGGCGTTAGACGCCTATCTCTCTGTTTTCGATAAATATTCGCTGGCAGACCTGATCCAGAACAAGGACATGCTCGGCCTGCTGCTTCATAAGGAAGGGGTGTGAGATTGATCGCGGGGTTGACCACTACAGAACGGCAGACAGGCCTTTTTCTTGCCGGCCTCGTCACCTTGATGGGCGCGGCACTCGGCATCGCCGGTCGCAACGACCTGTTGGGCTATCACGGATTGCTCATCGTCGTTTTCGGCGCGGTCATCATGATCGCGCTGCTGCGCAATCTGGATGCACCCGAGCCAGAGGAGAGCCGGCTCTCCGAATATTATGACGATCCGATCCGCTTTGGCATCGTGCTGACAATGGTCTGGGCCGTCTTCGCCATGTTCATCGGTGTGTGGGTGTCGGCGCTCCTGGCCTGGCCGGAACTGACCTTCGATGCGGCCTGGGCAAGTTTCGGCCGTTTACGTCCTGTCCACACCACCGGCGTCATTTTCGGCTTCGGCGGCAATGCCTTGATTGCCACATCGCTGCATGTCGTCCAGCGCACCTCGCGCGCGCGCCTTCCCGACCAGGTAAGCCCCTGGTTCGTCCTGCTTGGTTACAATCTCTTCTGCCTGTTGGCCGTCACCGGCTACTTCCTCGGCATCACCCAATCAAAGGAATATGCGGAGCCGGAATGGTATGCCGATATCTGGCTGGTCATCATCTGGGTCACTTATTTCGTGCTCTATATCCGAACGCTGGCGCGCCGGAAGGAGCCGCACATTTACGTGGCAAACTGGTATTTTATGGCGTTTATCCTGGTAGTGGCGGTGCTGCACATCATCAACAATCTTGCAGTGCCGGTCTCCTTCGGCAGCGCCAAGGCCTATTCCGCTTTCTCGGGCGTGCAGGATGCGATGACGCAATGGTGGTACGGCCACAATGCCGTCGCCTTCTTTCTCACCGCCGGGTTCCTCGGCATGATGTACTACTATCTGCCAAAGCGGGCAGAACGACCCATCTATTCCTACCGGCTGTCAATCATCAGCTTCTGGGGCATTACTTTCCTGTATCTCTGGGCAGGCTCGCACCATCTGCACTACACCGCCCTGCCTCATTGGGTGCAGACTTTGGGCATGACCTTCTCCATCGTGCTGCTGGTGCCCTCCTGGGCGTCGGCCGGCAATGCGTTGCTGACCCTCAATGGCGCCTGGCACAAGGTTCGTGACGATGCCACCCTGCGCTTCATGATGGTGGCGGCCGTCTTCTATGGCCTGACGACGTTTGAAGGCTCATTCCTGGCGATCCGCGCCGTCAACTCCCTCTCCCACTACACGGATTGGACCGTCGGCCACGTCCATGCCGGCGCGCTTGGCTGGGTGGCGATGATCACCTTCGGCGCGCTCTATACGCTGACTCCGTCCTTGTGGAAGCGCGAGCGTATGTATTCCAACTCGCTGGTGGAGGTGCATTTCTGGTGCGCGGTGATCGGGACGTTCATTTACGTCTTCGCGATGTGGAACTCCGGCATCATCCAGGGGCTGATGTGGCGCACCTATAATGACAGCGGCACGCTGACCTATTCCTTTATCGAGTCGCTGGTCGCGATGCATCCCTACTACATTGCGCGCACCGTCGGCGGGCTCTTCTTCCTCACCGGCGCAGTGGTCGGCACCTACAACATCTTGATGACGATCCGGCATGAGCCGCGGCCTTTGCGCGAGCGCGCGGAAACGCTCGGCGCAGACCAGCCGCTCGTACCGGGGGAGTAAGGACATGCCCGAAATACACAGGAAACTTGAGCGCACCGCGATCGGCTTTGCGCTGGCCATAATCGCCGTGTCAAGCATCGGCGGACTGGTCGAGATCGCACCGCTCTTCACCATCGACGAGACGGTCGAGAAGGTGGAGGACATGCGGGTCTACACCCCGCTGGAACTGGCCGGCCGCAACATCTACATGCGCGAAGGGTGCTATGCCTGCCACAGCCAGATGATCCGGACGCTCCGCGACGAGGTGGAGCGCTATGGGCCTTATTCGCTGGCCGTGGAATCGCAATACGACCATCCGATGCTGTGGGGCTCTAAGCGCACCGGCCCCGATCTTGCACGCGTCGGGGGCAAATATTCCGACGAATGGCATGTCGCCCATCTCGCCGATCCGCGTGCTGTGGTGCCCGAATCCAAGATGCCGGCCTATGCATGGCTTCAGCGCAACGCGCTTAGAACGCACGATCTGTCCGCGCACCTCGTCGCGCTCAGGCGCGTCGGCGTCCCCTATTCGGACGAGATGGTGGAGAACGCTGCGCGCGATGCTTTTGGCCAGGCCTTCCCCGATGGCGCCATGGCCGAAGGCGTGGCCGAACGCTACGGAGACGACACCAACATCCGGGCCTTCGACGGCGATCCGGGCCGGCTCACCGAGATGGACGCGCTGGTCGCCTACCTGCAGATCCTCGGCCAGCTCACCGACGCTCCCCACCAGAAGGAGGCCGGCGAGCAGCTTGTTCAGGCAGAGGAGGCGGAATGATGGAGATCAGTCACGAGACCCTCGTTGCGATCGCCAAGAGCTGGGGGCTCTTCTATTTCATCGCCATGTCCATCGGGGTGCTCATCTACACTTTCTGGCCGCGCAACCGGAAGCGTTTCGCCCGGGCCAAACTGATCGTGCTCGATAAGGAGGATCGGCCATGCAGCTAGGCGAACGTGATCCAGTTACCGGCAAGTATACGACGGGGCATGATTGGAACGGTATCAAGGAGCTTGATAACCGCGTCCCGCGTGTCGTCACATTCTTCCTTCTCGGCACGATCCTCTGGTCGATTGTCTATTGGGTGCTGATGCCGGCCTGGCCTTTGGGCGTCAGCTATACCAAGGGCCTGCTCGGCATAGACCAGCGGCAGACCTTGGAGACTGCCGTTGCGCGGGGGGTTTCCCAACGTGCGGCCTGGAGCGAGGACATTGAGCGGCTCGACTTCGATGCCATCAGGCAAGACCCCGCTCTGATGCAGATCGTGCGGGAGTCCGGCAGCACGCTTTTCGGCGATAATTGTGCCGTCTGCCACGGCACGGATGCCAAGGGCAGCCCCGGTTTTCCGAGCCTTGTTGGAAATGCCTGGTTGTGGGGAGGCGATGCGGAAATCATCGCTGAAACCCTCCGCATCGGCATCAACTCGGGCCATCCGGAGAGCCGTTATGCTCAAATGCCCGCGTTCGGGCGCGACGGGATTCTCGACCGGCCTGCCATTTCTTCGATTGTCTCATTCATCCGTAACAATGCGGAAGGAATCGATGATCTGGGCCCGCTGGACACCAAGGGAGTGGAGGAAGGCAGTCGACTCTTCGCGGACAATTGCGCGGCCTGTCACGGGGCGAACGGGCGCGGCGATCCAGCTATGGGCGTCCCGGATCTCATGGACGACTCGTGGGTTACCGGCAGTGATCGGGAGACGCTGATCCGCACCATCTCACAAGGCCGTCAGGGGCATATGCCACATTGGGAAGGCCGGCTCAGTGAGATCGACCGCAAAATCCTTGCCCTTTATGTCACGGAGATCGCCCGGGAGCAGGCGGAGGGCGGTAATGAACGGTAGCGCAGGTGGCCGCCAGACCAGATTGTGGGTGTTTGCCGGCGTGGCCGGCGGGCTGCTCCTCTTCTTCGGCGCGAACGCGCATCTTCTCTATGTCGCGCTCGATGCACAGTCCGAATGCGTCGATCACATCAAGATGCCGAGCGAGAAGCTCCCTGGACAATTCCGGGCAGCAAAATCCGCCTGCTGAGGGGAGAAACCATGACGAATGACATTCAGGCTAACGATCTCGAAGCCTTCGTGCCGACAATCCGTGACCGCGAGCTGCCGCCTGCCGAAGCGTTCCGCTGGCTTGGGGCAGGCTGGCGGGACTTTTGCAGCCGTCCCGGCCTGAGCCTTCTTCATGGGGTGGGTGTGCTTGCCCTTTCAATGCTCACGGTAGCGGTCATGTTCGCGGCAGGCTGGGATCACATCCTGTTTCCCGCCCTGTCGGGCTTTATGATCGTCGGGCCGCTTATCGCCCTCGGGACCTATGAAAAAAGCCGCCGACTCGCAGAAGGCGAGCCGTTGAGCCTCCGGCACGTCCTCTTTGTTCCGGTTCGCTCCGGTGGCCAGATTTTCTTTGTCGGCCTGATCCTGGCTCTGCTCATGGTTTTCTGGATGCGCTCGGCGGTGCTTGTCTATGCTCTCTTCTTCGGCTTGCGGCCGTTTCCCGGTCTCGATCAGATAGCACCCATGCTCTTCACCACGCCTATCGGCGGGGCAATGCTCATCACGGGCACAGTCATCGGCGGCATATTCGCAGCCTTTTCCTTCGCGATCAGTGTTTTTGCCATACCCATGCTCCTCGACCGGCGCACCGATGCGCTGACGGCCATGGGCACAAGCATGGCGCTGGTCTGGAACAACTTGCCCGTCATGCTGACGTGGGGCGGTATTCTTCTGGCCTGGTTCCTGCTTGCCGTCGCTACCGGGCTTCTGGGCCTTGTGCTCATATTCCCGCTTCTGGGTCATGCGACATGGCATGCCTATGCGGCGGTCGCTCGGAGCTGAGACATGGCGGGCTGCTGCACCCCCGGCACTGACACAAGCATCGGAGCCCAGAACGTCGCCTGGCCGATTGACGAAGAGATACGCGTCGCAAGCCGCGCCGTTTCCGAAGCGCTGATGCAAACCGATATCTCGGTGCCTGCGGCGCATTGCGCCGCCTGCATCAAGGCCATTGAGAAAGCGCTTGTGACGCTGCCGGGCGTGGAAACGGCGAGGCTCAATCTCACCACCCGCCGTGTATCGGTGCTATGGCGCAAGGAAAGCCCCGTGCCACCCTTCTTCAAGGCCCTTTCGAAAGCGGGCTATGAAGCGACGCTCTATTCCGAGGAGCCCGATCAAGGCGATCCGGAATTTACCCGTCTCTTGCGTGCAACGGCAGTGGCGGGCTTTGCGGCCATGAACATCATGCTGCTGTCCGTCTCTGTCTGGTCGGGAGCAGACGCCGGAACCCGCCATGCCTTTCATCTGATCTCGGCACTGTTGGCCTTTCCGGCGGTCGCCTATTCGGGCCGCATCTTCTTCGCCTCCGCCTGGGCGGCGCTGAAAGCGCGCACAACCAATATGGACGTGCCGATCTCTGTCGGAATCCTGCTGACACTGGGGCTCAGCCTCTACGACACATTGGCGCAAGAACCGCACGCCTATTTCGACGCCGTCACCTCGCTCACCTTCTTCCTGCTCATCGGCCGCACACTGGACCACATGATGCGCCGCAGGGCGAGGGTCGCCGTGATGGGGCTGGCGCGCCTCATGCCGCGGGGCGCGGTGACAGTCTCGGCAGACGGAACCCGCGACTATAATGATGTACGCCTGATCGAAGCCGGGCAGATGCTGCTTGTCTCGCCGGGAGAACGCATTCCGCTCGATGGCACGGTCATGCAGGGCAGCGGGGAGATCGATGCCCAACTCGTAACCGGCGAGGCGCAGCCGGTACCGGTCGAAGCAGGCAGCAAGGTCAGTGCCGGCATGCTGAACCTGACCGGCGCCCTGACGATACGGGTCGAGAAAAAGGCCGAAGATTCCTTCCTTTCCCAAATGATCCGGATGATGGAGGCGGCTGAAGCCGGCCGCTCGCGCTATCGTCGCATAGCTGACCGCGCCGCAAGTCTTTACTCCCCCGTCATTCACACTCTTGCACTCGCCGCCTTTACCGGCTGGATGGTGATGACGGGAGACTGGCACCGCGCACTTACCGTCGCCGTCTCAGTGCTGATCATCACCTGCCCGTGTGCGCTCGGCCTCGCCGTTCCGATGGTCCAGGTGATGGCGGCGCGCCGGCTCTTCGAACAGGGCATAGCGCTGAAGGATGGAAGCGCGCTGGAACGCCTCGTTCAGGTCGGTGCGGCTGTATTTGACAAGACCGGAACGCTGACATTGGGTCGTTTGCGCGTGACCGATACCACGGTTGCACAAAGCGACCTTGAAGCCGCCGCCGCGCTGGCGTCCCGTTCGCGTCATCCCGCGGCAAGCGCCGTAGCGGCGCTCAACCCAGCCGCGGCTGAACATCCTGTCGAGCACTTGGCCGAACATCCCGGCCTTGGCATCGAGGGATATATCGATGGCGCATTCTATCGGCTCGGGCGTCCTTCCTGGGCACAAGAAGGCAGGACGACGGAAAGCGCGCAGACCATCAGCGTGCTTTCCCGCGATGGTGCTCCGGTTGGAGCCTTTGCCTTTACCGACACATTGCGCGCCGAGGCGAAGAGTACAGTTCGTGCGCTTCAGGAGCGCGGCATTGCCGTCGAAATCATTTCGGGCGACACGGAAGAGGCCGTAGCCGCCGTGGCAAGGGAACTTGGCGTAAATACCTACAGGGCAGCCATGCTGCCCGCGGACAAGGTCGCGCGGCTTGCCAAACTGCGCGGTGAGGGCATGAAAGTGCTGATGGTGGGCGACGGGCTGAATGATGCGCCAGCACTTGCTGCCGCCGATGTTTCCATGGCCCCCGGCAGCGCCGTGGAGGTCGGACGCAATGCCGCCGACCTCGTCTTCTTCAATGGGAAACTCGATTCAGTCCCGGCTGCGCTGTCGATCGCCAGGCGCGCGGCGCGGCTTGTGCGCCAAAACCTTGCGCTCGCCGTCATCTATAACATTCTTGTGCTGCCGCTTGCGCTCGCCGGTTACGTCACGCCGCTGGTTGCTGCCATTGCCATGTCCCTGTCTTCGATCCTCGTCGTGGCCAATGCTCTCAGATTGCAGGGTGGAGAAAAGCCGTCGGTAGTTGAAGCGCGTATACGTAAACCGATGAAGGCAACGGCATGAGCTATCTCGTTTGGCTCGTCCCGATCGGACTTCTCATGGGAGCCACCGCCCTTTTCATCTTTCTGTGGTCTCTGCGCCAGGGGCAATACGAGGATCTGGACGGAGCGGCCGCCCGCATTCTGCTCGATGAAGAAGATCGGCCTATGGCCGAGCGCAGGAAAAGCCCGTCGCCTCTCAGCGCCGCACAAGATCAATATCGGTAGATCAACAGCCTCGGCAGATCAGACCGCATATTCACCGCTGCCGTTCCCATGCACAAGTGTAAACTGATCCGGAATTCAGTTACCGTGAATCTGCGATTGACGTTGATAACCAGATTCCGCACCCTAGGTGCTGTCGAAGTTACTGGATTTCATGCGGTTGCCTAGAACCATATTCGGGGGGAGTAACCATGAGCCATTTCCTCGATCGGCTGACATATTTCCGGAGGGATCGGGAGACTTTCTCAAACGGCCACGGCATCACGACGAGGGAAAGCCGCAAATGGGAGGACGCCTACAGGAAGCGTTGGGCCGCCGACAAGATCGTTCGTTCCACGCATGGCGTAAACTGCACCGGATCATGCTCGTGGAAGATCTACGTCAAGGGCGGGATCGTCACATGGGAGACTCAGCAGACCGATTATCCGCGAACACGGCCGGACCTTCCCAACCATGAGCCGCGCGGCTGTCCTCGCGGTGCGAGCTATTCCTGGTATCTTTATTCCGGCACGCGCATCAAATATCCGCTGGTGCGTGCGCGCCTGATCAAGCATTGGCGCGAGGCGCGCAAGACGATGAGCCCCGTCGCCGCCTGGCGCGCGATCGTTCAGGACACCGCCAAGCGTCGCGACTGGGTTTCGAAGCGCGGGCGCGGCGGCTTCGTGCGTATCGGTTGGGACGAAATCAATGAACTGATTGCGGCAGCCAACGCGTATACGATTCGTGAATACGGGCCGGACCGGATTGCCGGATTTTCCCCGATCCCGGCGATGTCGATGATTTCATATGCTGCCGGTTCGCGTTACCTGTCGCTGCTTGGCGGCACGATCCTTTCCTTCTACGACTGGTATTGCGACCTGCCGCCCTCCTCTCCGCAAGTCTGGGGCGAGCAGACCGACGTGCCGGAAAGTGCCGACTGGTACAATTCCGGCTTCCTCCTGGTCTGGGGCTCCAACGTGCCGATGACGCGCGCGCCGGACGCTCATTTCTACTCGGAGGTGCGCTATCGCGGCGCAAAGAGCGTCGTCATTGCGCCCGATTACAACGAGGCAGCGAAGTTCTCTGACATGTGGCTGCATCCCAAGCAGGGCACGGATGCCGCCCTCGCTCTGGCACTCGGCCATGTGGTGCTGCGGGAGTTCTATCTTGACAGGCAGGCGGATTATTTCGCCGACTACACGCGGCGCTTCTCCGACTTCCCGCTACTCGTCACGCTGGAAGAGCGCGACGGCCAACTTGTTCCTGACCGAATGTTGCGTGCGGCCGATCTTGCGGAATCTCTCGGCGAGACGAACAATCCGGAGTGGAAAGCTGTCGGATTTGATGAGATCAGCGGCGATCTTGTCGCACCGCTCGGCTCGAGTGGTTTCCGTTGGGGCGATGAAGGCAAGTGGAACCTTGAGGAGAAGGACGGCAAGGGCCGGGACATCCGGCTGCGCATGAGCCTTGCCGATGCGCATGATGAGATTGCGCCGGTCGCTTTCCCCTATTTCGGCGGCAGCGCGGCGCATGACTGGGTTGCGACCGCACATGAACAGATCCTCACGCGCAACGTCCCGGTGCGCGTGATCCAGCGCGCCGATGGCAGCCGGGTCCGGGTTGCGACCGTCTTTGATCTTTATTGCGCCAATTACGGTCTCGACCGCGGTTTCGGGGGCGAAAACGTCGCAAGGAGCTTCGACGACGATATCCCGTTCACCCCCGCCTGGGCCGAAAAAGTGACGGGCGTGCCGCGTCAGGCCATCATCCAGGTGGCCCGGGAGTTTGCTGCCAATGCGGAGATGACTAAGGGGCGCTCCATGGTCATCCTGGGGGCGGGGCTCAACCATTGGTACCACATGGACATGAGCTACCGCGGCATCATCCAGCTTCTGGTGATGTGCGGCTGCATCGGCAAATCCGGCGGCGGATGGGCGCATTATGTTGGCCAGGAGAAGCTGCGCCCGCAAACGGGCTGGCTGCCGCTCGCCTTTGCGCTCGACTGGAATCGGCCGCCGCGGCAGATGAACGGCACCAGCTTTTTCTACGCCCATAGCGACCAGTGGCGCTATGAGACCATGAAGGTTTCGGAGCTTCTGTCGCCGCTTGCGCCCGCGGGCGACTGGTCGGGCGCGATGATCGACTACAATATCCGTGCCGAGCGGATGGGTTGGCTGCCTTCAGCGCCGCAACTGGAGACCAATCCGCTTGAGCTTGGGCGCAGCATCGCCGACTCTGGCCGTGCGCCTGGCGAGGTGGTCGCTGAAGGGCTCCAGTCCGGCGAACTCACCTTCTCCAACATCGATCCCGACAATCCGCGCAACTGGCCGCGCAACATGTTCTTCTGGCGCTCCAACGTGTTGGGCGCCAGCGGCAAGGGACACGAATATTTCCTGAAGCATTTCGTCGGATCGCTGCATGGCGTGGTGGGCACCGATGACCGGGAAGAGATCCAGCGGCCGGAGGAGGTCGTCTGGCGTGAGGAGGCGCCGGTCGGCAAGCTCGACCTGATGGTCACCATCGACTTTCGCATGTCGACCACCAGCGTCTATTCGGATATCGTTCTGCCAACGGCGACGTGGTACGAAAAGCACGACCTCAACACCACGGACATGCATCCCTTCATCCACCCGCTGACGGCGGCGGTGGACCCCTCGTGGGAAGCGCGCAGCGACTGGGCGATCTTCCGGGGCCTGGCGCGGAAATTCTCGGATGTGGCACCCGAAGTGCTCGGGGTCGAAAAGGATTTGGTGCTCTCGCCGATCCAGCACGACACACCGGGGGAACTCGGACAAGCCTATGAGCCGAGGGACTGGAAGCGCGGTCAATGCGATCCCATTCCCGGCAAGACCATGCCGAACGTGCATCTCGTCGAGCGCAACTATCCGGAGACCTTTTCACGATTCACCTCCTTCGGTCCCGACATCGAGAAACTCGGCAACGGCTCCAAGGGACTGATCTGGAAAGCCGAGCGCGAAGTCGAGCAGCTTGGAAAGCTGAACGGACGTGTCCAGGAGGGACCTGCCGCCGGACGGCCGAAGGTCGATTCCGACATCGATGCCTGCGAAACGATCCTGATGCTGGCACCGGAGACGAATGGCGAGGTGGCGATCAAGGCCTGGGAGGTTCTTTCAACAGCGACCGGCCGACCGCACGCGCATCTTGCCGAGGGTAAAGAGGAGGAGAAGATCCGGTTCCGCGACATCGTCAGCCAGCCGCGCAAGATCATCTCCTCGCCCACCTGGTCCGGCATCGAAAGCGAACGCGTCTGCTACAATGCCGGCTACACCAATGTTCATGAACTGATCCCCTGGCGAACCCTGTCAGGAAGGCAGCAGCTTTATCAGGACCATCACTGGATGCGCGCCTTCGGCGAGGCGTTCGTGACCTGGAAACCGCCGATCGACACACGGAGCGTGGCGCGGGCGCTGGGAAAACTGCCGAACGGCAATCGCGAAATCCTGCTGAACTTCCTCACTCCGCATCAGAAATGGGGAATCCATTCCACCTACACGGAAAACCTCATCATGCTGAGCCTGAACCGCGGCGGGCCTGCGGTATGGATCAGTGAACAGGATGCGGCGGCAGCAGGAATCGTCGACAATGACTGGATCGAGGCATTCAACGTCAACGGTGCGCTGACCGCACGTGCCATCGTAAGCCAGCGCATCATGCCGGGCTCCTGCATCATGTATCACGCGCAGGAAAAGGTCGTGAACACCGTCGGCTCCGAAGTCACGGGCCAGCGGGGCGGCATCCACAACTCCGTCACACGCATCAACATGAAGCCGACTCACATGATCGGCGGCTACGCACAGCTTGCCTACGGCTTTAACTATTACGGAACGGTCGGCGCCAATCGTGACGAGATCGTCATCCTGCGCAAGATGAGCGAGGTCAACTGGTTCGACAAGGCCGCAGAAGACGAGGCCAATGTGGAGGGTGGCACCGCCGATTGGGGCACCGGAAACAAGGAACGCAAGGAGGCCGCGGAATGAGAATCCGAGCGCAGATCGCGATGGTCCTGAACCTCGATAAATGCATCGGCTGCCACACTTGCTCCATCACCTGCAAGAATGTGTGGACCAACCGCGAGGGCGTGGAATACGTCTGGTTCAACAATGTCGAGACCAAGCCCGGCATTGGCTACCCAAAGGATTGGGAAAACCAGAAGCGCTGGCAGGGTGGCTGGGTGCGCACCAAGCGCGGCAAGCTCATCCCGCGCCAGGGCTCGAAATGGCGCATCCTGTCGAAGATATTCGCCAACCCTCATCTGCCTGAGATCGACGATTTCTACGAGCCCTACACGTTTGAATATGAGTGGCTTCAAAAAGCGCCCGAATTGCAGGCGCAGCCTTCGGCAAAGCCGCGCTCGCTCCTGACCGGATCGGTCATCAACAAGATCGAATGGTCGGGCAACTGGGAGGACATGCTTGGCGGCGAGTTCGAAAAGCGCAGCCACGACTACAATTTCGAAGGCGTCGAGAAGGAAATCTATGGCGAGTTCGAAAAGACCTTCATGATGTATCTGCCGAGGCTGTGCGAGCACTGCCTCAACCCGTCCTGCCTTGCGTCATGTCCGTCAGGTGCGATCTACAAGCGCGAGGAAGACGGCATCGTTCTTATCGATCAGGAAAAGTGCCGCGGCTGGCGCATGTGCGTTTCCGGCTGCCCCTACAAGAAGATCTATTACAACTGGTCCACGGGCAAATCGGAAAAGTGCATCTTCTGCTACCCGCGGATCGAGACGGGGCAGCCGACGGTTTGCTCCGAAACCTGTGTCGGGCGCATTCGCTATCTGGGCGTGGTGCTCTACGACGCCGACAGGATCGAGGCGGCCGCCTCTGTTGAAAATGAAAAGGACCTCTACCCCGCGCAACTCGGCGTGTTTCTCGATCCGCACGACCCTGAAATACAGGCCGAGGCGCACGCGCAGGGTATTCCCGCGCAGTGGATCGAGGCCGCGATACGCTCGCCCATCTACAAGATGGCGGTGGAATGGAAGGTCGCTTTCCCGCTTCATCCCGAATACCGAACCTTGCCCATGGTCTGGTATGTGCCGCCGCTCTCGCCCATCCAATCGGCTCATGAAGCAGGAAAGATCAGCGCCAAGGACGGCATGCCGGATGTACGCAGCCTGCGCATTCCCCTGCGCTACCTTGCCAACCTCCTGACAGCGGGCGACGAGGCACCCGTGGCGAGTGCGCTGGAGCGGATGCTTGCCATGCGGGCCTATATGCGCGCCAAGAGCGTAGAAGGCCGAATCGACCCGACGATCCCCGAGCGTGTGGGCCTCTCCCAGGACATGATCGAGGACATATACAAGGTCATGGCGCTTGCGAACTACGAGGATCGTTACGTGATCCCCACAGCCCATCGCGAGACGGATGAAGATGCCTATGTCCTGCGCGGCTCGACCGGGTTCGGTTTTCAGGAAGACACGAACGGCGCCACGAAGATGAACTTGTTCGGCGGCGCGAAGCGCACGCCCCGCAAGCCGTATATGGACATTCCGACATGAGACTGACGCTCCGTGCCCAGGCTGCCTTGCTCGGCTATCCTTCCACTGATCTGAAGGAGCATATCTCGGACATACGTGAAGCCTTCGCATCGGAGAAGGCGCTGCCGCGCGCAGCACTGCGCCGGCTGGACCCTTTGCTTTCGCGCCTGGAGACGCAGGATCTTCTCGATGCGCAGGCTGATTACAGCGAGCTCTTCGACCGCTCTCGCGCACTTTCGTTGCACCTGTTCGAGCACGTGCATGGCGACAGCCGCGAACGCGGTCAGGCCATGATCGATCTCGGCCAGCAATATATCGACCGCGGCTATCTCCTGGAGACGAACGAGCTGCCGGATTTCGTGCCCGTCTTCCTCGAATTCGCCTCCTGCCTTCCCGTAGCGGAAGCGCGCGAAATGCTCTGTGAGCCCGCTCATGTTTTCGCCGCGCTGGAGCAGCGGCTCGCCGAACGCGGATCGGATTACGCCGCCGTCTTCGGTGCGATCGTTGCACTTGCGGATGCCCGCCCGGATGCCGTTGCGCTGGAAGAATTGCAGAAGAACGTTCCCTCGGACGACCCGGCGAAGATTGACGAGGAGTGGGAAGAAAAGCCGGTGACGTTTACCGAACCGCACGAGATGGGCGGTCCCACCGGGATCGTCGCGAAAATACGCGCGGCGCGAAAGGCGATGGTGGGGGCAAGAACGGGAACAAAGGGCTGAGGAGAGTGTGATGAATGACTTCCTCAATCAGCTGGCGTTCGGCTGGTATCCGTATCTGGCGCTGACGGTGCTTTTCGTCGGCTCGATCCTGCGCTTCGATGCGTCTCAATACAGCTGGCGGGCGCAATCAAGCCAGTTCCTGCGCCGCAGGCAGATGATGATCGGCTCGAACCTTTTCCATCTCGGCGTGCTGGTGCTCTTCGTCGGGCATCTCTTCGGGCTTCTGACACCGATCGGTGTCATCGACACGCTGGGCATCAGCCACGGCTTCAAGCAGTTGCTGGCGCTCGTCGTCGGAGGAATTGCGGGCATCTGCGCCCTGGCCGGAGCGACAATCCTCCTGCACCGGCGTCTGGCGGACCCGCGCATCCGGCAAAGCTCATCTTATGGCGATATTGCGGTCCTGGTCCTGATCTGGCTCCAGCTCGTGCTGGGCATCGGCACGATCTACTGGACCATGCAGCATCTGGATGGGAGCGAAATGGTCCAGTTCATGGGCTGGGCAAGCGGCAT
>JAJUHJ010000075.1 GCA_029279965.1 Phyllobacteriaceae bacterium
CAGCTTGCAGAAGGCCGGGAAGCTGATCTTGAACCTTGCCTTCTGAAATTCGTTCATCGCGTCTTTGATCTTGCTATCGCGATTGCGCTTGAACTCTTCGCATAGCTGGCGAGGCACGAACAGCTTTAGGCCGCCCTCTTCAAGAAGAGCCGTTAGTTTGTGTAGCTCTTAAATATCCGCGCCGGACAAGTGGTAGAAGTCGAGAAATATGTTCGTATAATGAAAAGATTCATCTCTGCCCCACGAATCACCCGCGTCTGATAATAGCAATTTCGCGGGCAAAACCTCAGGCGCGTCTCGATCGGCCAGCACCTGACCGGAATGACGGATGGCCAATCCCGATTCACTCACCGTGAGCTAGGCGTCGCTAAATTGACGTGAAAGGAACCGAGGAATGAACTTCTCGGAATTGCAAAATCTTATTCTGGTCAGAGAGCCACCAGAGAAGCGACTGTCCAAGGCCGAGGGTGGCATGGAGAAGCATATGAGTGAGGCTGCCGTTATGCTCGCCTTTGCGATGCATCTGTTCTCACGCGGTGCTGAGAAGGTGTCTGTCCATCCGGATGGTGAGCACGGAAAGCAATTCGAGATTCAGGGATGGCTCGCAGCTCATGGGTTCGTGTGGGGTCAGGGGTGGGGGACGACGAGCTATGCCGGCAGATATTCGAACGGCGAGCGAACCCTTGAGGTTCACGTGAAGCCCGGACTTGGTGATGTCGTCGCTATGGTCGCTGGGCATCCGGTAATCGCGGAGTGCAAGGGCGGCATCATCAACACGCGACATGCCGGGCAGGTCTCGCGTTTGCGGAAGGGACTGCATGAGGCAGCCGGTCAGCTTCTGGCGCGGTCGGGAGAAGGAGAGATCAACATCGCGGTGGTGCCAAGCACGATCACGACGCGCGATCTCGCGATCAAAATGTCACCACGCAAATCGAGCAGGAATCGCCATCGCGCTCGTAGCAGCCACCGGTGCAGTGGAATATTGCGGGGCCGACCCGTTCAGTGCCGGGAGTGTGGCTAGGTGAGCGAACCCGGCTACTGTGGACTCCTGAAGCGCAATCTGTCCAGCCTCAGCGCTCTTTAAGTATCTGACAATTAATACTAAATGGCGGAGAGGGAGGGATTCGAACCCCCGATGCCCTTGCGAGCATGCCGCATTTCGAGTGCGGTGCTTTCAACCACTCAGCCACCTCTCCGCGCGGGCGCAAGGAACGCCCGTTGCAGCGGCGCTTAAATAGCGGCCTTGGAGCCTCGATACAAGGGCAAATACAGCTTGCCATCGCGGCTCGTCTTGACCTTTCGTGGCGACTTCGGTAATGAGCGGCGGCTTGCGGCGTGGGAATCCTCACGCCGCTTATTTCATGGGTCCTGAGACCCGTATCCACGACTGACAAAAAGACGGCAGGCCGACAACATTCGCCCAAGCCGGACCGGACACTGAAAGGCAAGAAAGATGTTCGCAGTCATCAAAACCGGCGGCAAGCAGTACCGCGTTGCCGCAGAGGACCTTCTGAAGGTCGAGAAAATTTCCGGCGAGCCGGGTGAAATCGTCACGATCGGCAACGTGCTTGCCGTTGGCGAGGGCGAGAAGGTGACGATCGGCGCGCCGTTTGTCGAGGGCGCCAGCGTGGCGGTGGAAGTCGTCGAGCAGGGCCGCGGTCCGAAGGTGATTGCCTTCAAGAAGCGCCGGCGCCAGAATTCGCGCCGCAAGCGGGGCCATCGCCAGTTGCTGACGACGGTGCGCATCAGCGAGATCCTGCTGGATGGCGCCAAGCCTTCGAAGAAGGCGGCGGCAAAGCCGGCAGAGAAGTCGTCAGCCAAGACGGAAGCCGCACCCGAAAAGGCCAAGAAGGAAGCTGCCCCGAAGAAGGCCGAGCCGAAGGCGGAGAAGGAAAAGGCCAAGTCAGCCGCTCCCCTCTTCAAGGCGCCGGAAGGCGAGGGTGACGACCTGACCAAGGTAAAAGGTATTGGTCCTGTTGCAGCCGGTCAGCTCAAGGAACAGGGGCTGACATCGTTCGCGCAGCTCGCCGCGCTTTCCGACGAGGATGTCGCGCGCATCGACGAGGCCATGCCCTTCAGCGCCGACCAGATCAAGGATTGGCGCGAGCAGGCCAAGGAACTGGCGCAATAAAACCGGGGCGCTGACCCCACGAACGGAATTTGCATTTGGACGCACAAGCGTTCATATTGGAATCGACGCGTTCTTTGAACGCAAAGGAGCAGCATCATGGCACACAAGAAAGCTGGCGGTTCGTCGCGCAACGGTCGCGATTCGGAATCCAAGCGCCTTGGCGTGAAAAAATTTGGCGGCGAGAAGGTTCGTGCCGGCAACATCATCATTCGTCAGCGCGGCACCAAGTGGCATCCCGGCGTGAATGTCGGCATGGGCAAGGACCACACGCTTTTTGCGCTCGAGGAAGGGGCAGTCTCCTTCGCGAAAAAAGCGAATGGGCGAACCTATGTATCGGTAAACCCGATCATGGAAGCCGCGGAGTAGCCGGTTCCGCACACAACGCCGGCGACCCATCTTGGGAGCTGGTGTCCGGTCGCAAATCCGGAAAAGGTTCAGGGGAGATGGGTCGCCATCTCCCCTTTTCATTTGTTCGGACGAAAGACCATGATTGCCGAAACCGAAGAGACAGAGGGTGACAGCTTCTGTATCGAATGCCCCGTCCTTGTCACCGAACGGCTGGTGCTTCGCCCGCCGCACGAGGACGATATCCCAGAGCTTTCGGAGCTTGCGAACAATCGCCGCGTGGCGGAACTGCTGTCCCGCATGCCGCATCCCTATGGGCAGACCGATGCGCAGGCTTTCGTGGGGGGCAGCCGTTCGAAAGAGCGTTCCGGTTGCCACTACGCGGTCGCGCTCGCCGAGGCCGGTGCATTCGTCGGCTGCGCCGGGCTTGATATGCGCCAATACGGACTGGAGCTCGGTTATTGGATTGGCGAACCTTATTGGGGGAATGGCTATGCCACCGAGGTGGCGCATGCTTTGGTCGATCTTGCCTTCCGCGCAACTGAGATCGACCGGCTCCACGTCTCCTGCCGTGTCATCAACAATGCTTCGCGCCGCGTCATCCACAAATGCGGTTTCCAGTATGTCGGGCAGGGCATGATGGATTCAGTGGTGGCGGGCAGGGTCCCGGTGGAGCTTTATCAGCTTGATCGGGGCACCTGGATAAGCCTGAGAAGCTGGGGGTCGTGAGCACGAGGAAGGGCGCCGCCGCATGGCAGCACCCACTTCGCTCTCATCCCTCGCTCCTTGCAGCATCGGCCCGAAAATCGAAGTCGATTTTTGGAAAGCACGATGCGTAGCTCAATGAGATAGCGCGTCCTTGTGCGTCCAAAAAGACGCATGGGGCGCTGGCATGAAGGCTCTGGATCCCAGGTGATTTCACCTGACTGCAAAATGCTATAGACGGAGCGAAGATAAGCAGGAAAGGCTGCCGAGCGGCGATGAAATTTCTCGATCAGGCCAAGGTGTATATACGTTCCGGCGACGGCGGGGCGGGCTCGGTTTCGTTCCGGCGCGAGAAATATATCGAGTTCGGGGGGCCGGACGGCGGCGATGGCGGACGCGGCGGCGATGTATGGATCGAGGCGGTGGAAGGCCTCAACACGCTGATAGACTTCCGCTATCAGCAGCATTTCAAGGCACGGCCGGGCATGCATGGCATGGGCCGCAACCGTACCGGCGCGAAGGGCGCCGATACGGTGTTGAAGGTGCCGGTGGGGACTCAGGTGTTCGATGAGGACAACGAAACCCTCATCTGCGACCTCACCGAGGTGGGGCAGCGTGTCCGCCTTGCCGAAGGCGGCAATGGCGGTTTCGGCAACCAGCATTTCAAGTCATCCACCAATCGAGCGCCGCGCCGGGCCAATCCAGGACTGCCGGGCGAAGAACGATGGATATGGCTGCGGCTGAAGCTGATTGCCGATGCCGGGCTGGTGGGGCTGCCCAATGCCGGAAAATCCACCTTTCTGGCGGCAGTCACGGCCGCCAAGCCGAAGATTGCCGATTACCCTTTCACCACGCTGCACCCCAATCTTGGGGTGGTCCGCATCGATGCCCGCGAATTCGTCATGGCCGATATTCCCGGCCTTATCGAGGGTGCGCACCAGGGTGTGGGCATCGGCGACCGATTTCTCGGCCATGTGGAGCGCACGCGCGTGCTGCTCCACCTTGTCTCCGCGCGGGAAGACGATGTCGCGTCGGCCTACAAGACCATTCGTAACGAATTGCATGCCTACGGGCACGGATTGTCGGAAAAGCCGGAAGTGGTGGCGCTGAGCCAGGCGGATCTGCTCGACGACGATGCACGCAGGGAGAAGATGGCTGCCCTCGAGAGTGCATGCGCGTGCGCGCCGCATCTGCTCTCTTCCGCCACCCGCGAGGGTACGGAAAGCGTGCTGCGAGCGTTGATGCGCGTGATCGAGGAAGCGCGCGACGAGGAGAACGCGGAGGGCGCTGTGGACGAGCGTTGGCAGAAATGAACGGCATCTCCCTTTCTGCCTATCGCCGGGTGACGGTCAAGATCGGTTCGGCACTGCTGGTCGACCGGAAGGCGGGGTTACGGCGCGAATGGTTGAAGGCGCTGGTTGATGACATGGCTCGACTTGTGGCGGATGGTGCCGAGGTTCTGGTGGTCTCGTCCGGTGCCGTTGCGCTTGGACGCACCATCCTGGGCCTGACGGGCCGCACATTGCGACTGGAGGAAAGCCAGGCCGCCGCTGCGGTCGGCCAGATCGCCCTTTCCGGCGCCTGGGCGCAAGAACTGGCCCGGCATGATCTCACCTCCGGCCAGGTTCTTGTGACACTGGGAGACACCGAAGAACGGCGGCGCTACCTCAATGCCAGGGCGACCATTTCAACCCTGCTTAAAATGCGGGCCGTTCCCGTCATCAACGAAAATGATACGGTGGCGACCAGCGAAATCCGCTACGGTGACAATGACCGACTTGCTGCGCGCGTGGCCACCATGATGGGCGCGGATCTTCTGATCCTCCTTTCAGACGTTGACGGGCTCTATACCGCGCCGCCGGAACGCGATCCCGGCGCGCTCTTCGTTCCCGTCGTGGATGCTATCACCCCGGAAATCATGGCAATGGCCGGCGATGCAGCCTCGGAGCTTTCGCGCGGCGGTATGCGCACGAAACTGGATGCCGGGCGGATTGCGACCGCGGCAGGGACGGCCATGATTATCGCCTCCGGCAAGGAAGCGGGCCCGCTTACGGCCATCGAGCGCGGGGCGCGGGCCACGCTGTTCCGGCCCAGCGCGGCACCGGTTCGCGCATACAAGACCTGGATTGCGGGACAGCTCGAACCTGCAGGCAGGATCGGCGTCGATATAGGAGCCGTGAAGGCGTTGCACGCAGGCAAGAGCCTCCTGCCAGCCGGCGTAACCTTTGTGGATGGTACATTTTCGCGCGGCGACACCGTGGCAATCCTCGACCCGGATGGGCGCGAGGCAGGCCGTGGGCTGGTTGCCTACGATGCCGCCGATGCCGTAAAGATCGCGGGATTGAAGACCGGGGAGATTGCCGGCGTTCTTGGCTATGACGCACGGGCCGCGATGGTGCATCGCGACGACCTTGTGCTTTCGCCGCCTGCCCGACATGGCCACGAGAAGGTGGAGGGAACCGATGTTGAAGGTGCATGAACAGGCCGGAGCAGATGTTGCCGCTCTGATGAAAGAGCTCGGAAGGCGCGCCCGTGCCGCCGCCCGTCCGCTTGCCATCGCCACGACGGAACAAAAGAACGCCGCCCTTCGTGCCATGGCGGAGGCGCTTGAAGCCAATCGGGCAGAGCTTCTTGATGCCAATGCACGCGACATGGAGCGTGGGCATGCAGCCGGGCTGTCGGCCGCGCTGCTCGATCGCCTGAAGCTGGACGAGAAACGCATCAAGGCGATGGCGGATGGCATCCGCGACGTGGCCGCCCTGGAGGATCCCGTCGGCAATGTCATTGCGGAATGGGACCGGCCGAACGGCTTGCACATTGAACGTGTGCGCACTCCGCTTGGCGTCGTCGGCGTGATCTATGAAAGCCGTCCCAATGTCACGGCGGACGCCGGCGCGCTCTGCCTCAAGGCCGGCAATGCGGTTATCCTGCGCGGCGGGTCGGATTCGGCTCATTCCTCCGCAGCGATCCACGGATGCCTCGTCGAGGGGCTGCTTTCGGCGGGGCTGCCGGAAGATGCGATCCAGCGCGTCCCAATAACGGATCGCGCCGCGGTCGGTGAGATGCTGAAGGGGCTTGAGGGAAATCTCGATGTTATCGTGCCGCGGGGCGGGCGAAGCCTCGTCGAGCGCGTGCAGAATGAGGCGCGGGTGCCGGTTTTCGCGCATCTGGAAGGCATCTGCCATCTCTATATCGACAACTCGGCGCGGCTCGATATGGCCGTGGCGGTTGCAGTCAACGCCAAGATGCGGCGCACGGGGATCTGCGGCGCGGCAGAGACGCTGCTGGTCGACAAGGCTGCCGCCGGTACACATCTGGTTCCGGTTCTGGAAGCGCTGTCGGAGGCAGGCTGCAAAATCCGGGGCGACGATGAAGTGCGCGCACGCTTTGCGTCGGCAGAGCCGGCACGGGAAGAGGACTGGCGCACCGAATATCTCGACGCGATCATTGCGGTGAAGCTTGTCGACGGCGTGACAGGCGCCATCGAGCATGTCGAGACATGGTCGTCACATCACACGGAGGCCATCGTGGCCGAGGACGCCAAGGCCGTGGAGCGGTTTTTCAACGAAATCGATTCTGCCATCCTGCTGCACAACGCCTCTACCCAGTTCGCCGATGGCGGAGAGTTCGGCATGGGCGCGGAGATCGGCATTGCCACGGGAAAAATGCACGCGCGGGGACCGGTCGGCGTCGAGCAGCTCACCTCCTTCAAATATCGCGTGCGCGGCTCCGGACAGACCAGGCCCTGACGGATGATCCAACGGGGGGAGGAGGTCGCAGCGAAGTTCCTGCGCATGCCTTATGTCGAAAAAGGCATGGCCGTAGGGCTTTTCGGCGGCTCTTTCAATCCGCCGCATGGGGGGCATACGCTTGTTGCGGAGACGGCGCTGCGCCGGCTTCGCCTCGACCAGCTCTGGTGGATCGTGACGCCCGGAAATCCGCTGAAGGACAACAGCGCTCTTCTGCCTCTTGCTGAAAGAATCAGCCTTTCGGAACGCTGCGCCCGGGACCCGCGCATCAAGGTGACGGCCTTCGAGGCGGGTCACCGCGTTCGCTATACGGCCGACACCGTGGAACTGGTGCTGAGCCGCAAGCGGGGCGTTCATTTCGTCTGGATGATGGGTGCCGACAGTATGCAAACCTTTCATCGCTGGGAAAGGTGGCGCGAAATCGCCCGGAGCGTGCCGATCGCGGTCTTCGACCGGCCAGGCTCAACCTCATCCTTTCTCTCCTCCACCATGGCGAAAGCCTTCGCTCATGCACGCGTCGACGAATCGGATGCGCCGCTGCTTGCGCGTATGCAGCCGCCCGCGTGGACTTTCGTTCATGGACCACGCTCGTCGCTTTCTTCGACACAATTGCGCGCGGACGGGGAGAAAGGGCCCTGCTGACCGGCGGGTCGCTTGTCTTTCAGGGCACACTTTGCGTCAGGAAACAGGAGTTGTCTTGAAACTGACAGGCTAGTCTGCCTATTTATTGTTCATCGTCCGGCGTGTGCCGTGCGATATCGTTGTTCTTGTTGGAAAGGAAAGACACTGAGAACAGCACTTCAGAAGAAGGCAGACATTTTGCCTTCACCGGCCGGGACAAGCGAAAGCCTGCCTCGCGCCGTTGCGACAGCGCTGGCGAGTTTGGAAGACTCCAAGGCAGAAAACATCGTCTCCATCGACATTCAGGGTAAGTCTCCGCTGGCGGATCACATGATCGTGGCCTCCGGCAGGTCCCATCGTCACGTATCGGCGGTGGCCGACCACCTGATTCGCGCGTTCAAGGATGCCGGGCTCGGCTCTGCACGCGTGGAGGGACTGTCCAGTGCCGACTGGGTGTTGATCGACGCGGGCGACATTATCGTTCATGTGTTTCGCCCGGAAGTCCGGGAGTTCTACAACATCGAGAAGATGTGGCAGGCTCCCGACCTGGAGGAGGGGACGGTGCACTAACGCATCGCCCGGAACCGGGTGGTTCTTGGGCAGTATGCGTCCTGTAGGCGCATCCGAAAGGATGGGCTACGGACGCGCGAGCGTTGTTGTGCTCCTATGGCTGCGTCCATGGAGACGCGCACAGACTGCTTTGTGTGCTTCTTTTCCGCATTCACTGTAGAGGCGCCGGCATGTTGAAGCCTGCGCCCTACGATACCGCAAGATCTAACGAGGCTTTCCATTCATATCGCAGTTCATGCCGTTGGCCGCATGAAGGCGGGGCCTGAAAGGGAGCTCGCCGAGCGCTATTTCGAGCGCCTGGCAAAGGCGGGGCCCAGCGTCGGACTGGATTTTTCCGGAGTGAAGGAAAGTCCGGAAAGCCGTGCCAGGAGCGCGCCTGAGCGCAAGCGCGAGGAGGCGGGCAAGCTGGCCGAAATGCTTGGTAGCGGCACATTGGTCCTCATTGATGAACGCGGGAAGAACCTCCCCTCACGCGAGATCGCGCATCAGCTTGGCGCTCTTCGTGACGCCGGCACGGGACACATCGTCCTTGCCATTGGCGGCCCGGATGGTCACGACGCGGAGCTGACCCGGAAGGCTTCGCTCATCCTCTCCTTCGGTGCGCAGACATGGCCGCACCAACTCGTCCGCGTTATGGTGGCGGAGCAGCTTTATCGCGCAGTGACGATCCTGTCCGGCCATCCCTATCATCGCGACTGAGCCGAGTTCGCGATGCGTCTTGCGGGCGCAAGGGTCTCATACAGGTTCTTTCGGACGTGACTGGAGAAACCTTGCGCGGAACAATAATCCAGGCCGGCCTTGAGTTTTGGCCGGCGATCATGGTTGATGCTTCCTTAACGAACTCTTCTTACTATGAGGTGAGGGATGTCTGCGGCAGTGAGGTGATGGTGCGACCGGTCAGCCAAATGGGAGGGGCGCTATGCTTATGGTTACTGGCATTGGCCGGTACGGTGCCTTCCTCGGCCCAAACCGTCGACACGCTGGAAATACAGCAGACGGAGCGAGAGGAGGAGTTTCGCCGTGTGTCTGAAGAACTGGCGCTTTCGGAAAAGCGTCAGGAAGAGATAGCCGCGGAAATCGCCGCCATCAAAGATGACAGCGCCACTCTGACTGCCGCGCTGATTCAGGCCGTCAAGACAGAACGCAAGCTTGGCGAAGACATCGACGAGATCAAGCATCGCCTGGACGATCTGAGCCTTCAGGAGGATGAAATAAAGCAGTCGCTCGCTGCGCGCCGGGGCACACTCGCCGAGGTGCTGGCTGCCTTGCAGCGCATGGGGCTTAATCCACCGCCGGCCATCCTGGTGCGTCCGGAGGATGCGCTCGCCTCCGTTCGCAGCGCTATTCTGCTCGGTGCAGTGGTGCCGGAGCTGCGCTCGGAGACGGAACTGCTGATCGCCGATCTGGAGGAACTCGGACAGGTGAAGACATCCATCGCAGCGGAGAAGGGCCGCTTGGATGAAAGACGTATGCAGCAGGTGGAGGAAAAGGAACGTCTCCGGTTGCTTTTGCAGGAAAAGCAGCGCGTTCAGGCCATGGCCGAAGCCCGTATGGCGGATGAGCGCGAGCAAGCCGAGCAACTTGCCGAGCGGGCGGGCAGCCTTAAGGAACTGATCGGACGGCTGGAAAGTGAAATTCAGGTGCTGCGCGAGTTCATGGAGGCTCGCCGCACAGCCGACGGTGAAGAAAGCCTCCTCACCGAGACGCTGCCGTTTTCACGCAGGGCCGGCCTCGTTCCTTTGCCGGTGGTCGGCGAGTTTGCGTCGCGGTTTGGCGACGAAGACGGCATGGGTAGTGCGCTGAAGGGTGACATTCTTAGAACACAATCGGGCGCAATCGTGACTGCTCCGGCGGCGGGGATGGTGCTTTACGCGGGGCCATTCCGGTCTTACGGTCAGTTGTTGATACTGAACCCCGGAGGCGGTTATCATATCGTGTTGGCAGGCATGGACCGGCTCAATGTTTCCCTCGGACAGACGGTCCTTGCAGGCGAGCCGGTGGGCGTGATGGGCGAAGCCCGTCTGGCAAGCATTGCTGCCTCTACCACGGGAAGCATGCCCGAACTATATGTGGAATTCAGGAAAGACGGGAAACCGATCGACCCGCGGCGTTGGTGGGCTCGGGAAATATCTGGAAGGACGGGAAATGGTACGTAAACTGTCGCTCCTGGTAGCCGGCGCCCTGATGGGCGCCTCAGCCATGAGCTTTGTCTATGCGACGGACGGCACGGCAGCCAAGGCCGCGAGTGCGGAGACCTACCGCCAACTTGCCATCTTCGGCGATATCTTCGAACGCGTGCGTGCGCAGTATGTGACGCCTCCGGATGAACAGGAACTGGTGGAGAATGCCATCAATGGGATGCTGACATCCCTGGATCCCCATTCCTCCTACCTCAATCCGGACGCCGCGCAGGATATGCGGGTTCAGACCAAGGGCGAGTTCGGCGGGCTCGGCATCCAGGTCACGATGGAGGATGAGCTGGTCAAGGTCGTCTCTCCGATCGACGATACGCCGGCGGCGCGGGCCGGGGTGCTGTCCGGCGACCTCATCAGCAAGATCGACGGCGAGGACGTGCGTGGCATGACCCTCAACGATGCCGTCGACAAGATGCGCGGCAAGGTCAACACCTCCATCGAGTTGACAATCCTGCGCGAGGGGCAAACGAAGCCGCTGCAGATCAGCATCGTTCGCGATATTATCCAGGTGAAGGCGGTGAAACACCGCGTCGAGGGAGATATCGGCTACCTCAAGATTACGTCTTTCACCGAAAAAACCACGGACGATCTGCAAGCCGCCATCGCGGAAATTCAGAGCGAGATTCCCGAAGATGAGCTGAAGGGCTACGTGCTCGATCTCCGGCTCAATCCGGGCGGCCTGCTTGACCAGGCGGTGAATGTCTCCGATGCGTTCCTGGATCGCGGCGAGATCGTTTCGACCCGCGGCCGTGAGCCCTCTGATATCGCGCGCTTCACCTCGCAGCCCGGCGACCTCGTCGATGGCAAGCCTGTGGTGGTGCTTATCAATGGCGGCTCTGCCAGCGCGTCGGAAATTGTGGCTGGCGCACTGAAGGATCATCGCCGCGCCACGGTCGTCGGCACGCGTTCCTTCGGCAAGGGATCGGTGCAGACAATCATCCCGCTCGGTGAAAGCGGTGCTTTGCGGCTGACGACCGCGCTTTACTACACGCCCTCCGGCGAATCCATTCAGGGCACCGGCATTACGCCTGACATCATGGTTGAGCAGCCGCTGCCGGAGGAACTCCAGGGCGTCGACGTATCGCATGGCGAGTCGGAGTTGCGCGGACATATCCGCGGTGAGGGCGAGAACGAGGAGGGCTCAGGCTCCATCGCCTATGTGCCGGAGGACCCGGCCGAGGACGAGCAGCTTAAATATGCGCTGGACCTCTTGCGCGGTGAAGTGACCAACGCCGCCTTTCCGCCCAATCCTGAGAAAGCGGTCATGAAGCAGTAATGAAGCCGGCGCATCCTTGGGTGTATGGGATGCGCCGCTTTTTTCATCAGCCATGCTGGTGACGGGACGCGTGATCGCGGGGGAGCATGGAACCGGGCCGTACTGAAATGGACGAGCCGCTCGGGCAGGTGCGATCGAGGCGGCGGTCGCGCCGCGTGTCGCTAAAATCGGTCCTTGTCGTTGTCTGCGCTCTTGTCGGTGTGGGGGTTTCGGGGGCCATTGCCCTGCGGGAAAGACCTTTTAGCGTTCCCTCGTCCGTCATCTTGAAATCCGAGGTTGCTCCGGACGAGGCAGAGCTGGCCCCCTCGGTGGCTTCCGCCGAAGAGCCGACAGGCCCCTCAATCATTCATGCTGATTCCGGAAGCCCCCGTTCGAGCGGCAATGCCATCATCATTCGGGATCCAGCATCTGCCGACATCGATCCGCGCTTCGTCCATCTGCCGGACCGTTCCCTGGTCGAGGAGTCCGAGACCGGGCCATTACCCGTACGCGCCGTTGATGGGCGGCGTCCTTTCGATGCCTATGCCCGGCCCTGGTCCGGCGCGCGCGGCGCGCGCATCGCCCTGGTGATCGGGGGGCTCGGCATTTCGCAGACCGGCACGCAAGAGGCGATCGAAAAGCTGCCGTCGGGGGTCACATTGGCCTTCGCGCCGCTCGGAAACAGCCTGATGCGATGGATGCAGACGGCCAGGCGGGACGGACATGAAATCATCCTGCAAGTGCCTTTGGAGCCCTTTGGCTATCCCGCCACAAACCCGGGCCGTCATACCTTGTTCACGCAGGCCGCTTCGGCGCAAAACCTTGAAGATTTGCGATGGGTTCTGTCGCGCATCACCAACTATATCGGTGTGATGAACTATATGGGCGCACGGTTCACTGCCGACCGGGAGGCTATGGACCTTCTCATGGATGAGCTTCGCCGTCGGGGCCTTGCCTATCTCGACGATGGGACATCGGCGCGCAGCTTGGCCGAGGAGATCGCAATGGCCAAGGGAGTGCCTTTTGCGGCCAGCGATGCAGTCATCGACCAGGTGCGAGAGCGCGGGGCCATTCTGGCGAAACTTGACGAGCTGGAGCGGATCGCCCGTGCGCGCGGCTTCTCCATTGGTGGCGGCTCGGCGCTGGAGGTAACGGTGGAAACGGTGGCGGCGTGGGCGAGCGAAGTCACCGCTCGAGGAATTGAGCTGGTGCCCGTCTCGGCAGTGACATTCGATCCGGAGCGGCGTCTATGACAATGGATGAACGACCGCGAGCGGGTGATTTGCCGTACCGGCCCTGTGTGGGCATCATGGTTCTCAACCGCGACGGCAAGGTGTGGGTCGGGCGGCGCATCATGGAGCCCGACAGCGAGACCGATGGCGCAACCATGCTTTGGCAGATGCCGCAGGGAGGCATTGATGACGGCGAGGAGCCGCTTCAGGCTGCTCGGCGCGAACTTTATGAAGAGACGGGCATACGCAGCGTGTCGCTGCTCGCCGAGGCACCGGGATGGTTCACCTATGACCTGCCGGAAGAGATGCTCGGCATTGCCCTGAAGGGACGCTACTGCGGCCAGAAACAGAAATGGTTCGCCTTCCGGTTTGAGGGCGAGGACAGCGAGATCTCCATCAATCCGCCGCCAGGCGGGCACGTGGCGGAATTCGATGCGTGGGGCTGGAAGCCGATGGAAGAACTGCCGGACCTGATCGTCCCGTTCAAGCGACCTGCCTATGAAAAGGTGGTGGCGGCTTTCCGCCACCTTGCTCCTTAACAACACCCCCGCCCGAAACGGGATCAGTCTCGGGCCGATGTTAGCGCGCCGTGCGTCCTTTTGGGCGCAGCGTCATTTGTAAAACCCTTCGCGAAGATTGAGGCCGTGTTCAAGCCACACCTTCATGGCGCAGAGCATTCCCGTCCAGCCTTCGCAATTGGAGTAGGAGGCGGCAAGTCCTTCCGGCGTTTCCGACCAGCCATCTTCCGAGATACAGACAAGCGTGCGGTCGTCACTGATCGGCTCGAACGTCATCGTCACAGTCGTCCGATGAATTCCCGATGCGTCCGGCTCGATCGTATCCTCGGCTGCGTCCCAACGAAGGACGATACGCTTGTCCTGCTCCACCTCAACCACATGGACCGGGAAAGCACCGGGAAAGTCGTGAAAGTCCCACTTTACCACCGCGCCCGTTTCGAGTCGTCCCTTCGCTCCTCCGGTGGTGAAAAACCTGGAGAGATGGTCTGGATTGGCGACCGCTTCAAAAACCTCGCTGATCGGCTTCGAAATTCGACCGCTGATTTTGAATTTCAGTCCCATGATAGCGCCCTCTGTTTACGCATCGCTCATTAATGTTATAAAAACATAACATGTCAACCGATGATGAAGATGACGCCCTGTTCAAGGCATTGAGCCACCGCGCCCGGCGACGCATTCTCGATGCGTTGAAATCCGGTCCCCGCACGACAGGCATGTTGTGCGACCTCATACCGGAACTCGACCGGTGCACAGTCATGCTACACTTAAGGGTTCTCGAAGAAACGGGGCTCGTCGTGGTCGAACGCCGCGGGCGCGAGCGATGGAACCATCTTGACGCGCTTCCGATTCATGCGATCCACGAACGTTGGATCGGCCCGTATGCTGCATATGCGGCTTCCATGCTCAGCCGACTCAAACAGACGAGCGAGGGCGCAGGCACACGCGGCGCGGCGGAAGCGGATGAATCAGAACGCGAGAATAGCTAAACGGTCACCAATCGGCAGGTGTCCGGAAGATGTGGCTGAAACACACAGATAGGCGGCGGGCCCGGTTTATCCGGGCGCCCGCCTGACCCTACAGCGCCGTGCGTCCTTTTGGACGCACAAGGACGCGCTACCTCATTGAATCTACGCATCGTGCTTTCCGAAAATCGATTCAGATTTTCGGGCCGATGCTGCCATTACTTCCAATCGCGAATGTCGACGAAATGGCCGGCAATCGCAGCCGCCGCCGCCATGGCGGGCGAGACGAGGTGGGTGCGGCCCTTGAAGCCCTGGCGACCCTCGAAG
>JAJUHJ010000076.1 GCA_029279965.1 Phyllobacteriaceae bacterium
ATGCGCGCGCGGAACATCAACGCGACCTTTCGCGCCACCGGCCAGACGGGCATCCTGATCACAGGGTCGGGCGTACCGCTCGACGCGGTGGTGGCGGATTTCATGGCAGGCGCCGTCGAATGGCTCACCCCGGACAATGAGCCGGACCACTGGGACCTGATCGAAGGTCAGGGCAGCCTGTTTCATCCCTCCTTTTCGGGTGTGACCCTGGCGCTCATTCATGGCGGGCAACCGGATGCGCTCGTTCTTTGTCACGAGCCCACCCGCACGCATATGCGCGGCCTGCCGCATTATGGCGTGCCCTCGCTGGAGGCGTTGCGAGACCTGGCACTGGAGATGGCGCGAATTGTCAATCCCGATGTCCGCGTGGCGGGCATCTCGGTCAACACTGCCGCCCTTGCAGCTCACGAGGCCCGGAAATGCCTGGAAGAGATCGAGACGCGCATGGGCCTGCCGACGATCGACCCCTTCCGTGACGATGCCGGGCGGCTGGTCGATGCGCTGGACGGGGAATTTAGCTCCTAGCGCGCCGCGCCCCTTCCACCTCGCGCGCTCAAGCGGCAGCCGAACGACGCGTCAACACTGCAGCAAGTTCACGGATTCCCGGCTCGATGTGCTGTGGCGCGATCGAGGAAATGCCGAGCCGCATACAGGGGGACAGCCGTTCCGGACCGTCGAAGAAACGGGCGCCCGGTTCTATGATGACGCCACGTGTTCTGGCAGCGCGCGCAAGACCGGCAGTGTCGGTGCCAGACGGACCCTTGAGCCAAATCGAGGTTCCGCCCGGCACATCTGTCACCTGCCAATCCGGCATGAAGCTGCAGATTGCCTCGTGCAGGCGGCTCCGCCTCTCCTCAAAAGCGGCTGAAAGCCGACGCACGAGCGCGTCATGATGGCCGAGCGAAAGAAACAGCGCCACGGCGCGCTGGTTGTTGGCCGGGGGGTGGCGCAGCATAAACCTGCGCAGGGCTCTCAGTTCGGCGACCAGTTCAGCAGGCGCAACGATGTATCCAAGCCTGAGACCGGGCGCCAGAGTCTTGGACATCGAGCCGATATGGATAACGCGACCGGTGTGGTCGAGGCCCTTCAGCGCTTCCTGCGGTTTTTCGTCGGCTAGCTGGCTGTCGTAGTCGTCCTCGAAAATGACCCAGTTGTTCTGCTCCGCTCGCGCAAGCAGCCTCTCCCGGCGCGGCCGGCTCAAAGGCACCATCGTCGGACAATGATGGCTCGGAGTCACGAAGACGAAATCCGCTTCGGCCGGGATTGCGTCCGCATCCATCCCTTCCCCATCGACCGGCACCGGAAGCGTCTCCGCCCCCGCCAAACGGAAGATGGACCGCGCGTCAGGATACCCCGGATTTTCCATCGCCACCTGCGAGCCGCGGCGCATAAGCAGTGTTGCGAGCATATAGAGCGCGTGTTGCGCGCCCAGTGTAACGATGATCTCGTCCGGATTGGCGAAGATTCCGCGCCGGGGCAGGAGCCGCGCCTGGATTTGTTCGATAAGCAGCGGATCGTCCCGGTCGACCATGTCGGCCGCCCAGTTGCGGATTTCCAGAACGGCGAGCGCCATTCGGTTGCACTCGCGCCATTCGGCTGTTGGGAAAAGAGCCGGATCGAATTGGCCGTAAACGAACGGATACGGCGCTTGCATCCAATCTTCATGTTTGGGTGCGCCTGGAAGTTCACTCGCCATGACTTGACGCCGCGCCTTCCAATTCACGCGGGCGCTTGCAGGAACGTTGCGCGGCGCGCGCGGCGGTGCCGTCAGCACTTCCGGATTGACGAAATGGCCGCGCCGTTCGCGCGCGATCAGGAAACCCTGGTCGACCAGTTGCTGAAAAGCGAGCACGACCGTGCCGCGCGCCACGCCCAGCTTTTCCGCCAGAATGCGACAGGATGGCAGCGGCATGGACGGGGCAAGCTGCCGGTCCAGCACGGCGGCAACGATGGCCTGTCGGATCTGTGCCTGAAGCGTCTGGGTCGAATCATGGGAAATTTTTATGAGGCCCTTCCAAAGGGCGGCATCGTTTCTGCTCGGCATGGCTTCCTTCTCCGCCGCGGACCCTAGCCGTGAGGAACCTTTCCTGCAAGCCTGGCCCAAAACATTGCTCCACAACGTGTCGACGGTCCGCCCGACAGCTTCACTTTCGATATGACGCACTCTAAGTTGCCGTCGAAAACGAAGGAGTTACACGCATGGCCGCCTACGAGACCGCGTTGGATGCATTGCGCCGGCACCGCCGGGAAAATCAGGATTTCGACCTGCGGAACGCCTTTGCTGACGATCCCCGGCGCTTCTCCCGACACTCGGCGGCTCTGGACGACATGCTGCTCGACTACTCGAAATGCGCAGTGAGCACGGAGACGCTGAAACTGCTCGCCGAACTTGCCGATGCTGCCGGCGTGGCCGAGCGGCGCGAGGCGATGTTCTCCGGTGCGCGAATCAACGTCACCGAAGACAGGGCCGTACTGCACACCGCGCTTCGCAATTCATCCGGCGAGCCCGTCATACTCGATGGGAAGGACGTGATGCCGGATGTCGAGCGTGTGCTTGCTGCAATGAGCGACTTTGCCGAAGGTGTCCGCTCGGGAAGGCTCAAAGGATCGACCGGGAAAACCTTCACCGATGTGGTGAATATCGGAATCGGCGGCTCCGACCTCGGGCCGGCCATGGCAACGCTGGCGCTCGCGCCCTATCATGACGGCCCGCGCCTTCATTATGTCTCCAACGTCGATGGCGCGCACATCGCCGACACCCTGGACGGGCTCAGCGCCGAAAGGACGCTGTTCATCGTCGCCTCGAAGACCTTCACCACCGTCGAGACCATGACCAACGCCAATACGGCACGAGCCTGGATCTCCGAGAAACTTCAGCCGGATGCGGTGGGAGCGCATTTCGCGGCGGTTTCGACGGCGCTCGACAAGGTTTCCGCCTTTGGCATCGGCGCCGATCGCGTCTTCGGCTTCTGGGATTGGGTGGGTGGACGCTATTCGCTTTGGTCAGCCATCGGCCTGCCTATCATGATCGCCGTCGGCGCGGACAATTTCCGGCGTTTTCTCACCGGCGCTGAAGCGATGGACCGGCATTTTCGCACGGCCGCGCTGGAGGAAAACCTGCCGATGCTCCTCGGCCTCATCGGCTTTTGGCATCGGGCGATCTGCGGTTATCCCGCGCGGGCGGTGATTCCCTACGACCAACGGCTCGCCCGCCTTCCCGCTTATCTGCAGCAGCTCGACATGGAATCGAACGGCAAGCGCGTGGCGCTGGACGGGGTGCCGGTCGAAATACCAACAGGGCCGCTCGTCTGGGGCGAGCCGGGGACGAACGGCCAACACGCCTTCTTTCAACTTCTGCATCAAGGGACGGACATCATCCCGGTGGAGTTCATCCTGGCCGCCAATGGTCATGAGCCAGCACTGCAGGACCATCACGACCTGTTGGCCGCCAACTGCCTTGCGCAATCGGAAGCGCTGATGCGCGGACGCACTTTGGAAGAGGCGGCTGCTCAACTCCGCGCGAAGGGGATGAGCGCGGCGGAAGCAGATGCTCTTGCACCGCACCGCGTGTTCCCGGGCAACCGCCCGTCCGTCACCATTGTCTATGACAAGCTTGACCCTTTCGCACTCGGGCGCCTGATCGCGCTATACGAGCACCGCGTCTTTGTCGAAGCCGCACTATTCCGCATCAACGCTTTCGATCAATGGGGGGTGGAGCTCGGAAAGGAGCTTGCCACCGGGCTGCTTCCAGTTGTCGAAGGAAAGGAAAATGCGGCCGGCCGCGATGCCTCCACCGCGGGACTCGTCGGCCACATCAAGAAGCTGCGCGACACCTGAACGGCCGGCGACAGTGCGATTCGTACCGGGCGCATATCCCGATCTTTCCGATTCGCTTACAAGGCGCTACGAGGCTTTGTTTATGCGTGCCGTTCCGGAAAGTGATTGGCCTCCCGGCGACACGCTCTAAATCCGTCCGAAGGCCGCCCTGATCCGGGCGATTTTGCGGCTACCAGAGGGCGTATTGGCTGCGCGTCTCCAGCCGTCGCGCATCAGCGCGATGAATATTGCCGCCATACCCGCGACAATTGCAGCCACCGCCGCAAAGACCGGAGCGCCGGGCCGGTTCGGCTGAACCTCAATGGAAGCAGTCCCGGCAAACGTCGTCCATTGCTCGAGCTTTATGTGATCCTGCGCGCCAGGAAACAGCTGGTCACGCAAAAATGCGAGCACCAGTCCATCGCCCGGGTTCGGCAGACGCGCCAACAAATCGGCCCGCCTCGCGTCCTGCTCATCGACAACCGTATTGGCCGCTTCCACCATGCTGGAGCGCGCAGCAGCGAGCGCAGCACGGGCGGTATCCGGCCCGCTTTTGCTGACCGACAGCGTAAGGAACGCGTCATCAAACTTAACGGAAACGCCTTCACTCGACGCAAACGCGGCGCGCAGAACCGGCGTGAGAACGGATTGGTCCTCAACCGCCGGAAGACTGATCTCCATGGTGGCCGTGTAACCGGTAGGGATGATTGAACATAAGAGATAGGTCAGGCTGACTGCCGCCAGCGGAAGCGCAACGATGAGCTTCCAGCTCTCCGCCAGCACGACCGCCACATCAAGAAAACCTACCTCGGCGTGAAACGCTTCGGTCCGCATGGTAGCCCCCGCAACCATTTACCCCTTTCCACTACAGGCAGAAATCTCTCCTCAACACAACCAGATTGGAAAGATCTGACCAGAAAAAAGGACTCGCGGCAGTGGAATACCGCGAAAGGAGGCGTTTCCATTAGCGTTACATTAACCACCCACCCGCAGGGTTCCCCCGCGGACAAGTACTGCGTTCCGCACTCAGGCAACACGCCCGTCGTTCGAAAGAGCGGCGGGCGGCACTTTCGAGCGACCGCCTGATTGAACGGCCGCAAAGAAGCCCCGCCTGCCGGAAAAGCGGACGATCCTTCTTATCAAAAGGTCATGTTAAGCTTCGCGCTGATCCCATGCTCTTGAGCGTCGCTGGCGATCTGACCCCGATAGGATACCCCCAACGTTGCATTGTCCGTAATGTCGAAGTCGACCCCGGCGCGTATCAGAGCTGCATTCTCGGCTATTGGAACACCCGACACGGTGAAGGCATCGCCGCCAGAAAAATCATGGGTCGACAGTGGCGTGACATCGCCGAATGCATGGCGCCAGCCGAGCGTGCCGTGCGCGGTTGCGTTCATGCCGCCAACCTCGAAATCCGTTGACGCATGAAGACCGAGCGTCATGAAGGTGGCGTCGGTTGTCCGGCTGTCGACTCCGAGCGCTGCCGCTCCGCCATTTTCCGTGAAGCTGTCGGTATGCAGGCTGACATGGGCAAGACCGACGAACGGCTCAAAAGAAGCGCCGCGCGTGTCAAAGCGGTAACCCGCTTCACCAAAGACCTGGAACGTGCCGGCATCATAGCCGGCTGAAAGCGTGTCTGCGAAGCCGGGGAAGGCGACGCCGCGATCGGTCTCGATATCGTGCCAGCTATAGGCCAGACCGCCACTCAGCCGGAATGCGTCCCACTGGCCACCACCGTAGAGGCCGATATGGAAGTTGTCGCTGGAACCGGAGGAGGCGCGGTCATCGACATCGAAGGACGAATGACTGTAGCCGGCAAGAAGGCCGAGCCGAATGTTTGGTGTGATCGCACCGTCAATGCCCGTCAGGACGCCACCCACCGAGCGGTCAAGCTGGGCAGCGTTACCGTTGCTGTCGGTTTGGCCCCATGCTCCAAAAGCCTGGCCCCAGATAACCGGCCCCCCGCTTTCCGCGGGAAATTCCTGCACGCCGTCCGCCCCATAGGCAAGAACCGGCAAGGAAGATGTGGCCGCGCCGCCAAACGCTGAGCGGACCCGATCCCTCACCGCGTCGCGGATAAAATGGCTCTCTTCGATCAACGATGTTTTGGCGGAGGCGTGGATTTCACCTGAAAGGGAATCGAATGCCAGGCGCGCGCCTTCGTCATCCGCGAGGGCGGAAACCGCATCATAAACAGGATTGCCCACGCCGGCGCTTTCCAGGCCTTCGCCCGTTGCGCACTGATTGCGTGTCACGGCCACATCGCAGAACGCCACCTCGTTACGCAGTGCGTCAATATAGACATTGTTGTCGTCATAGCCGAGCGCCAGATCGACGAATGGCATATTCTGTGTGAGTTCGTCGAAGGTGCCGGCAACCTCGTCCGCACTGATGATCGTCCAGCGGCTTCCCGGCGTGTAGATTCCATCGGCCATAAGGGCGTGCACCGTGCCGCCATTTATTATGGCTGCGCCGCTGACGGAGATGAGATCACTTTCCAGCGCCGGAGTTATCTCTGCTTCGTAGGACGAACCCTCTTCAAACGTGATATCGCCATCGATGGCTAACGCCCCGAGCGGATTCCCCGGTGCAATCGTTGCGCCGCTGGCAATCGTGGTGGTGCCGACGCTACCCGTGCCTTCGAGGCGGCCGCCGCTCATGACGTCGACAATACCACCCACCGTACCGTTGACGGCGAGCGCGCCGGCATTGACCGTCGTCCCACCGGTATAGGTGTTGTTGCCTTCCAGAACGAGCGTGCCGCCTTCCGTTTTGGTGATCCCGTCCGATCCTCCAATCGTCGCACCGATCGTGGCTGTCTCCCCAGCCAGCACGCGAATCTCTGCATTGCCGTCGGCACTCTCCGAGCCATCGGCAACCAGCGTTCCGGGGCCTTCCAGCCGATAGCCGCTGTCGACGAACTGCAAGCCCTTGAAGCTTTGCGTGCCTTCCACCGTAACGGTGCCGTCGTCGAAACCGCCCGGCTCGTTCATGAAGACCGCGTGGTTACCGGCCCAGGGGACGAGTACATCGCTTCCCCGATTCAACCACCTCTCGTTGGTGGCATTCCAGGTGCCGTCCCCACCCTGCCAATGCTGGAGCGTGTCGTCCGCCATTGCCTGAACGAACAGGTCGACATTACCGCCACCCGCCTGGATTTCATACTCCGACGGCGATGGCGTGGCTCCGATTTCCAGCCCGTCACCGGAAAGCGCGCCGCCATAGGTCATCAAGCGGTAGTAGCCAAAACCAGCCGGACCATCGCCTGCATCTCCGCTTTGCGCGAGGTTCAACGTGCCATCGAGGGTGAGGTCGCCCGTGACATCGATGCGATCGCTCGTCCCTGTGCCAACCGAACTTCCCGGGCTGCCGAGCTCGTAATCAAGGATAGAGCCATCCGACAGGATCAGATTGCCATCGACCGTCAGCACGCCGATCGAATTGCCGGGAGCAATACGGCCGTCTTCGGCGACATTCGTGGTGCCAACCGTGCCGGATCCGCCAAGCGTGGCACCGGATTGCACATCGATGATGCCACCAAGCGCCCCACCACCGCCCTGATCTCCGACGAGCAGTGTACCGCCGGTGATATTCGTCGTGCCTGTAAAGCCAGAACCATCTCCGGTGAGAATTGTCGTGCCTGCCACGTGGTCGATGATGTGGGTTCCCGAGGTGTTGCTTTGCAGGTCAGTGGAAAACACATAGCCGGGCTCAGTATGGTTAAAGACGAGCGTGCCTGTTCCGACACCGAATGCGACCCCCGGCGCATCGAGAATACCGGCGGCGGCTGCCGGCGCGCCGGCAGCAGCACCAATGTTCAAGACACCCGTGGACGCTTCAACATTGGACAGAAAGACAGGGCCGATGCTTGTGAGAGTGCCGTCTCCGCTCAATGTCAAGATGCCGTGGCCGCCGTCCAGGCCGACGGACGTGGCCTGTGCAACGTCTACACTCCCTTCAGAATCGATCACCAATTGACCGTCGGCGTCTTCGCTCGCCCCAAGGATCAGGGACGTCCCAACCGCAAGGTGGGCTTGATCTTCAACACGCGCCCTCACCGTACCGAACTCGGAAATCAGACCATAACCGGTCGAACTGATCTGCGAACCTTCGCCGGTGAGCAATAATCTCGTTACGGAATCTGCGTTGCTTCCCAGTTGCAGCCAGCCGGACGTGCCGAGAATGTCGATTTCTCCGCCATTGCTGACGGTGATCGACACGTCACCAGTCGCCCCGGCGGCCGACAGATCTCTCCTGGTAATACTCAATGATGAGCCGGCACCATCCACTGTCAGCGAGCCCGAACCGCGAAGATTTCCGAGCGCGACATTGCCCACAGTGACGGTTGCGCCGTCTAAGACCTCGAAATTCCCGTTGCCGTTTTCACGGTCGCCAATGTTCAGATGAGAGCTGGAACCCGTCACGGAAAGGGCAGCTTCGGATCCTGAGACGATGACGGTACCGGAGCCTCGTGTACCGATGTATATGGTGCCGCTGGAGGTTAGAAGGGAGTTGTCAACGCTAAGTGTACCCGTTCCGTCCGTACCTATATACGCACTGGTTAGCTGGAAGTCGGAACCGTTGATCAATTCCAGGCTGCCGCTGCTGCCCGCAGCAGCGCCGACGTCCAGCCTTGAACCATCAAACGCCACTCCTGATGCAGACGCTGAATTCGCGCTATCGTCATTTATAATGACTCTGCCCGCAGACGGAACGGCATTGGTGTCCCAATTGCCAGCCGTGTTCCAGTCAACAGATTGCTCTCCCGTCCAATTTGTCGTCTGAGAAGACGCTGTCGATGCCGCCAGCAGTGTGAATACGGGCACTGTAAAGACACCGCCTGCGATACGCAGGCTCAGCCTTGAAGCAGAGATATGAAGAAGGTGGGATAGAGAGGCCAGCATCAAGTTTCCTTTCGTCAGCCGGAAGGATACGGATCGCCTCTGCAGGTCGTAAAAAACCAGGAGGCCGTGGCCGCAGACCAGTGCGGGAGCTTCCTCGCATTCGCGCTGAAACGACCGCGACCGAAATCCGTGCTATCGAGAAACGGGCGTCAGGTTTGCACCGCCCACACTCGTAAGCCTGACAGGAAGTCAGTCCGCCTTACTTGTGTTCCGTCAATTCAGGATTCTTTTCTCGCCCGCATGAGAGATGCGTCCATCGGGACACATGAAGCGGACTATCCCAAAGATTTTTCTGAACAAGAAGCAAATGGTGGAGCCAAGGGGAGTCGAACCCCTGACCTCTTGAATGCCATTCAAGCGCTCTCCCAACTGAGCTATGGCCCCACACTCCGGTTTGCCACCGGCGCCGTTTCCGGCGAAGAGGTCTTCGGCATCGCGCCGAACAGTGCTGGCGGCTTCTAAACCCGCCGGGCCACAGAATCAAGCCCCAGGATCAGCCAGCAGCACGAAATCCCGCGATGAGAGGATTATTGCTCCTCCTCATCGCCACCCACGCCGATAATGCCTTTGACATCATCGTCCTCTTCTTCGTCTTCCTCAAGGAAGGCGTCGTCGTCGCCGTCACCCAGATCGACGTCATCATCGTCTTCATCCAGATCGGGCAGATCCGCGGCGCCGCCTTTTTTCTCCTCGTCCGCGTCCTCCAGCGAGACGATCTCCGGGCCCTCATCGCTGCCGAGTTCCTTTTCTTCCGTCTCTTCTTCCTCGACAACGGCCTCAGAAACGGATTCGAAATAGCTGCGCGGATAGGATTGCCCCGTATAGGGAGACACAATCGGATCCCTGTTCAGGTCGTAGAATTTGCGGCCCGTCTCCGGGCAAATGCGTTTTGTTCCAAGTTCGGGTTTTGCCACCGCTCTGCCTCATCTTTTCCCTGGACCGGCCAGGTAAGCCGGCTGTTCCGGCGGGCGAAACCTACAGCCGCTCCAGCCGTGCTGTTTTCGGTCCCCATACCCACAGATCGACCGCCTGTCAAAGCCTAATGAAAGCCTTGGCACAACAGGTTTTCCCACCGGCAAAACAGCGGCCGGCGGGGATGACCGGCGTATTCCTGTGTGCTAGACGCTCCAGCATGCATCCGCGCTGGAGAAGTTCATGACAACCCACCCGCAGTTCCGTCCCGCGCTTGCCCGCAGATCGTCCGCGCTCTCAGGTAAGGTGCGCGTGCCCGGAGACAAGTCCATTTCCCATCGGGCGCTCATGTTCGGAGGGCTCGCCGCCGGTGAAACGCGCATTACCGGATTGCTGGAGGGCGAGGACGTGCTGCGCACGGGCGAGGCCATGAAGGCAATGGGCGCGCTGGTTGCGCGCGAAGACAACACCTGGATCATCAAAGGCACCGGGAACGGCTGCCTCCTGGAGCCGGACGCACCGTTCGATTTCGGCAATGCAGGCACCGGCTCGCGGCTGACCATGGGGCTTGTCGGCACCTATGACATGACGACGCGGTTCATCGGCGATGCATCGCTTTCCAAACGTCCCATGGCGCGCGTCCTCGATCCCCTGCGCCAGATGGGAACACAGGTGCTGGCAGCGCAAGCTGGCGACCGGCTACCGATCACGTTGCGCGGTCCAAGACATGCCGCACCAATCAGCTACCGTGTTCCCGTCCCCTCGGCTCAGGTGAAGTCGGCCGTGCTTCTGGCGGGGTTGAACGTGCCGGGAGTAACCACCGTCATCGAACCGGTCATGACGCGCGACCACACAGAGAAGATGCTGGCGGGTTTCGGCGCCCGGCTGGACATCGAAACGGATGGCGAGGGCGCCCGCCATATCCGCCTTGAAGGCCAAGGCAGGCTTTCCGGGCAGGAAATCACCATTCCGGGGGATCCTTCTTCGGCAGCATTTCCGCTGGTCGCAGCCCTTCTCGTACCGGGCTCCGACATCACCATTGAAAACGTGCTGATGAACCCCACCCGCACCGGACTGGTGCTGACCCTGCAAGAAATGGGCGCTGACATAGAGATCGGCAACCGGCGCGCCTCAGGCGGCGAGGAGGTGGCCGATCTGCGCGTCCGCTCGTCCGAGTTGAAGGGCATTGCCGTGCCGGCCGAGCGCGCGCCTTTCATGATCGACGAGTACCCGGTGTTGGCCGTGGCCGCCGCTTTCGCCGAGGGCGAGACCCTGATGCAGGGGCTGGAGGAACTGCGCGTCAAGGAGTCGGATCGGCTGTCCGCCGTTGCCGCGGGGCTGAAGGCAAACGGGGCCGACTGCACCGAGGGCGAGGACTTTCTTTCCGTGCGTGGCCGCCCCGACGGCAAGGATCTTGGCGGCGGTACGGTCGAAACCCATCTCGACCATCGGATCGCGATGGCTTTCCTGGTCATGGGGCTCGCCAGCGAGAAAGCGGTCACCATCGACGACCGCTCGATGATCGCCACCAGCTTCCCCGAGTTCATGGGACTGATGGCGGAGCTTGGAGCGACGTTCGAGCCCCTGGACGAAAACGCTGCATGACGGAACGCCGGTGCATCATCGCGATCGATGGCCCGGCAGCGTCGGGCAAAGGCACGCTCGCATGCAGGCTCGCCGCTCATTACGGGCTCAATCATCTCGATACAGGCCTCACCTATCGTGCCGTTGCCAAGGCGCTGCTCGATGCGGGCCAGCCGCTCGATGATGAGGCGATCGCCGAGAAGGTTGCACGTGCGCTGGATCTGCGGACGCTCGATCGGCAGGTGCTCTCCGCCCATGATGTGGGCGAGGCCGCTTCCAGGGTCGCGGTGATGACTCCCGTGCGACGCGCGCTGATGGAAAAGCAGCGCGCATTCGCCCAGAAGCCGCCCGGCGCCGTGCTCGATGGCCGCGATATCGGGACGGTGGTTTGCCCTGAAGCGGATGCAAAACTATATGTTACGGCAAGTGCCGCCACACGGGCGGAGCGCCGCTGGCGCGAAATCATCGCAAATGGCGGCGCCGCGGACTATGCGGATATTCTGGCCGATATCGAACGGCGCGACGCGCGCGACACGGGCCGGGCCGACAGTCCGCTCAAACCCGCGGAAAACGCGCACTTGCTTGATACCAGCGAAATGGATATAGAAACCGCGTTTCAGGCTGCCATTTCGCTGATCGACAGGGCTGTGGCGGGAGGAAACACACTCTAGTGCATTCCCTTGTGCTCTGACGACGCACGGCGCGCTAGAGACGGCGCTGATGTCTCCGGAGGAGACGGAGGCGTTCTAAAAATACATGAACCCGGTCTGCCCGCGTCCTTGTGCGCCGGATCTGCCGCCAAAGGCGGCATTGGGCTTTCAGAAGCCCGGATGCATGGCAGGCTTGAAGCAACACGAACCACCGGCGCCGCCCGAAAGGGGCATCTTCAGGAGTTTCAATGTCACAACTTAATCCTACTCGCGATGATTTCGCGAGCCTTCTCCAGGAATCTTTTGCCTATCGCGATGTTGCCGAGGGCAGCGTCGTCAAGGGCACCGTCACGGGCATCGAGAAGGACATGGCCGTCATCGACGTCGGCCTGAAGGTCGAGGGCCGCGTGCCGCTGAAAGAGTTCGGCGCTAAGGCCAAAGACGGCGAGCTGAAGCCCGGCGACGAGGTGGAAGTTTATGTCGAGCGCGTCGAAAACGCGTTGGGCGAGGCCATGTTGTCTCGCGAGAAGGCCCGCCGCGAGGAAAGCTGGGTCAAGCTGGAAGAAAAGTTCAATAATGGCGAGCGCGTTGAAGGCGTGATCTTCAATCAGGTCAAGGGCGGCTTCACAGTCGACCTCGACGGCGCCGTGGCCTTCCTGCCGCGCAGCCAGGTGGACATCCGCCCGATCCGCGATGTCTCGCCCCTCATGCATACTCCCCAGCCCTTCGAGATCCTCAAGATGGACAAGCGCCGCGGCAACATTGTCGTTTCGCGCCGCACCGTGCTTGAGGAAAGCCGCGCCGAGCAGCGTTCGGAGATCGTGCAGAATCTCGAGGAAGGCCAGGTGGTCGAAGGCGTGGTCAAGAACATCACCGATTACGGTGCGTTCGTTGATCTGGGCGGCATCGACGGCCTGCTGCACGTGACCGACATGGCATGGCGCCGCGTCAACCACCCGACCGAGATCCTCAACATTGGCCAGACGGTGAAGGTGCAGATCATCCGCATCAACCAGGAAACGCACCGCATCTCGCTTGGCATGAAGCAGCTCGAGGCCGACCCTTGGGAAGGCATCGGCGGCAAGTACCCGCTGGGCAAGAAGGTCCAGGGCCGCGTCACCAACATCACCGACTACGGCGCCTTTGTGGAGCTGGAGCCGGGCATCGAGGGTCTTATTCACGTCTCCGAAATGTCGTGGACGAAGAAGAACGTGCACCCCGGCAAGATCCTGTCCACCACGCAGGAGGTCGAGGTCGTCGTTCTCGAGGTCGATCCGGTCAAGCGCCGCATCTCGCTCGGTCTCAAGCAGACGCTGGAGAATCCGTGGGAGGCCTTCGCGCGTACCCATCCGGCCGGCACCGTCGTCGAGGGCGAGGTCAAGAACAAGACCGAGTTCGGCCTGTTCATCGGCCTGGAAGGCGACGTGGACGGCATGGTGCACCTCTCCGACCTCGACTGGACGCGTCCGGGCGAGCAGGTGATCGAGGAGTATAACCGCGGCGACATGGTCCAGGCGCAGGTTCTGGACGTGGATGTCGAGAAGGAGCGCATTTCGCTTGGCATCAAACAGCTCGGCCGTGACGCGGTGGGCGAAGCGGTTGCCTCGGGCGAACTGCGCAAGAATGCGGTCGTCACCTGCGAAGTCACCGCCGTCAAGGATGGTGGCCTGGAGGTGCGTCTGGTCGATCACGACATCGAAGCCTTCATCAAGCGCTCGGATCTGTCGCGCGACCGTGGCGAGCAGCGCCCCGAGCGCTTCGCCGTAGGCCAGAAGGTGGACGCCCGCGTCACAATGTTCGACAAGAAGACGCGCAAGATCAACGTGTCGATCAAGGCGCTGGAGATCGCCGAGGAGAAGGAGGCGGTGGCCCAGTTCGGCTCGACCGATTCCGGTGCTTCGCTTGGCGATATTCTTGGCGCTGCCCTCAAGAAGCAGGAATCGCAAGAGGAAGAATAAGCTTCTCTCTTTTCTGCCAGTCAGTCGAAAGCAAAACCCCGCGCTCCAGCGCGGGGTTTCTTTTTTGGGCCACGCAAAAGTTAATCACGATCCTTTGGCGGGCGGGGGTCATCCTTTCTGATGAATCTTATGAGCGCCCGAGGAATGCAAATATGATGTGCTAGAGCGTCGGCCCGAAGAGAACTGAATCTGTTCTTCGAAAATACGAGGCCTCGATGCACCAGATTGCGCGCCCTTTGCGCGTCTAAGAATGTAGGCGGGCTAGCCATTTAAGGAGCCACGGCGATGAAACCGCGACCACCGCAAAGCATCGGCTTCGGCCTTGGCCGTCTGCACCATGTGATCTCGCGCAAGCAGCGCGAGCGCATCGTGCTTGGCGCCTATGACGCGGGCATTGCCCATTTCGATGTTGCCCCTGCCTATGGAGACGGTCTGTGCGAAGCGGAAGCCGGTCGCATTCTAAAGCCGCACCGGTCTCTGGTTTCGCTTGCGACCAAATTCGGCATCCCGTGCACGAATTCAGGCGAACGGCACCGCTGGCTCTACTTCGCTCAAAAAGGTTTGCGAAAAGCCTTCTCACGCAACTACGGCAGCGAATATTCACACAGGGATTTTTCGGGCGACGCGGCCATTCACAACCTGGAGAACTCGCTGAGGCGCCTTAGCACGGATTATGTTGACTACCTGTTTTTTCACGAACCGCGGCACGCGCAGGATTGCAGTGACGTTCGTCGGGCGCTCGAGACCATGGAACGCCTGAAGGAACAAGGAAAGGTGCTCCA
>JAJUHJ010000077.1 GCA_029279965.1 Phyllobacteriaceae bacterium
CCCCGCAAGCCTGCTGCGCTGTCTATCCTTTTTCCTGTTATCCCGCAAACGGCTTTGCCTCGTGGTCGACCATTCTTGAACAAGCTGGCGCGGACGGCTATCCCTTGACAGCAAACAGCAGGAAGGATTTTGCCTTGTCAGCCCCGATCCTCGTTTTCGATCTGGACGGAACGCTTGTGGACACAGCACCCGACCTGCTCGACAGCCTCAACCACTGCCTGCGCACCGTCGAGGTGCCGGAGGTCGATCCGGTGGAGATCCGCCGTTTCATCGGTTCCGGCAGCAGGGTCATGATCAGCCGCGCTTTTGCCGCCCATGGCCGCCCCCTGGAGGAGCGCGAACTGGATTCGTTACAGGATCTCTTCCTGGAGCATTACGCGGCGGGAATGCCCGGACAATCAAAACCTTTTCCCGGCGTGCTGGAGACGCTTTCGCGTTTTCGCGAGGCGGGGTTCATTGCAGCCGTATGTACAAACAAGCTGGAGGACCTGTCGCGCGGTCTCCTTGAGGCCTTGCAGATTTCCGGGCGCTTCGAGGCCATTTGCGGCGCGGACACGTTCGACCATCGCAAGCCGGACCCCCGCCATGTGCTGGATACGATCGACCGGGCCGGGGGCGATCCGGAACGTGCCCTCATGGTTGGCGACTCCCGTGCCGATATCGACGCCGCAAAGGCTGCAGGCATTCCTGTCGTCGCCGTCGACTTTGGGTATACGGACCGCCCGGTGCGCGAGTTCGAACCCAGCCGGGTTATTTCTCATTTCGATGAACTGACCGTGGAACTGGTGGAACACCTTTTCGACAGCATGGCCGGTCAGCCAGTGACTTGACTTGTCCACCAGCCCGACTTTATATCGCCGCGCGTTCGGCCTTGATGCCGAGCGGGCGCGTAGCTCAGCGGGAGAGCACACCCTTCACACGGGTGGGGTCACAGGTTCAATCCCTGTCGCGCCCACCATCCCTTTCGACGACACACGCTCCATGCGCGATGGGCTGCAAATGCAGGAAACCTGCTTCTGAAGAAGATTGCGCTGGATAGTCGAACCCATTCGTTGGTCCGAATGACAACGCACTGCATGCAGAAGGCGGTCGGCCATGTTGGCTCATCGACCACCAATCTTACTCGCGCATTGTTGACCAGACGACCTAGCGCGCCGCGCGTCTTTTTTGGACGCACAAAGACGCGCTATCTCGTTGAATCTACGCATCGTGCTTTCCGAAAATCGATTCAGATTTCGGGCCGATGCGTAGGTCACTGGGCTGACAAGCGAGGATTGCTTCCTGTCGAATGCACCAGGACGAGCGAAGGCTACTCAGCCTGTTTGGCCTGTTCCTGCGCCTGTTTCAGCTTTTCGGCAAATTCCTGATTGTTCTTGCTGACGAACTCTTCCAGCTTCTTCTGGCGCTCGTTCAGATCGCTTTGCTGCAGAGGCTCGCCGTCATACGCGTTGGTGAATCCCTGCAGAGTAACCGTGACTGGATTGGGCTGATTCTGGAAATTGACCGAGGTCAGCGTCAACTCCGACCCGCGTTTGAAGGACGCGACGATCTCGTCCGTCAGGGGCGCTTCGGCGACGCAACGATCAGGAACGCAGATCGCGTATTCGATTTTCTGGGTGGCTCCACCGTCGATCTGCAAACCGATCCCGGGCGGGACCAGCCTGCCAGTGGGAACCGCAATTTGCAGAACGCGTCGATTGATCTTTCCTTCGACCTGGATGAGGTTCACGGCAGTGAGCAGCTGGCCAGTATCGGCGCGCCGCAGGTACTGGACATTACATACGTCCACGTCTTCCTGCTTGGTGCACGCCTTGAACCAGCCCTGAGGAGGTTCCTCTTGCTGCTGCGCATGCGCTGTATTGGAATAGCCAATCGCGGCGGCGCATAGCGCCCCCAACAAGGCGGCGGGCAAGCGGTATGCTTTCGCATTCTGGCTCATTGTTTCTTCCCGTTCCGTTGAAAACCCCGGCAAATTCTTGCTTTCGCCCGTTCCTGCTGGCCGAATGCGGCGACAGAAAGGCTTCCGCGGGTGTTACAATGCCGGCGATGTCGAATCCAGTGCCGAACCTTATCGGTTGCCCATATTCTGTCTGGTTACCCTTGTAGACAAGCCCTTACATGGTGCGCAGGATATGCTGGCCGCACGATTCCGACCCTGAACAACGAGGTTTTCATGTTCCGCCGTTGCCTGATTCCCGTATTTTTAGCGACAATCGCCTGGGCTCCGGCGGTCATGGCGCAAAACGGGCCAACACACGGGATCGCGATGAACGGGGAACCTGCTCTTCCAGCGGACTTTTCGCACTTTCCCTATGTGAATCCGGACGCTCCCAAGGGCGGCGAGATCACCTATTGTGTCGTCGGCACATTCGACAATCTCAATCCCTTCATTCTGAAGAGCATGCGCACAAGCGCGCGCGGCGTGATCGACACCATTTTCGGCAATCTTGTCTTCGAGCCGCTGATGCGGCGAAGCGACTCCGAGCCGTTTACGCTCTACGGCCTTCTGGCCGAATCAATCGAGATGGACGAAGAGCGCAGCTATGCCGAATTTAAGCTGAATCCTGACGCGAAATGGTCCGACGGTGAACCTGTTACACCGGAGGATGTCATTTTCACATATGAAACCTTCGCGGAGAAGGCGCGCCCGCCTTACAGCGCGCGCATGGATCGCATTGCCAAGCTGGAAAAGACTGGCGCCCATAGTGTCCGCTTCACCTTTAACGACAGATCGGACCGCGAATTTCCGCTGATCGTAGCAATGACACCCATTATCCCGGAGCACGCGTTCGACCGGGACACTTTCGATCAGTCCACGCTGAAGCCTGTCATCGGCAGCGGACCCTACACCATTGAGAAGGTGGAGCCTGGCAAACGCATCGTCTTCAAACGCAACCCGGATTATTGGGGCGCCGACATTCCATCCATGCGCGGCTTCCACAATTACGACCGCATCACCATAGACTATTTCCTCAACAACAACGCTCAATTCGAAGCGTTCAAGAAGGGGTTGTGCGCCATCCACACTGATCTCGACCCCATCAAACTGGCGCGCGATTTCGATTTTCCGGCCGCGCAGAAGAAAGAGGTTCTGGTCGAATCCTTCGAATCGAAAATTCCGCCGGTCGTCACTGGCTTCACCTTCAACACGCGGCGGGAGGCATTCTCGGACCCACGCGTGCGCCGCGCCCTGGCCATGCTTTATGATTTCAAGTGGGTGAACGAGAACATCTATGACGGCCGGTATGAACGCACGCTGAGTTATTGGCAGAACTCCGAGCTGTCTGCGCTTGGCAGGCCCGCAGGCGAGATAGAGAAGGAATTGCTCGCGCCCTATATGGACCGCGTGCTGCCGACCGTGATGGATGGCACCTATGGCGCCGATGTTGAAAACGCCGGCGGCATCGACCGGGAGACGATGCGGGAAGCATTGCGCTTGTTGAACGAGGCGGGATACAGCCTCGACGGCAGCGTGTTGAAGGACGGAAGTGGAGATCCCCTTTCCTTCGAAATTCTGATCGCGTCGAGCGAACAGGAGCGCCTGGCTACCGTCTACAGGCGCACGCTCGGAAGGCTCGGCGTGAACGTGTCGTTACGCATGCTGGACGATTCTCAGATACAGCAGCGCAAGCAAAGGTTCGACTTCGATGTCATAATCGGCTCGGTCGGATTCTCGGGCTCCTTATCGCCAGGGATCGAGCAGATTGGCCGCTGGGGATCCGAATCTGCCGAGGCCGAAGGTTCCTTCAATCTCGCCGGTGTCGCCGATCCGGCAGTGGATGCCATGATCGACGCAATGCTTAACGCGCGCGACAAGGAAACCTATGTCGCCGCCGTACGAGCCTTGGACCGGCTGTTGATCTCGGGGGCCTATATGGTGCCCATGCAGCACAACACAAAGCACTGGGTCGCCTACTGGAGCTACCTCCAGCATCCTGAAACCGCGCCCCTTGACGCCTACGATCTTTCCACATGGTGGCGCCGTCCCGAATGAGGGCATCGTCCCACACGCACCCGATCGGGCATTATCGACAGCAAAGGTGTCCCCCCGCGATCGATTCTTATGATTTCTTCATAACGGCAACGATGGGTAGCTGCGCGGATCAGCCTGCAAAGGAGAGATCATGCGTACAAATTCCAATCAGCCCGTCACATCGCGCGACTTCAAATTCGAGATTGCCACGCACGGCAACAGTTACGGCCTTCAGGACAAGAAGGGAAACTTCGTCAGCGCGAGCGAATTTGCCGAGGGTTTGAAGCCCCAAATCCCCGAAACCACCAAGCTCATCGATCTTCATTCCTGCCATAGCGCCAACAAACCCTTTGCGAATGCGCAGGTGGTCGCGAATGTCACCGGACATGAGGTCTTCGGATATCATGGCACGACAACCGCTGACCGCGGACCGGACGGACGGGAGAAATTCACGCCGCAGACAGGTGTAAGCGCCGCAATCACAAATAAAATGAGCGACGTTAAATTCTATATAAAGCGCGGTTTGAGTTCCTAACGGCTCGCAGTGCGCCCATCTTGGGTGCATTGCTGATCGTCATTGCGCATTATTTGGCTGGCGGCGTCTCTTTACGCCGCCTGCTTTTCCGCCAATCGCACAAGCTGGGTCATGATCGTTGCCGCGCCCGCGAGCCGCTTCTCGGGCGTCGGCAAGTCGCGAATAAAGACGACGCTCTGATCCTGCCGTATCTTGGCGAGTTGTCCCTGCTCGCCGATGAAGCGCACGAGACCGGCCGGCTCGGGAAAGGCTTTGTTGCGGAAATGCAGCACCACGCCTTTGGGCCCGGCATCCAGTTTTTCCACATTGGCACGACGGCAGAGTGCCTTGATGAAGACAACCTTCAAAAGGTTCTGCACCTCCTCCGGCAGCGGTCCGAAGCGGTCGATCAGTTCGGCACCGAAACCATCGATTTCCTCTGTTGACGTCAGTTCGCCGAGCCGGCGGTAGAGACCAAGCCGCAGTTGCAGGTCGGGCACGTAATTCTCCGGTATCATCACGGTGGTGCCAACCATGATCTGCGGCGACCAGCCGGTGTCGAGCGCCTCACCGCTTCCGCGCAACTCGGCCACGGCTTCCTCCAGCATCTGCTGGTAAAGCTCGTAGCCCACCTCCTTGATGTGGCCGGACTGTTCCTCGCCCAACAGATTTCCAGCGCCACGAATATCCAGATCGTGGCTGGCAAGTTGAAAGCCTGCGCCCAGCGTGTCGAGCGACTGAAGCACTTTCAGCCGCCTCTCGGCTGTGGACGTCAGCGTTTTGTTGGCAGGCAGGGTAAAGAGCGCGTAGGCACGCACCTTCGACCTGCCGACGCGTCCGCGCAATTGGTAAAGTTGCGCCAGGCCGAACATGTCCGAGCGGTGCACGATCAACGTGTTGGCGGTTGGAATATCAAGGCCGGATTCAACGATGGTGGTCGAAAGCAGGACATCGTATTTGCCCTCGTAAAAGGCATTCATGATGTCGTCGAGCTCTCCGGGCGCAAGCTGCCCGTGCGCGGTGGCTACCTTCAATTCGGGAACATGTTCCGCAAGAAATTCCCGCACTTCGGCAAGATCGGATATGCGCGGAACGACATAGAAGCTTTGCCCGCCCCGATAACGCTCGCGCAGCAGGGTTTCCCGTATGACCAGCGGGTCGAAAGGAGAGATGAACGTGCGCACCGCCATGCGGTCGACCGGCGGCGTGGCAATGAGCGACAGTTCGCGCACGCCCGTCATCGCCAGTTGCAGCGTGCGCGGGATCGGCGTGGCCGAGAGGGTGAGCACATGGATGTCAGCCTTAAGCTCCTTCAGCCGCTCTTTGTGCTTTACGCCGAAATGCTGCTCCTCATCGATAATCAAGAGGCCGAGATTTTTGAAATGAACGGAAGCGCCGAGCAAGGCGTGGGTGCCGACAACGATGTCCACTGTGCCATCGGCAACCCCCTTCTTCGTCTGCGACAGCTCCTTGCTGCCGACAAGCCGCGATGCCTGCCGCACCTTCACCGGAAGGCCCGCGAAGCGCTCGCGGAAGGTTTTATAATGCTGTCGGGCAAGCAGCGTCGTGGGCACGACCACAGCCACCTGGAAGCCTTCCATCGCCGCCACAAAGGCCGCACGCAACGCAATTTCAGTCTTACCGAAGCCGACATCGCCGCAAACCAGCCGGTCCATCGGCTGCCCCGACCCGAGATCCTCCAGAACGGCCTCAATCGCCGTTTGCTGGTCTTCCGTCTCGTCATATGGAAAGCGTGCGGCGAATTCGCCATAAAGCCCTTCCGGTGGGGCCAGCTTGGCGGCGGGACGCATCTGCCGCTCGGCCGCCAGGCGAATGAGCTGGCCCGCCATCTCCAGAAGTCGCTTCTTGAGCTTGGCTTTGCGCGACTGCCAGGCAACACCGCCGAGCTTGTCGAGCACCGCTTCGGCCGCGTCCGAACCGTAGCGCGACAGGAGTTCGATGTTTTCGACTGGCAGGAACAGCCGGTCGTCCCCGGCGTAGCGGAGTTCGAGGCACTCCTGTGGCGCACCGGCAGCCTCGATGGTGCGCAAACCCACGAAGCGGCCAATGCCATGATCCGCATGGACAACGATGTCGCCCGCAGAAAGCGCGTTCACTTCGGAAATGAAATCAGAGGCTTTACGACGTTTCTTCGTGCGCCGCACCAAGCGATCGCCCAGAATATCCTGTTCGGCGACGACAGCAAGATGTTCCGTCTCGAAGCCTGCCTCCAAGGGCAGGATTCCAAGACCCGCCTGCCCTTGCGGAAGCTTCTTCAGTGCATCGAGATTTTCCACGCGCGTGACGGCGCCAAGCCCATGCTCGCCGAGAATCTGGCCTAGCCGGTCCGCCGAACCCTCGCTCCACCCGGCGATAAGCACCTGCTTTCCGTTGCTGCGAAGCGTGCCAATGTGCTTGACCACGTGATCGAACACATTCGCGTTGGGGTCGGCACGCTCTTCTGCAAACCCGCGACCCGCCTGGGCACCGGCATGCAATACCCTTGCAGCGCCCTCCTGCGGCGTCGCGAAGGGCGTGAAACGGATGAAGGGACGACTTTGCGCAGCGGCCAAGACCTCTTCAGGGGCGAGGTAAAGCCGCCGCGGTTCGACCGGCTTGTAGGGTACAGCTTCACCCAGCCCGGATTCGCCTGAAAGCTGACGTGTGCGCGCTTCAAAATGATCCTTGATGAGGACGTGGCGCTCTCCGATCGCCTCCTGCGCAAGATGGTCGAAGACGAATGGCGCGTCCGGCAGGTAATCGAACACAGTTTCCAGCGCTTCATAAAAGAGCGGCAGCCAGTGCTCCATACCGGCAAAGCGACGCCCTTCCGAAACGGCGGCATAAAGCGCATCGTCACGCGAGGGTGCGCCGAATGCCTCTATGTAATTGCGGCGGAAACGGCTGATCGTTTCCGGCGTCAGCGTCACTTCACTCATGGCCTGGAGCGACATTTCGTTGCGCTGGCCGGTGGTGCGCTGAGTCGCAACGTCGAAGGCACGCACCGATTCCAGCGTATCGCCAAAGAAATCGAGGCGCAGGGCCTCCTCCCAACCCGGTGCGAAGAGGTCGAGTATGCCGCCGCGTACGGCAAACTGGCCGATATCACGCACGGTGGGCACGCGCTCGAAGCCGCCTTTCTCAAGCCGGACAACGAGCGCTTCCATATCCACCTGATTGCCGGGCCGAGCACGAAATCCCTGGGCCTGGATTTGCTCTGCCGGCGGCATCCGCTGCATCAATGCGTTCGCCGTGACCAGAACCACGGCGCGGTGCGGCGCACCCCTCAACGCCACCATCGCGTTCAGCGCATCGAGCCGGCGCGCGGCGGCATCAGCGCCGGGTGAGACACGGTCATAGGGCAGACAGTCCCATGCCGGCAGTTCGAGAACCGGCAGGCCCGGCATGACAAAGCGCAACCCCTCGGCAATGGCGGACAGCCTCTGCCCGTCACGCATGACGAAGACAAGCGGCTGGTCGGGCGCAAGCTCCTCTACGATTTGCGCAAGCGCGAAAGGTTCATAGCCATCAGCGATACCATCAACGATGATCGCGCCGTTGCGGCCGCCGACAAGGCCGATGGGTTTGATGAGGTTTTTCATGTCCAAAATTCGTATCAGGCCTGAGACGCACCGCAGGAGGCGCGGATGCGCGCGAAAATTGGCGTATCATGTGCCTCGGCAACCGGTGTTTCGCCGGTCACCCAGGAAAGGAGCACCACGTCCGGCAACTGCAGCAATGCTTCAAACGTGGTGAGTTCCTCGTCCGAAAGCAACTCTATATGCGCATCGGCGAACATGCCCAGCACCAGATCCATCTCACGGGTGCCGCGCCGCCAGGCACGCACCAGCGCTCGGCGTCTGCGCGGGTCCAGATTTGCGCTTGAACGGGTTGTGCCTGTCATTTTTCGTGCCTTTTGCGATGGGAAATGGGCATATAGCGTCTCAATGCCTCACTGTCAGCCTTTGCGAACGATTTCATTCACCGCGCCATCGTCCTAACATTGTTTCCATGCGCCCTTCCGTCCTCGACCCTCTCTTCGCGCCGGCGACCACGCTGGATGGCATCGGCAGCCGCATTGCGGCGCTGATCGGGAATATCGTGCCGACGGATGTGACCAACCGTCCCTTGCGGGTGGGCGATCTTCTGTTCGTTCTGCCTCACTCGCTGATCGATCGCACAAACCGGCCAGGCGTGGCGAAGGCGCCACAAGGCGCGGTCGTCACACTGACGCTTACGGTCGCACGCCATCAGCCGGCACCGCACGGCAGAAAAAACGTGCCCTATCGGGTTTATGCCTTTGACGACACAGGCGAGATCGCGCTCACCTTCTTCCACGCCAAACGTGCCTATCTGGAAAAAGTGCTGCCCGTTGGCGAAGAGGTCCTGGTCTCGGGACGCATGGACTGGTTCAACGGCCGGCCTTCCATGATCCATCCGGATTACATCGTTCCGGCGTCGGAAGCAGGAGCGCTTCCGCCGCTGGAACCTGTCTATCCTCTGACAGCAGGCCTTTCTGCGAAAATTCTGCGCCGGGCGATCGGCCAGGCACTCGCACGTCTTCCCGACCTGCCGGAGTGGCAGGATGAAGGCTCCAGACTAAAGCTCAGTCTGCCCCGCTTCAGTGTAGCGCTGCAGCGTCTCCACGATCCCGCCTCCATTGAGGACATTTCGCCGGAATCGGCCCCATGGCGCCGCATCGCCTATGACGAATTGCTGGCGAGCCAGCTTTCGCTTGCGCTGGTTCGCGCCCGGACACGCAAGCTGGCCGGCAGACCGTTGAGAGGTGATGGAAAGCTCGTCGCCCGCGTAAGATCCGCCCTGCCCTATGCGCTAACTCCTTCTCAAGAACAGGCGGTGGCCGAGATACTCTCCGATCTGGCCGATGAGAATCGCATGCTGCGACTTCTGCAAGGCGACGTTGGCGCGGGCAAGACGGTGGTGGCTCTTCTTGCCATGACTCGCGCGGCGGAAGCTGGCGGTCAGGCTGCGCTGATGGCGCCGACCGAGCTTCTTGCCCGGCAGCATTTTGCCACCATTGCGCCGCTCGGCGAGGCGGCAGGGCTGCAAAGTGCGTTGCTGACGGGCCGCGAGAAAAGCCGCGAGCGTCAGACGGTGCTCGACCGCATCGCATCCGGCGAAATCTCGTTCGTCATCGGCACTCATGCGCTTTTTCAGGAGTCGGTTCGCTTTCGAGACCTCGTGCTGAGCGTTGTCGATGAACAGCACCGCTTCGGAGTCCATCAGCGCCTTGCCTTCACGGCCAAGGGCGATGCACCGGACATGCTGGTGATGACTGCCACACCCATACCGCGCACACTCGTGCTCTCGGCATTCGGCGACATGGACGTTTCGCGGCTGACGGAAAAACCGGCTGGCCGCAAGCCCATCCGCACCGTCACCATGCCTGCAGACCGTCTGGAGGAACTGGTGGAGCGTCTGCGAGCTGCCTTGGCGGAGGGACAGAAGGTTTACTGGATATGCCCGCTCGTAGAAGAATCGGAGGAGGTAGACCTCACCTCCGCTGAAGACCGCTTTGCGGCACTGGGCCGGATTTTCGGCGAAGCTGTCGGCCTCGTCCACGGCCGTATGGCGAGCAGTGAGAAAGACAATGCAATGCGCGACTTCAAGGAAGGCCGCACGCGCATTCTGGTGGGAACCACGGTTGTGGAAGTTGGCGTCGATGTGCCCGATGCCACCATCATCGTGATTGAACATGCGGAACGGTTTGGCCTGGCGCAACTCCACCAGTTGCGCGGCCGCGTCGGGCGGGGAGACAGGGCCTCATCCTGCGTCCTTCTCTATAAGCCACCGATCGGCGAGACAGCGAAGCGACGGCTGGCCGTGCTTCGTGAAACGGAGGATGGATTCGTTATCGCCGAGGAGGATTTGAAGCTACGTGGAGAAGGTGATCTTCTCGGGACGCGTCAGTCTGGATCGCCTGGTTTCCAGGTGGCTCGGCTGGAATTCCATGGTGATCTTCTGGAGACTGCGCGCGACGATGCACGTCTGGTACTCTCTCGCGACCCGGAACTTGCCTCCCAACGCGGTAAGGCGCTTCGCATTCTGCTCTACCTCTTCGGAAAGGACGAGGCGGTGCGCCTGCTACGGGCCGGCTAGCCGTTATTGGCTTTCCGTCCCTGAGTGGTGCCGGCCCCCTTATATGTCAACGCCTCGTCGGCAAGGGTTTTGACGGTCTCCTGATATTCAGGAGAGAGGAGCCCGGCCGAAATGATCAGTTTGGCGCCCTCTTCGACAGACATGGCAAGCTCGATCACATCGCTTTTCGCATAATACATCAGAAAGCCGGTGGTAGGATTGGGGGTCGTCGGCATGAAGACGGCGATCATAGGATCTTCCTCGGTGCCCACGCGTTCCTGCACCTCCCCGCGCGCCTCCACCGCTATGAAGACGAGCGACCAGACACCCTTGCGCGGATACTCGACGAGACCAACCTTCTTGAAACTGTCCGACCGCTCGGCGAAGACCATCTCCAGCATCTGCTTCAGCATCTTGTAGACGCTGCGTATCAGCGGCATCCGATCCAGGATGTATTCGCCATATGAGACGATGGTGCGGCCGATGATGTTGGCAGTCAGAAAGCCCACCAGAGTAATCACGATCAGCGCCACGATAAGTCCGAAACCTGGCACCATAAAGGGCAGATAGGTGTCAGGATTGTAGCGGGCCGGTATGTACGGTTTGACCCATGAATCCACCCACCGGATCAGCGACCACGTCAGATAAAGGGTGATTGCCACGGGCGCGGTAACGATGAAGCCCGTCAGAAAGTAGTTGCGCAGGCGGGTCACCGGACAAAACCTCAAATGGACTGGAGAAGGACCCTCGACAGGGGCGAACACTACCCGACGAAGGCAGCTTTCGTCCAGACGGAGCGACGCCTACGTTCTGTCCAACGCTACTCTACCGTCACTGATTTTGCGAGGTTGCGCGGCTGATCGACATCCGTACCCATTGCTACCGCTGTATGATAGGCAAGAATCTGTATCGGCAAGGCATAAACGATCGGCGAAATGAATTCCGGCACGGTGGGCATGACGATCGTCTCGATATCCCCGAGCGATGTCTTCGCCGCCCCCACTTCGTCGGTGAGCAGGATGATGCGTCCACCCCGCGCAGCCACCTCCTGCATGTTGGAGACTGTCTTATCGAAAATACGATCGTGTGGTGCGATGACGATCACCGGCATATGCTCGTCAATGAGTGCAATCGGCCCGTGCTTCAATTCCCCTGCCGCGTATCCCTCCGCGTGGATATAGGAAATTTCCTTAAGCTTGAGTGCGCCCTCCATGGCCAATGGAAAGCTGGTATCGCGTCCGAGATAGAGCACGTGTCGGACCTGCGATAGCTCGCGCGCGATCTGCTCGACACGCTCTTCCAGACGCAGCGCCTGCGCCGCGTAGCGCGGCGCTTCGGACAGGGCGCGCACAAGATGCCGCGCCTGCTCTTCAGACAGTGTGCCCCGCTCGATTCCGGCACGCACTGCAAGCGCGGCAAAGATGGAAAGCTGGCAGGTAAATGCCTTAGTCGAGGCAACACCGATCTCAGGGCCAGCCAGAGTGGGAAAGATGCCGTTGCTTTCGCGGGCAATCGTGGAGTCGCGAACATTCACGATCGCGCCGATCGGAACACCCTGCGCTCGGCAGTATCGCAGGGAGGCCAGCGTATCGGCGGTCTCTCCCGACTGGGATACGAACAGCGCTGCGCTTGCGTCGGAAAGCGGCACTTCACGGTACCGGAACTCAGAGGCGATATCGATATCGACAGGCAGGCGCGCATAACGCTCAAGCCAATATTTTCCGATCAGGCCGGCAAGATAGGCTGTGCCGCAGGCGGACACGGCCAGACGATCTATCTTTTTGAAATCGAATGGCGTCTCGAAGGCCTTCACACCTCCGCCGGCGAAATCGAGATAATGGGCAAGCGTGTGCGAGATAACTTCCGGCTGCTCATGGATCTCTTTTTCCATGAAATGCCGGTGATTGCCCTTGTCCACCAGAAGGCTTGTGCCGACCGACTGCTGGCGTTTGCGTTCGACAGGCTCTCCGCTCATGTCGAACATCTCGACGCCGGAGCGTCGCAGCACGACCCAATCACCGTCTTCCAGATAGGTAATGGCATCGGTAAAGGGTGCGAGAGCAATGGCGTCGGAGCCGAGATACATCTCCCCTTCCCCATGTCCGATGGCCAAAGGCGGGCCATTGCGCGCGCCGACGATCAGATCTTCATCCTCACGGAACATGATCGCTAGCGCAAATGCGCCGCGCAGGCGCTTCAAAGCCGCGAAAACCGCATCCTGAGGCGCTGCGCCGTTGCGCAGCTCGCGCGCTACCAGATGGGCTACCACCTCCGTATCCGTCTGCGAGGTGAAGGTAAAGCCGTCCGCGGTCAATTCATCGCGAAGTTCGGCGAAGTTCTCGATGATACCATTGTGAACGATGGCCACATCGTCGGAAAAGTGCGGGTGCGCGTTGACCTCATTGGGCACGCCGTGCGTAGCCCAGCGGGTGTGGCCAATGCCAATCAGCCCGCCGAGAGGTTCATCCTCCAGCCGTCGTTCCAGATTGACGAGTTTGCCTTCGGCCCGTCGGCGAGCAAGCCTGCCCCCCTCCACGGTGGCCACACCGGCCGAATCGTAACCGCGATATTCAAGCCGCTTCAGAGCATCTACGATGAGCGGCGCCACCGGCATATGCCCGACGATCCCGACGATCCCACACATGTCCCGCTCCCCTTTCAGAGCTTAATCTTCTGCGGGGCTCAAGGCCCGAGCAAGATGGCCGCGCATCGACCGCATGGCCTGATTTCTATACCGCTGTAGCGCATCGACAGCACGTGCCAAAATACAATTATCGTTTCGGCTTCATAACCCGTTCGGTGGACACGCCTTAGTCAATATCGGCCACCTCCTCCACGGGGCCGCTACCGACGCGCTGCGAAAGTGAGGCTTTCATGAATTCGTCGAGCCCGCCATCAAGCACATCCTGCGGGCTTGGACTTTCCGTGCCCGTGCGCAGGTCCTTGACCATCTGATAAGGCTGCAGCACGTAGGAGCGAATCTGGTTTCCCCAACCGATATCCCCCTTTGTCGCCTCAGTGGCTGTAACAGCTTCCTCGCGTTTTTTGAGTTCCTCTTCATAAAGGCGCGCGCGCAGCATGTCCCACGCGGTTGCCCTGTTCTTGTGCTGGGAACGTTCCTGCTGACACTGCACGACGATTCCGGTCGGCAGATGGGTAATGCGCACCGCCGAATCGGTGGTGTTGACGTGCTGGCCACCCGCACCGGAGGCGCGATACGTATCGACACGCACGTCCGAGTCGGGAATCGCGATGTCGATGCTTTCATCGACGACAGGATAGACCCAGACGCTGGCGAAGGAAGTATGCCGGCGCGCGTTGCTGTCAAAGGGCGAGATACGCACCAGCCGGTGCACGCCCGATTCGGTCTTGAGCCAGCCATAGGCATTGTGGCCGCGCACCAGAATGGTGGCCGATTTAATGCCGGCCTCCTCCCCGTCGTGGACTTCCAGAACCTCGACCTTCATCTTCCGCCGCTCCGCCCAGCGCGTGTACATGCGCAGCAGCATTGAAGCCCAATCCTGGCTCTCGGTGCCGCCGGCACCGGCATGGATCTCGACATAGGTGTCGTTCGCGTCGGCTTCGCCCGAGAGCAGCAGCTCGATCTGCCTGTCGGCGATATCGCCGCGCATGGCGCGAATTGCCGCCTCGGCCTCTTGCACCACCGATTCGTCGCCCTCTTCCTCGCCCAGCGAGATCAGTTCGACATTGTCTTCCAAAGCGGAAGACAATCCGTTGATGGCGTTGATGTTGTCTTCGAGCGTCTGGCGCTCGCGCATCAGTTTCTGGGCTTCCTGCGGGTCATCCCACAGATTGCCGTCTTCGGCACGGACGTTGAGGTATTCGAGCCGCTTTACCGCCTCATCCCAGTCAAAGATACCTCCTCA
>JAJUHJ010000078.1 GCA_029279965.1 Phyllobacteriaceae bacterium
AGTTGCGCTCCGTGCGTCTACTTGGACGCACGGGGCGCTATAACCCATTAAATCCGGGCATCGTGCTTTCCGAAAATCGATTCAGATTTTCGGGACGATGCTGTGGAATCCTGTCTGGAACACGCTTCCCCGAGAGCCGACGGCCGATGCGGGTCAGTCCTTGACCCGCATGGCAATGAGCTTGGTCTCGAGATATTCGTCAAGACCCTCGCGGCCGCCTTCGCGGCCGAGGCCGCTCGCCTTGACGCCGCCGAACGGGGCCTCCGCCGCGCCGATGCGGATTTCGTTGACGCCGACCATTCCGGTCTCAAGCCGTTCGGAAACGCGGATTGCCCGGTCCATATTTTCTGTAAAGATATAGGCCGAAAGGCCGTATTCGACGCCGTTGGCGAGGGCAAGGACCTCATCTTCCGCGGTGAAACGATAGAGTGCCGCAACCGGTCCGAAGATCTCCTCGCGGTTCAGACGGGCCGAGGCGGGGACGTCGGTCAGCACGGTCGGGGCGTAGAAGGAGCCGTTCTCATAGTCCGGCCCCTGCATCCGGCAGCCACCGACACGAATCTGCGCGCCGCATTTGACGGCATCGGCAACAAGTTCTTCGACCTTCTCGACCGCCTTGAAGTCCACCAGCGGTCCCATCCGCACGCCGTCGGCAGTACCATCGCCGACCTTCATTGCCGTGGCTAGCTTCTCCAGCCCCTCAGCCACCTCGTCATAGATTGAATCATGGACATAGATGCGGTTGGCTCCGATACAGGCCTGGCCGGCATTGAGGTATTTCAGAGCGGCCACCGCACGGATCGAAGCCTCGATGTCGCAGTCCTCAAAGAGGATGACTGGGGCATTGCCGCCCAACTCCATGGAAACCCGCTTGATCTGCTCGGCTGCGCCCTTCAGCAGCAGGCGACCGATCTCCGTCGAACCGGTAAACGAGATCTTGCGAATGCGTTCGTCTGTCAGGAACACGTTGCCGATTGCCGACGCCTTTCCGGTCACGAAATTGATGACCCCCGCGGGAAGCTCCGCTTCGACGAAGGCTTCGGCAACCTTCAGGGCGACCGCGGAGGTCGCCTCTGCGGGTTTGAGCACCATAGTGCAGCCGGCGGCCAACGCCGGGGCAGCTTTGCGGAAGATCATCGCGCAGGGCACGTTCCAGGGAATGATGGCGCCGCACACGCCAACCGGCTGGCGCACGGAAAGGAGCCGCCGTCCCGGCAGGGGGTCTGGAATCCAGGAGCCATAGGCCCGGCGTGCTTCCTCGCCATACCAGCGCAGCGAATCGATCGAAAGCTGCAATTCGCCCTGCGCCTCGTGAAGCGGCTTTCCTTCCTCGCGCGTGATCAGGCGCGCAATTTCGTCGCGGCGTGACTCAAGCACGTCGGCGACGCGATGCAGATGGCGCGCCCGCGCTGCTGCGGTCAGAGCAGACCAGGCCGGGAACGCTTCGACGGCAGCATCCACCGCGCGCTTGGCGTCTTCGGCCCCGCCGAAAGGTATCCGCGCGACGACGCTGCCATCTGCCGGATTGGTGGATGTGAACGTCTCGCCCCCGATGGCCGGATGAAACGCACCGGCATACATCATCAGCGGTTCGGCAACGCTGTCATTTGCGCCAGTCTGGGTCATTGTCTGTTTCCTCGGGCAACGCGCGGATAATGCTCGGTTGGATGGCGCCGGCTTGCAGGCGCGAATTACTCGGCCGCTTGCAGTTCCGCCTTCAACTCTTCGACCGTCAGGCCGAGCACCCGGGCTTCAACCTCCACCGCATCCACGTCGATCCCCTCGCGGAGCGTATCGACGGCTGAGGAAAGGTCAGGTGTCTCATCCTCAAAATAAAGGCCGACGGCGTTCTTGCGCACCAGCGGATCGCAGGCTGGAGCATGGACCTCGATCAGCGTGACGTCCTTGTCGCTGCGGTTCCAGGCCCAGTGCACAGCATTGCGGGGAATTCGGCAAAGATCGCCCGCCTTCATCAGGAAGCCGTCATTGTTGATGAAGACCCAGACCTCGCCCTCGGTGACATAGTTGATCTGCTCGGCATCATGCGTGTGCGGATGCGAATGATAACCGGGGCCGCGCACGGCGATCATCATGTTGCAATCATTGCCGTAGACCATCTTCGTGGACATAGCGCCGCCGCGCGTCTGCAGCACGTTCTGGCCTTCCTTGATGTCGTCGATATTTATGCAGATCGGCATGAATTTTCTTTCCCGTTTACCGTGGTGTCATGTGATCGGTTTTCCCGCTGCTTCTGCGCGACGGCTTTCGCGGCGGAGACGATTCCCTGGTATCCGGTGCAGCGGCAGAGCTGGCCGGATATGGCTTCGTTGATTTCGTCCTCGCTTGGAGAGGGCGTGATCGTGAAGAGATGATGCAGCGCCATCACCATGCCCGGCGTGCAGAAACCGCACTGCAGGCCGTGATGCTCGCGCAAGGCTTCCTGGATTGGTGAAAGCCCTTCGGACGGTGAGACGCCCTCGACTGTCAGAACCTCTGCGCCTTCGGCCTGAACCCCCAACATCAGGCAGCCGCGAACCGGCTCTCCGTCCACGATGATGGTGCAGGCGCCGCACACTCCATGCTCGCAACCCAGATGGGTGCCGGTGAGGCCCAACTGGCTGCGCAGCGCATCGGCGAGGCTTTGGCGAGGTTCGACTTGCATCGATACCTTGCTGCCATTGACCGTAAGTTCCACCTGATGATGGGTCATTTGCGCAAACCTTCCGCCCGGTTGAATGCCTGCAACAGGGCCCGTTCGGCCAGGACAGGGCCGATCTTCCTGCGATAGGCGAGGCTGATGTCCACATTGTCGAACTCGAACTGATCGAGATCCATGAGTTCGACAGCCTCGCGCACCAGGCTTTCCGTGATGGTCCGGCCCTTCAGTGCGTCCGTCACCGCGTCGAAGCGGAGCGGCACCGGAGCCACCGCGCCGATTATGAGATGGGCCGATGCGCAGGTTCCGTCCTCGGCAAGGCTCATCCGCGCGGCAGCCGACGCCATGGCGAAGTCGCCCCTGCGGCGGGACAGCTCCACGAGGGACGTTCCTTCCTCCGGCCGTGCATCCACGCGAATTTCGGTGAGGATCTCGCCCTCTTCGAGGGCCGTTTCGAACGTGCCGAAGGTGAACTCCTCGGCGGGAATAACCCTCTCGCCCTGCTTGCTCCTCAGCACCATGCGGGCCTGATAGGCGAGCATGACGGCCGGTGTTTCGGCGGCAGGATCAGCGTGCGAGAGGCTGCCGCCGATCGTGCCACGGGCGCGGGTGGGAGGATGCCCGACATGTTCCAGCCCGTAATGCAGCAGCGGCAGTTGTTCAAAGACGAGCGATGAGGCCAGCGCATGGGCCTGGCGGGTCATCGCGCCGATATGGATGGTGGAGCCCTCTTTCCGGATGCCGGAGAGCTCGGGAATGCGGTTGAGGTCTATCAGCGCTTCCGGTCGCGCCAGCCTCAGCGCCAGCATGGGCACCAGGCTTTGCCCACCTGCGATCACCCGCGCATCCGGACCTTCGCTTTCCAGAAGATCGAGCGCGGCCTCGACAGTCCGGGGCGCGTGGTATTCGAAAGGAGCCGGCTTCATGGTCTTTCCACTGTGGATGCAGCCGCAAGAACCCGTTCGGGTGTAAGCGGGAGGATATTGAGACCGCTGGTGGCCTTCAGCGCGTCGGCAATGGCATTGCCGATGGCCGCGGGCACGCCGGAGGGGCCGATTTCACCCACGCCTTTCACACCCAGCACGTTGCCGGGCGCCTTCGTCTCTTCGAGCACCAGGGTGCCGACGGGCGGCATGTTGTAAACATTGGGCATCATGTAATCGGCGAACGTGCCGGTGGTCAGTTGCCCATCCTCGGAATAGGTCAGTTCCTCGAGGAATGTGCCGCCGATGCCCTGCGCGACACCGCCGATGAGCTGCCCCTCCACGATCAACGGATTGAGCTGCCGTCCGATATCGCAGGCGACAAAGTAGTTCTCCACCCGCGTATCGCCCGTCCGCGGATCGACCAGCACGTCGGCCATGTGCACGGCAAAGGCCGAGGTTCCGCCTGGCACGCCACGGATATAGGAGGTGACCACCAGCCCGTCATTGTCTGGCATGTTCATATCGGAAGGCGGCTTGAGGAACTCGGGATTACCCGGCATCAGCATGCGGGCAATTCCCCCAAGCGATATGACCGGTTCGTTCTTGCCGCCGTGCCAGATCTCGCCTTCACGCAGCGACAGTTCCTCCAGAGGAATGTCGAACTTCGCGCTGGCCGTCTTGAGCGCCTTGTCGCGGATGCCGACGGCTGCGCTGTGAACGGCATTGCCGCCGAGCACAGCCGTGCGGCTGGCATAGGTGCCGCCGCCGAAGGTGATGATGCCCGTATCGCCGTGACGCACGCGGATTTTTTCGACCGGGAGGCCAAGAATGCTGGAAGCGATCTGAGCCAGGACCGTTTCGTGGCCCTGTCCCTGGTTGCTGGAGCCACTGAAAATGGTCGCATAGCCGTGCTGGTCCACCTCGATGCGCACACCCTCGAAGGGGCCGAGGCCCGACGGCTCGACCAGTGCGCAGATGCCGCGCCCGCGCAGCCACCCGTCGGCCTCGCGCTCGATGGGCGCATCCCACCCATAAGCCTCCAGCGCCCGCTCGAACACATGCGGGAAGTTGCCGCTGTCGAAGATGGTGGGGCGTTTCACGCTTTCGGTGCCGACGTGCCAGGGCATCATGTCGGCGGGGATCAGGTTCCGGCGACGCAGCTCGGCGGGATCGATCCCGATCTTTGCCGCAAGCCGGTCAAGAGCCCGCTCGCGGGCGAAATTCGCTTCAAACATGCCCGGCGCGCGATAAGTGCCCGTCGGCGTCTTGTTGGTCATCACCGTCATCGCATCGATACGGTAATTACGCACCCGGTAGGGCCCCGGAAAAGAGGCTGCCGCATGGGAAGGCACCACATCGCCATGGGTGCGGATAAAGGCGCCCATGTCGGTGACCAGCCGCACGTCGAACGCGGTGATCATACCTTCGGCATCGGCGCAGGCGGTAACTTCGAAGGCGCTTTCCCGCGAATGGTTGATGGCCGCAAAATGCTCGATACGATCCTCGATCCAGCGGACCGGCTTGCGCAGCCGGATCGCAGCAAAGGGAATGAGGTAGTCTTCGGGATAGAACTCGCCACGGGCACCGAAGCTGCCACCCACATCGGGCTCGACCATCCGGATTTCGGCTTCACCCATGCCGAGCATGGCTGCCAGCACGTTGCGGTTGGTGTGAACCACCTTGGTCGGGCCGTGAATATCGAGCAGGTTGCGCCCGACATCATAGGAGGCGATCAGCCCGCGCGTTTCCAACGGCATCGCGGTATGGCGCTGGATGGAAAACTTCTCGCTGACCACATACGTTGCGTTCTTCAGCGCGTCATCGACGGCTCCGAGATCAAAGCCCCAGCGCCCGGCGAGATTGCCTGCCTCATGCACAAGTGCAGCGTCCGGCTTGATCGCGGCTTCCGGATCGACGACCGGAGGCAGGGGATCGAAATCAATCTCGACCAGCTCGGCCGCGTCCTCGCAAACCGCACGGCTTTTCGCAATGATCAAGGCGATCGGCTCGCCCACATAGCGGACGCGGTCGCGGGCAAGTGGATACTGCAAATAGGGCCCGAGATCGCCGTGCGTCGGGATGCGGCACGGGATCGGCGGCAGGTCGTCCGGAAGGTCGGACGCGGTGATGACTGCTTCGACACCGTCGAGCGCCAAGGCTTCGCTGGCATCGATCGAGCGGATGTGTGCATGCGGGTAGGGGCTGCGCAGAACATAAGCCTCCACCATGAAAGGCATGGCGATGTCGGCGACATAACGTCCTTCGCCGCGCAGAAAGCGCTCGTCCTCTACCCTCGGGATGCGGGCTCCAATAGTCATCTGGTTCAGGCCACGGATTGATCGATGAACTTGCAGCAGTCGACGATCGCTTCGCCGTCCAGTTCCAGGCGGGTGCTGCGGAAAGCCATGTCGATGTGGAGACGCGAAGGGTTCTTGCCGCCCAGGTCGCGGTTCTCGCCGATGGCGAGCAGCACATTGCCGTAGCACGAGCGCGCTTCGACGCCGCCGGCATTGTCCCAGCCCCTGACGGAGAGTGTGTCCCACGAGCCGCGGTCTTCAACGCCCCAGCCGATGTGGGAGAGGCGCCGCGCGCCATCGTCACCGCGGTCGTTGAGGAAACCCTCCAGCATCACCGCCTCGCGGCCACCCTCGATGCGATGCGCCATTCCCTTTTCGAAATGGATTTTCAGCGGCTCTGTGACATAGCGCTCAAAGGGGAAAAGGATATCGCCCGGCGAGAACACGAGCAGGCCTTCCACGGTGTCTTCCTCGACCGTGGTGCAGACTAGCCCCGTGCCCCAGTGATCCCAGCGGCCGGCAGTGTCGGCCATGCCGTACTGGTTGGATGCGGGGCGCTCCCCCTTCTGCATGACGAGATCGGTGCCGTCGCGCGACGTGATGCGAACCTGACGGACATCCTTGTAGCGGGCGACGCCACGCTCTGCCCGGTCCTTGACCGTCTGGCTCGGCATCAGCCGGAGCAGCACGTCCTCAGGCTCGCGGGCGCGCAGGATGCGGGTGCCGGTGGCAAGGATCGCCTCATGATCGTTGGAGTAGAGCATCCCGCCGGTGGACACGTCGACCACGAAATCGGCCTGCTTCATCACCTCGATGATGAGCGGCTGGGGGTTTGCACGGCCGATCTTGCTGGTTGCATCAGCGTTAATCAGCGGCTGGGTTATGGCGAAGGCCTCCGCACCGAGATCACGGGCAGCAGCCACGAATGCGGGCGCATAGACGGGATTGGTGAAGCTGTCCGCATAGACCACCACCTTCTCGCCAGCGCGCACCCGCGACTGCTTCAATCCTTCCCTGAAGATGGGAATAATGTCGGCTGTGCTGTCGTGACTGATGGGCAGTCTAATCATGCGTTACTCCATTTGCCGGCCAGAACCGGTCTCCGCTGCCATTCCGGAGTGCCAGAAAATTCCCGCTATGAGTAGGCTTGCAAACGATAGCCATCCAGTTCAGAAGTTGTTCGAGACATTACCTTTGGGAATATCGAATTGGACCAAAAGCAGCTTGAACGATTTGTCGACGTCGTCGAAAGCGGGAGCCTGAGCAGGACCTCCAAAAGATTGAACGTTTCGCAACCGGCGCTCAGCAAGAGCCTTCGCCTGCTCGAGGAGCAACTCGGTGTGCGATTGCTTGATCGCGGGCCGAGAGGTGTCAAGCTGACCGTCTTCGGTGAGTCGTTCTACCGGCGCGCGCGATCGGTTACCGCCGAATTGCGGCGCGCCAATGATGACCTTGATCACATCAAGGGAAGGCTCACCGGCTCTGTCTCGCTGGGCGTAACGCCGGGGCCCGGAATTCTCGACCAGATCATCCCCAAGGCCGTGGTGCGCATCGCGCTCAAGCGGCCGAATCTGAAGGTTCGGGTGCGAAGCGGCACCATTTCCGAGCTTCTGGTCGACTTGCACCGTGGCGACCTCGATCTTCTCTTCACCGTGCTCGATGAGCGTACCAAGGGGCCCGATCTCAAGGTGCAGAAACTGTTCGACGACAGCTTCACGCTGGTCGTGCGGACTGGTCATCAACTGCTGACGCAGAAAGAGATTTCGCTCCAGGACCTGTTGAGTTCGCGATGGGTGATGCTCGAAGATGCGCTGCCCCTGTGGGAAAGCGTCTGCAAACTGGCCGCGCAGGAGGGAATCGAGGTCAAGACGCGCCCCATCGAAAGCAATTCGCTGGTCTTCCTTCGTGAGGTCGCGCGCAAGACCGATTTCATCGGCATCATGCCGGCTTATTCAGCCGAGATGAGCACCTCGTTGGGAGGTTTGCGCTACATTCCCCTGGAGCGGATTTCGTCGCACAACCTGCTCCCCAATCTTGTGCGGCCGCTCGGGCTCGTTCATGCGGTCGAGATCGAACTGACGGAAAGCACGAAAGCTCTGCTGCGAAGCATCAATACCGTCTGCATCGAGCTCAACATGATCGGAAAATAGCGCCGCAACCGAGGTGCGGGGTATGTAGTTTCGAATGTCGAAAGGCGAGCGCGCAATCGATAACCGACGCGAATAGCTATCGACATATCTTGCCTACTCATGCCAGCGCGCGGGCTGTAGGCACGTCCAAAGGCGGGCAACGCAGCAAGCCCGGCCAGGTCTCGTCGCTGACGCCGATTCTATCAAGTCGGAGAATCGAAATGGTCAACCAATCCTACGACTATATCGTCGTGGGCGCAGGCTCCGCGGGCGGTGCGCTAGCGGCCCGGCTTTCCGAAAATCCGGACTGTTCCGTCCTGCTGATGGAGGCGGGCGGCTGGGACACCAACCCGCTCATCCACATTCCGATCGGCTGGGGAATGTTGATCCGCACCGGCCTGCACAACTGGAACTACCACAGCGAGCCAATCGCAGCGCTGGGCGGTCGCGTTCTCGACTGTCCACGCGGAAAGGTGATGGGCGGCACCTCCTCAATCAACACGATGGCTTATGTGCGCGGTCACAGGGCCGACTACGACCGGCTGGCGCAGGCAGGCCTTTCCGGCTGGGGCTATGAGAACGTCCTGCCCTATTTCCGTAAGCAGGAAGACTGGGAAGGCGGGCCTTCGCATTATCGCGGTGTGGGCGGCCCCATCGGCACGGTCACGTCCGGCTACGCCGATCCCCTGATGGATGCCTACGCGCAGGCGTCTCAGGATGCGGGGCATGACTGGACAGACGATTACAACGCCGAGAAGCAGGAAGGCTTCGCGCGTATGCAGCTTACGCTGCGCAAGGGGCGGCGCAGCTCAACGGCGGCCGGATACATCCGTCCCGCACGCAAGCGGAAAAATCTCACGGTGCTCACGCGAGCGCTCGTCGCCTCGATCCGGCAGGAGAATGGGCAGGCGACCGGCGTCGAATACGAACGTGACGGCAAGAAGCATTTCGCTGCTGCCCGCAGCGAGGTGATCGTTGCCGCCGGCGCGTTCAACTCTCCGCAATTGCTGATGCTTTCGGGTATCGGCGATCCCGACGCGCTTGCCCGACACGGCATTGAATGCAAGGTGCCATTGCCTGGCGTCGGCCAGAACCTGCACGACCATTACGGCACCTCGATCGTCTACAAGCGTCAAAAGCCCGGCCCGTTTCACGCCAATATGCGGGCCGACAGGGCAGCCTTCGGTGTTGCCCGCTCCTATCTGACGGGCGAGGGCTTCGCGTCGCAACTGCCGGGCGGAATCACCGCTTTCGTCAAGAGCATCGCCGAAGAGGAACTGCCCGATCTGCAACTCCTCTTCGTGGGCGCGCCGATGGATGCCCGTCCGCATCTGGCGCCCTTCGTCAAGCCGTATCAGGATCGGTTCATGACCCGCGTGGTCATGTGCCGGCCAGAGGGCAGGGGGTCGGTCGGCCTGCGTTCGGCCTCGCATCTCGATTCGCCACGGATCGAGGAAGCGGTGTTGACGACGGATTCGGACATCCGGCGCATGCGTGAGGGCGTCAAGCTGTTCCGCGAGGTGGGCCGTCAAAAGGTGCTTGCAGATCACTGTGTTGAAATCGGCCCAGGCGCCGAAGTGAAGAGCGACGCGGAGATCGACGACTATATCCGCTCGATCGTGTCGCTCTCCTATCATCCGGCCGGCACATGCCGGATGGGTGCTGCGAATGATCGGGGGGCAGTGGTTGACCATGAGTGCCGCGTTCATGGCGTCGATCGCCTGCGCGTGGTCGATGCCTCGATCTTCCCCGAGCCCCTGGGCGGGAACATCAATGCTCCGATCATCATGGCTGCCGAGAAAGTGGCTGCGATGATGAAGGACGGGAAGTGATAGCGCCGGGCAGATTTGCGGTGCCGGGATTGTAATGTGGAGGTGAGCGATGGAAGACGCAGCGAAAGGCACGATCGGCTATGAAGTTCGGGACCGGATCGCCCGGATCGAGTTGAAGCGCCCGCAAAAGCATAATGCCTTGACGCTGGCGCTGATCGCGGACCTTTCGAAGACGATTGACCGTTTCGACGCGGACGAGAGCGCCGACGTGGCGATTCTGTCGGGTGAGGGGAAATCCTTCTGCAGCGGCGCCGATGTCGCGGAGAGTCAGATGGCCAGCCGCGAGGAACTGGAAAAGGCCCGTGACCAGATGAGCGTCGGCCATCCCTTTTTCGAGCTGTTCTCCCGCTCCTTCAGCAACAAGCCGGTGATCGCCGCACTGCATGGCAATGTTCTTGGCCTTGGCCTCGGTCTGGCGCTTGATTGCGACCTCATCGTAGCCGATGCCGAGGCGCGGCATCAGGTTACGGAAACGCCGCGGGGCCTCGGGGGGTACCGACATTGGGCGCTGATGAAGGCGCGTGGCGCGGCTGCCTTTGCCGATGAAGTCTGCATCACCGGCCGCCCCTTCACTGCCCGTGAAGCGTTTGAGGCCGGTCTCTTCAACCGCGTTGCCGAACCGGGGAGAGTCCTTGATGAAGCACTGGAAATGGCCGGACAGATCGTCTCCTGCCCGCCGCTCAGCGTGCGCGAGACGGTGCGTGTCCGCCGTTGGCATTTTTCGAAGCTGAAGCGCGAGGTGGCCTTCCAGACCGAGCCGGTGAAACTGCATCTGACCGAGGATTTCGCCGAAGCGGTAAGCGCGTTTGCGGCCAAGCGCCCGGCCGGCCCCTTCAAGGCCCGGTGAGATAGCCATGCTGGCTCAAATGCTCCGGTTTTCAGGTGAAGCGCTGGGAGAGGCCCGGAGCTACAAGCTGATTTCGGCCATCGTCACCCCGCGCCCCATTGCCTGGGTGGCCAGCCGAAACGCGGCCGGCGCGGTCAATCTCGCACCATTCAGCAGTTACACCTTCATCAGCTACAATCCGGCCAAGATCCTGATAAGCCTGGGGCCGGGCGTGGACGTTCTCAAGGACACGTTGGCCAATATAGAGGCGCGCGGCGAATTTACCGTCAGTTCGGTGACGGCGGAATTTCTGGACTCGATGGTGGACAGTTCCTTTGCCTATGCCAACGGGGAAAGCGAAGCCGAGGCGCTTGGCATAGCTCTCGAACAGGGTTCGTCGGTCGCGACACCCTTTGTGAAGGGAGTAGCGGCGGCGATGGAATGTACGCTCGACCGGATCATCGAGGTGGGCGACCGCGATCACCATCGGCTCATCATCGGCACGGTGACCTGCTTCCATGTCGATCCTGCCGTCTGGCAGGGGGACAGGATCGACCCCAAAGCATACCGGCCGCTCGGCCGCATTGGCGGACCTCTTTATCAGGAACGTGGCGAAATCGTCGTGCGGCCCGCGCCGCGGGAGCGCGTTTCCAGAGATTGACCGTCTGTCGCTATTTCCTCCGGTTATAGCGCCAACGACTATATCTTTGTCACGACACGGCAAATGCGGAACTCTTCCCCTGATAAGTCAACCAAGAGGGGGAGCGGTCCAGTGACCAGCCTTCGTATCGTCGACGCCCATCATCATCTTTGGGATCTGAACCACATCCATTATCCATGGTTGTCCAACCGCCCGGTTGGTCCTTCGATCTGCGGTGACATCACCCCCATCACCGACAATTTCACGCTCGACCGCTATCTTGCAGGTTTTGGGCGTCACAACGTCGTCAAATCCGTCCATGTGGAGGCGGGCTGCGATCCCGAGAAAGCCGTCGAGGAAACGGCGTGGCTCCAGGGCATCGCCGATGAGCATGGCTACCCGCACGCCATCGTTGCCAAGGTGGAACTGCATCAGTCCGACGCCGGGGCGGTGATCGAGAAGCAGGCCAGCTTTGCCAATGTCCGCGGCATCCGTCAGATGATCAACTGGCACTCGGATCTCAGCAAGGTCTATGCGCCGGAAAATTATCTGGAGCATTCGACATGGCTCGAAAATTTCGGGCTGCTCGCACGCCACGGCCTGAGCTTCGACATGCAGATCTATGCCGGGCAGATGGGCCAGGCCTATGACCTCCTGAAAAAGCACCCCGATATCCCGGTCGTCATCGACCACTCCGGAATGCCGGTGGACCGCTCGATGCCGGATCTGAAGGCCTGGAAGGACGGGCTGGCGCGCCTTGCCACTCTCGATCATGTCTTTATCAAGATTTCCGGGCTCGGGATGGTCGACCACTCCTGGAACGTCGAATCCATTCGCCCCTACATCTATACGATGATCGATCTGTTCGGCCCAAAGCGAGCCATGTTCGGCAGCAACTTCCCGGTCGACCGGCTCTACAGCAGCTTTGAGACGCTGTTTGACGCCTTCGACACCGTTACAAGCGAGTTCTCGGCCGAGGAGCGGGAAGACCTCTTCGCCGGCACGGCGGAACGTTTCTACCGCATCTGATAGGCCGCTTCGACCGCAACGCCCAGATTGAGGAGTTCGAGGTCTTTGCCCTTCCGGCCGACCAGTTGGATGCCGAGCGGCAATCCCTGCTGACCCTGGCCGGATGGCAATGCAGCGCAGGGCACGCCCATCAGCGTCCAGGGGACACACGGGCCCGGATTTCCGGTCCCTTCGCTCCTCGGAGGCGCTTCGCCGAGCGCCGGCAGGGTCAGGATCGCGTCGAAACCGTCCATTTCGTTCGCCAAAAGCCCGGCAAGCTCGTCCCTTTCTGAAAGCGCCTGCCGATAGGCCGCGCCTGAAAGGGCCTCGCCCTTCTGCACGAGGTCCTTGATATGGTCGCTCACAAGGTCGCCGTGTCGGTCGATGAGCGGGCGATAGATCTCTGCCGCCTCATGACACAGGATGGTCTCGGCAAGTAACTGGCAGCGGCCAAATGCCTCCGGCAGTTCCGCTTCCGTGACGGTTATGCTCCGGGCGCGCAGAAACTCCACGGCGTCCGTCAGAACCTGCTTCTGCGCCGGGGTTGCCGCTTGCCACCAGGGACCCCTGACCAGGCGCAGGCGCGGTGTCCCCTCGCCGTCCGGTGCGGGCGAGGGGGCATCGACAACGAGGCGATGAACGTCGCGGATCAGCCCGAGCGAGCGCCCGAGATAGCCCGCATGGTCGAGCGACGGCGAGAGGGGCTGTGCGCCCTCCAGCGGCAACGCGCCGTAGCTAGGCTTGAACCCGGCGACGCCGCAAAAAGCAGCAGGCCTGACGATCGACCCGAATGTCTGGGTGCCAAGAGCCAGCGGCACGATGCCCGCCGCGACGGCCGCTGCCGAACCGCTCGATGAGCCGCCCGGCGTACGATCCGCGCCATAGGGGTTGACCGTCGGCCCCGCCTGCCTCCACGCGAATTCCGTTGTCACCGTCTTGCCCACCACATAGGCGCCGAGTTCGCGCAGTCTTTGCACAAGCCGGGCATCTTTGTCTGGCACGCGGCCCTTGTAGATCGGCGAGCCGTAGGAGGTTTCGAGGCCAGCCGTGTCGTAAAGGTCCTTCACGCCGACGGCGAGTCCATCGAGCGGCAACCTGGGCTGCGACCGGAATGGCTCAGGATTGAGCACGGTGAAAGCCATGAGGCGCGGATTGACGCGCGCAGCGGCGTGCCTGCTAAGCCTGACGCGATGTTCTGGACTGTGCACGTCCCCATCAGGGGAACCAGGATCTGCGGCGGTGCACGCGATTTCATATGGCGTCTTGTCCATGGCCGTTTTCTCGCCCCAACGATCTTTCGATCACGATTCCACAGGCGGAACGGTACGGCAAATGAAGACAACCGTGCGACATAGCCAAAGGTTATACCGCGGGGCAGGAACTTACTGGCCGGAGGGCTTCCGGCTGGTTACTCATCTGCATCGATCCGTCGAAACAGCTTGAGAGGCACCATGGCATTCACGATGAAAAACGAAGTTGTCCTGGCAGCAAGCCCCGAGCGCGTCTGGGAGGCAATCAACGATCCCGACATCCTGCGTGCCAGCATTCCCGGGTGCGAGTCGCTCGAAAAGACCGAGGAGGGCGCATACGCCGCGGTCGTGCGGCTGAAGATCGGCCCGATTGCGGCGCGCTTCAAGGGC
>JAJUHJ010000079.1 GCA_029279965.1 Phyllobacteriaceae bacterium
ACATGTCGCAAAACTTTTTGGGGAGATCGGCATGATCGCGCTTTTTCGTACCATAGACTTGGCGCTCAATATCTATTGGTGGTTCATTATTGCGTCGGCCGTCTTCTCTTGGCTCTATGCCTTCAACGTGGTCAATCCGCGCAACCAGTTTGTCGGCATGATCGGCGATTTTCTCTTCCGCGTGACAGAGCCTGCGCTTCGTCCTATTCGTAACCTCCTGCCGGATCTCGGAGGGATCGATGTTTCACCGATCATTCTCCTGCTGATCATCTTTTTCGTGCGCCAGTTCATGTGGACAACATTGGCGCCGGCCTTCGTCTAACCGCAGGAGGGGGCGCGGATACAGGCCTCCTTGTACGTACAAATGAACGCCGCCCGGCGTCAGTTCTTCGACATGGCGTCGATTTTGCGCTGCATGTCGGCAAGTTGCTCGCGCAATTCATCCAGGTCGTTGCCGTTTTCTTCATCGGCGCCACCTTCCGGCGGTCGAGGCGTGCCGTTCGCCTGAGATCGTGCCTCGGGCGCGAACACGCGCATGGCATGCTGGAACATCTCGATGTTGCGGCGTGTCTGCTCCTCGATCATCTTCATGGACATGTCCATCTGCATCACATCGATGGGCGTCGTGCCGAACGTCTGGAGCATCTGTTCGCGCATACGCTCCTGCTCCTTGGCGAAGCTCTGCATGGATTGCTCCAGAAAGCTGGGCAGGATGGCCTGCATCTGATCGCCGTAAAAGGAGATGAGCTGGCGCAGGAACGCGACAGGCATCATGTTCTGCCCGCCCTTGTCGTTTTCCAGCTCGAAAATGATCTGCGTGAGAACAGAATGGGTGATGTCGTCGCCCGTCTTCGCATCCTGAACGAGGAATTCCTCGTCACGCCGAACCATGCCCGCCAGATCCTCCAGCGTCACATAGGTGCTGGTGCCGGTGTTGTAGAGGCGGCGGTTGGCATACTTCTTTATGACCACCGGGTCGTCCTTCGCGGGCATCACAGAGGCTCCCCTGACGCGACTTCGTGGCAGGCGGGCGATGCCTGCCGTTCATGCAGGATATGCTAAAGAGTGCGACAAATGAAAGCAGTTTTCGCTGCATTGCCGCAAGGCGTGTGTTGCAATGCGGAAAAGACGGATTGACCGCGGCGAAACCATGTGGAAACCTTTCTTTTGCGGTGCGGTCTATGAGCATGCGCCCGTGCCGCTTTCCTGCACAGCAGCCGGTAAACGCCTCCTCCTGCGACCGCGCCGGTTCAAATCCTGACGGAGATCGACATGCCTTCTTCCAAAGCCATTGTCATAGCCAGCGCCGCGCGCACAGCGGTCGGCGCCTTTAACGGCGCCTTTGCCCGGGTGCCGGCGCACGAGCTGGGCGCGGTCGCCATACGTGCCGCGCTGGAGCGGGCAGGCGTGGCGGCGGAGGAGGTCGACGAGGTGATACTCGGCCAGGTTCTGACGGCTGGCCAGGGCCAGAACCCGGCGCGGCAGGCTTCGGTTGCCGCCGGTCTGCCAAAGGAGACGACCGCCTGGGGGCTCAACCAGGTGTGTGGGTCCGGCTTGAGAGCGGTGGCGATCGGCATGCAGCAAATTGCCTGTGGCGATGCGCAGATCGTGGTCGCCGGAGGGCAGGAATCCATGTCGCTCTCGCCCCATTGCGCACATTTGCGCGGAGGGGTGAAGATGGGCGATCATGCCATGGTGGACACCTTGATCCGCGATGGGCTGTGGGATGCCTTCAACGGCTATCACATGGGTGTTACGGCGGAGAACGTCGCGCGCGCCTTCCAGATCCCACGCGAGGAGCAGGATGCATTTGCGCTGGCCTCGCAGAACAAGGCGGAGGCGGCTCAGAAAGCCGGTCGTTTCAAGGAAGAAATTGCCCCCGTAACCATCAGGACGCGCAAGGGGGAGACGGTGGTTGAGGAAGATGAGTACATCCGCCACGGCGCAACGCTGGATGCCATGCAGAAGCTGCGTCCCGCCTTCGACAGCGAAGGATCGGTGACCGCCGGCAATGCTTCGGGGATCAATGACGGTGCTGCCGGCCTCGTGTTGATGAGCGAAGCCGAGGCGGCGCGACGCGGAATTACCCCGCTCGCCCGTATCGCGTCCTGGGCGACTGCCGGTGTCGATCCCACCGTGATGGGCACCGGCCCGATTCCCGCGTCACGTAAGGCTCTTGAGAAGGCCGGCTGGAACGTTGGCGACCTTGATCTCGTCGAGGCAAACGAGGCTTTCGCCGCCCAGGCGTGTGCTGTCAACAAGGAGATGGGCTGGAACCCCGAGATCGTCAATGTCAATGGCGGGGCCATTGCCATCGGTCATCCGATCGGCGCGTCAGGAGCGCGGGTCCTCAACACGTTGCTTTATGAAATGCGCCGCCGTGAGGCCGGGAAGGGTCTTGCCACCTTGTGCATCGGTGGCGGCATGGGCGTGGCAATGTGCGTGGAACGATAACGACGTGCTATCTCATTGAATCTACGCATCGTGCTTCCAAAATCGATTCAGATTCCGGGCCGATGCTGTAGCTGGTCGTAGCTGACCGGTCTGTTGCCACATTGGAGCGCAATGAAACACGTTCCTATCGCCGCTCCCGGGTTCATAGAGGAAAACGCCCGTGTCCAGAACAGCACTCGTGACCGGTGGTACACGCGGTATAGGAAAAGCCACCGCTCTTGCCTTGAAAGAGGCTGGATACCGCGTTGCGACAAACCATGTGGGCAGTGCCGAGGCATCGGACGCTTTCACCAAGGAGACGGGCATCCCCGCCTGGCGCTGGTCCGTCGCGGATTACGACGCCTGCGTTGCGGGCGTCCGCGCCGTTGAAGCCGCGCTTGGGCCTGTGGACGTCCTCGTTAACAATGCGGGGATCACGCGGGATGCGATGTTTCATAAAATGTCGCCTGAGGATTGGCGCGAGGTGGTGGACACCAATTTGAGCGGTGTCTTCAACATGAGCCACGTTCTCTGGCCGGCCATGCGCGAGCGCGGTTTCGGCCGCATCATCAACATATCTTCCATCAACGGCCAGAAGGGACAGGCCGGTCAGGCGAACTATTCGGCCGCGAAGGCGGGCGTGCTTGGCCTTACCAAAGCGCTCGCCCAGGAAGGCGCGCGCATGGGTGTCACGGTAAACGCCATCTGCCCCGGCTATATCGAAACGCAAATGGTTATGGAGGTGCCCGAGGCGGTGCGTGAAAAGATCATCGCGCAAATTCCCATTGGACGTCTGGGCGAGGTCCAGGAGATCGCCCGCAGCGTTCTCTTCCTTGCCTCCGATGAGGCTGGTTTCATAACGGGTTCGACGCTTTCGGTGAATGGCGGCCAATATCTGGCCTGACAGACCTGCGCAGGCACCTGCCCCAAAACGGCACGCAATGGTTAAGAACCGCACGGCTTCGCCGGCAGGCCCTGTGGATATCCTGTGAATTCTAGGTGTGAATGCTGTGGAAAGCACAAGATGTAGCGGCGAACGTTTCAGGAACATATCCCTATGGGTGATTCGTCGCCCTTTCGTTCTGCCTTTGGCCACGATGTTAACCATCAGCGCTGCTTCCTCTTTCATCCACTTAACCGCATCTTCAAAAAGGTTAAGGAAGACTTATACTTAGCGCCGGCTTCGGGCGATTGTGCGGGCAAGCTGAAGTCAAAAGTTAACGATGTGCATGACGGGACCCGAGTTGCAGAAAGAGCGATTCATCATTTGGATGCAGGAGGATGTTTTTAGGCTACATGTTGTGTCGAACAAAAAGGGAATCTCCGTGAGTCAGTGATTCGTCGCTGATTCGTTCCAGAGTCGTTCCAACAGTTAACGCGGGCTGATATTGCCTTTCGTTTCAGCGCTGGTTTCCTATATGCCAGGGACATGGGGCGGGGCACGCGCTGCCTCCAGAAGCGAGATGCTGCAGATGAATTTCCAGCTTAACCAGAGCGCAACTGCCACGCTCGACGGACGGGGTGTGACTGCTGTGCTTGGGCCGACCAACACTGGCAAGACTCACCTCGCAATCGAGCGGATGGTGGCGCATGAATCCGGCTTGATCGGGCTGCCGCTGAGATTGCTTGCCCGCGAGGTTTATGGCCGCGTGGTGGATCGTGTGGGCGAGGCGAATGTGGCGCTTATCACAGGCGAGGAGAAGATCGTCCCGCCCGGTGCGCGTTATTCGGTTTGTACCGTGGAGGCGATGCCGCGTGAAACCGACGCGGCCTTTGTCGCTATCGACGAGGTGCAGCTTGCCGCCGATTTCGAGCGGGGCCACATCTTCACCGACCGGCTTTTACACCTTCGGGGACGGCAGGAAACGCTGCTTCTCGGAGCGGCGACCATGCGCGGCATCCTGGAAAAGCTGCTTAAGGGAATTTCGGTCATTACGCGCCCGCGCATGTCGGTGCTTACCTATTCGGGGTCGAAGAAGATTACACGCCTTCCGAGGCGCTCCGCCGTGGTCGCGTTCTCGGCCGATGAAGTCTATGCAATCGGCGAACTCATCCGTCGCCAGCGCGGCGGCGCGGCTATCGTGCTGGGAGCGCTGAGCCCGCGCACACGCAATGCCCAGGTGGCGCTCTACCAGTCTGGCGACGTCGATTATTTGGTCGCGACCGATGCAATCGGCATGGGGCTTAATCTTGACGTGGACCATGTGGCCTTTGCCCAGAACCGGAAATTCGACGGTTTTCAGTATCGCGAGCTGACGGCGGCCGAGCTCGGCCAGATCGCCGGCCGCGCAGGCCGGCACGTGCGCGACGGCACCTTTGGGGTCACCGGTCAGGTCAACCCTTTTCCTGACGCGCTGGTCGAACGGATCGAGACACACGATTTCGAACCGGTGAAAATGCTGCAATGGCGTTCGGCCGATATGGATTTCGGGAGTATCGACGCACTGAAATCCTCCTTGGAGGCACTTCCTCCCGTTGAGGGGCTCACGCGGGCGCAACCGGTGGCCGACCTGCGCGTCCTGGACCAGCTTTCCAAGGATGAGGAGATACGCGCGCTCGCAGCGGGACGGAAGAGGGTTGCACTTCTGTGGGACGCCTGTGCGCTGCCCGACTATCGCAAGATTGCCCCCGCTCAGCATGCCGAGATTGTTGGCGCCATTTTCAACGATCTTGCCCGCACCGGCCATGTGGATGAGGATTATATGGCCAGTCAGGTGCGTCGGGCCGCTTCAACCGAAGGTGAAATCGATACCCTTTCGGCGCGTATTGCGCAGATACGCACCTGGACGTTTGTGTCGCACAGGCCCGGATGGCTGTCCGATCCGACACACTGGCAGGAAAAAACGCGTGAGATCGAGGATCGGTTGTCGGATGCGCTGCATGAGAGATTGACGAAACGCTTCGTTGACCGCAGGACTTCCGTGCTGATGAGGCGCCTGAGAGAGAATGCAATGCCGGAAGCAGAAGTAAGTGCCACGGGAGAAGTCCTGGTCGAAGGACACCACGTGGGAGAACTGCAGGGATTTCGTTTCACCGCTGACCGTAGCGCGGAGGGTGAGGACGCACGCGCCGTCAAGGCAGCGTCACAAAAGGCGCTGGCTGCGGAGTTCGAGTTGCGCGCCGAACGCTTCGCTGCCTCTCCGAATGGTGATCTGGCGCTCGGCTCGGACGGGATCCTACGCTGGATCGGCGCGCCAATTGCGACGCTGGCGGCCGGTGACGACGTTCTCAAGCCGCGTGTGGTGCTCCTCGCGGACGAACAGTTGACCGGACCGCTCCGCGACAAGGTTGCCGCGCGCGCCGAACGCTTTGTCAATTTCCAGATAGAAAGTCTGCTGAAGCCGCTGGTCGATCTGCGGCAGGCAGATGCCCTTACCGGCATCGCGCGGGGGCTTGCTTTCCAGCTTGCCGAGAATTTCGGTATCTTGAACCGTCGCGAAGTGGCAGAAGAGGTGCGTTCGCTGGACCAGGAAGCGCGTGCGGCCCTGAGGCGATTGGGCGCACGCTTTGGCGCCTACCACATCTTTGTTCCTGCGTTGATCAAACCCGGCCCGGCCGGTCTCGCCACGCTTTTGTGGGCAATCAAAAACGATGCCAAGGACAAGCCCGGCTACGGCGACGTGGTGGCGGCGTTGGCTTCTGGCCGCACGTCGATCGTTACCGAAGCGGAGTATGAGCGTGCCTTCTACCGGTTGGCCGGCTTCCGTAATCTTGGTCGGCGCGCTGTGCGCGTGGACATATTGGAGCGTCTTGCCGATCTCATCCGCCCGGCATTGAATTGGCGGGCCGGTACTGGTCAAAGACCGGAAGCGGCCTATGACGGCGGAACCTTCATCGTGACGCCGCCAATGATGTCGATTCTGGGTGCAAAAGCGGAGGATATGGAGGCGATCCTCAACGGTCTTGGGTACCGCGCCGAGGCCAAGCCGGCCGAAGAGGTCAGCGCCCGCCTGGAGGCGCTTGACCGTGCCGCGCAAGAAGCTGCGGCGAAAACGGTCGCTGCCGTGCCCGATGCCGGAGCTGCCGAGTCGGGCGACGTCGCGCAGCCGGAATCGATGACGGGGCAGGTCAACGGCAAGTCATCCGAAGAGGGTGAAAGCGAGAGTAAAGCCGGCGCTGACGCATCCGTTGCCGCATCTGTGGACGCGTCCGCGCAAGGGGAGCAGACAGTGCGAGAGGCGGTTGGCACGGATCAGGGGCAGGCCGCTGCCGGGTCCGCCGTTCCGGGCGAAGCGCAAGGACTGGCCACCGGCGAGGGACCTGCACAGCCCGTGACCATCGATGAGCCAGAACAAGTCAGCAAGGCGGAGGAGCCCGCGCAACCCCGCCCCTCGGAAGCGCCTTCGCTGGCGGAAAGCAAAACAGACGAGGCCGAGGAAGCGCCCAAGCCGGTACTCATATGGCGTCCGGCACGCTCTGAACGCCGGAGGCCGCCACGCCACAGGGAGAAGCCGGAGGGCGGACGCCAGGCCAAGGGCAAGTTCCGCAAGGATGGCGACGGCCAGCAGCGCCAGGTTAAAGGCCGCGAGGGCCATGCTGGAAGACCGCCAAAGCGGGGCGATCGGCCGAAAAGGCGTGACGATCGTGCGCCCAAGATCGATCCCGATTCGCCCTTTGCCAAGCTGGCGGCGCTACGCGACCAGTTGCGCAAATAGGAGCCCCATTGTCCGTCGACGCACGCCAGCGCATAGACAAGTGGCTGTTCTTCGCCCGCGTGGTCAAGTCGCGCTCCCTTGCTGCCAAGCTGGCGCAGGCGGGCAAAGTCCGGGTGAACCGTGTCAAGATTGACCAGTCTTCGCATCTGATCCGGCCTGGTGATGTGTTGACGATCACGCTCGAGCGGCGCGTTCTTGTTTACCGGGTGCTGGAAGCGGGTAGCCGCCGTGGACCGGCAGAGGAGGCGCGGCACCTTTATGAGGATCTGACGCCAGCGCCGCCGCCGACGAGCACTCCGACGGTGGCGCCGGCGGGGCAACGGGAGCCGGGCACGGGGCGGCCGACCAAGAAGGAAAGGCGTGCCCTGACGGAGTGGCGGACGCGCCGCTGACGCAATTTTGCCGCCGGCGGTGAGAAAGCTGTTCTCCTGCGACGTTTGGCAGCGCAAATCCCAACCTTGCCACATCATCGCAAAGGGTCTACCTCACCCTCGGATTGCCATCCGAGATGACCCGAGAGCCGGGAGCCTGCAATGACCTACCTCGTCACCGACAACTGCATCAAATGCAAATACATGGACTGCGTCGAGGTTTGTCCGGTCGACTGTTTTTACGAAGGCGACAACATGCTCGTCATTCATCCGGACGAGTGCATCGATTGCGGCGTATGTGAGCCCGAATGCCCGGCCGAAGCCATTAAGCCCGATACTGAACCGGGACTTGATCACTGGCTGCAGGTCAATACCGAGTATGCTGAAAAATGGCCGAACATCACGGTGAAGAAGGAACCTCCGGCCGACGCCAAAGATTATGATGGCGTGGAAGGAAAGTTCGAGAAGTATTTTTCGGCGGAGCCGGGTACAGGCGACTGACATAAAATTCCGCACGGGCGGTGCCGCGTCGGAATGCCGCATTGTAAATTGTGCATGCCGCACAAGGTTTAAGCTTGTGTGCAACTGCGGCAAATTGTTGATTCTTTCACCTTTTTGTGTTACCTATATGTGACATGCCGGTGAAAAACATCTTTCGATGGCGCGAAACAATCACTGAAAGGCGAGCTTTCTTCCGAGCCAGGGCGTGAGCCGTTGGCGGTTTTGTGTCGGCTTTCAAGCCATGCTGTTCCCGTCCACCGGACCCGCGGCTTTACAAAAACCGGCATCGGCACGGGCGGGGCGGCCGCCCCATCAAGAACAGGAGTTACAGGCGTATGGCAACCCAGCAAAAGAAAACAGCAGCACGGCAGGGTTTCAAGACGGGCGAGTACATTGTCTATCCGGCGCATGGCGTCGGGCAGATCGTGACCATCGAGGAACAGGAAATGGCCGGGCACAAGCTGGAGCTGTTCGTCATTGATTTCCAGAAGGATAAGATGCGCCTGAAGGTGCCGGTGGCCAAGGCCACCTCCATCGGTATGCGCAAACTGTCGGAGACAGATTATGTCGACCGCGCTCTTAAGGTGGTTCAGGGGCGTGCGCGTGTAAAGCGCACCATGTGGTCGCGCCGCGCACAGGAATATGACGCGAAGATCAATTCGGGCGATCTCATTTCCATTTCCGAAGTTGTGCGCGACCTTTATCGCGCCGAGCACCAGCCCGAACAGTCCTATTCCGAACGTCAGCTATACGAAGCCGCGCTCGATCGGATGGCGCGTGAGATCGCTGCCGTCAATCAGATGTCCGAGACAGAGGCTGTCCGGCTGATCGAGGTGAACCTGAACAAGGGCCCGCGCCGTGGCGCCAAGGCCGATGAGGAAGAGACGGAGAAGGAAGAGGCCGCAGCATAAGCCGATTTCCAGTCTCGTAATGTTAGAGCCCGGTCGTTCTACGGCCGGGTTTTTGCTTTTCTCGCGCGCGCATTGGCTCGGAAAAGTCGGATCTTCTCCAAACAAGGCGCATTTTGCAGCGTTCGCACCTTCCGTCACGACCTCCTGTTTGCCTGAACGAGTGGAACCTTTGTGTATGGTTCTGGTTTAACGGTGCGAGTGCCGGCTCCGCCGGCGCGACCGGTAGCCGGTCCGCGCCCGCGGACCAAGCGGGAGCGCCGAAATGCAGGAAGAAGCAAGGCGGAATCTGATCAAGGCCGCGATGAAAGCCCCCTATTTGGGGCGCGAGGAAGAACACGCGCTGGCCGTTCGTTGGAAAGAGCACCAGGATCAGTGTTCGCTGCACCGGCTGACGATGGCACACATGCGTCTGGTCATCGCCATGGCTGCCAAGTTCCGCAATTTCGGCCTCTCCATGAGTGATCTGATTCAGGAAGGGCATGTTGGCTTGCTCGAAGCAGCGGCACGCTTCGACCCGGACCGGGAGGTGCGCTTTTCCACCTATGCCACGTGGTGGATTCGCGCATCCATGCAGGATTATATCCTTCGCAATTGGTCCATTGTGCGCGGCGGCACCAGCTCGGCACAAAAGGCCCTTTTCTTCAATTTGCGACGGCTAAGGACAAAGCTGCAGAAGGCGGGTGACAGCGCGCCCAGCCATGAGATCTATCGTGAGGTGGCGCGCGCGCTGCGTGTTTCCGAAACCGACGTTGCCATGATGGATGCGCGCCTTGCCAGCGCCGATGCTTCCCTCAATGCGCCGCTCAGGAACGACAACGATCCCGCGTCCGAACGCATTGATTTCCTTGTGTGTGACGCTCCCATGCCGGACGAGGTGGCAGGCGAGACGATCGACGGCGAGCGGCGGGCAAAATGGTTGCGCCAGGCGCTTTGTACGCTCAACGGGCGCGAACTGACCATCCTGCGCGAACGGCGTCTTTCAGAAGACGGCGCAACGCTGGAGGCTCTTGGAGCCTCACTCGGCATCTCCAAGGAGCGGGTGCGACAGATCGAATCCCGTGCTCTGGAGAAGCTGCGCCTGGCCCTGACACAACGTCATCCGGAGCTGGCAGCGTAAGCCCCTGGCGTGAAGGGGATGCGCGCTACTGATCCGTAACGATTTTCACCCTGTCGCCCGTCGAGACCGTGGAGCCGGGACCCAGTGCATTGAGCACGCGGAACATCTCCAGCTTGCGGTCCACGCCGACCATGCGGTTGGCAAACGTGGCTATCGTGTCACCCGGCCGCACCGTCACCACGCGAATCCTCAATGGATTGAGCGCGGCGATCTCGCGGCGGTTGAGCACACGGAAACTGTCCGCGATGGTGCGTGCCACGCTCGTCAGTCGTTCATTGCCGCGCGGCGCGCCGGTAAGCAGCCTGTATACCTGGTCACCGACGCGAATCACCGTGACGTTGAATTGCCAGTCATCTCCGTAAGCGGTCGCAACGGCCGCTTCCCGGCCGTTGATCTCGGTCGACTGGATCGAAGGGACATCCAGCCCGCCCAGCCATCCGTCCCGCAGATAATCCGCCATGGACATTGAACGCGGGACGGTCGCGCCATCAAAACGGAAAGCGAGATTGTCGGGGCCGGTTGCCTCCACCTCGCCCGTGGAGTTGTCGATCACGAAACCTTCCGGCACGGTGAAGGCGACGCCGAGCGTCGGGTGCAGGAAATCGCGCCCCCTGACATAGCCCTGTTCCGGCTGATCTCCGAAAAGCAAACCATCAATGCCGTTCAGGAAGCTTTCGCGGTCGCGCGTACCGGTTCCGGGCATACCGAATTGCCGTGCGTGCCGTTGAGCCAGTTCGATGCGCCGTGGCGGATTCGGATGGCTGGCGAGAAAATCAAGGGTTGGCTCACGTTGTCCATGGACCTGCCGGAAATTCTGGTAGGCGTCCATGGACCGCAGGAAGCGAGCTGCCGCGAAGGGGTCATAGCCGACACGACCGATGGTCTGGATGCCGATCGCATCGGCTTCCAGTTCCTGGTTGCGCGAGAACTGCGCCATCTGCAACTTGCCTCGCACAACGGCGGCCCGGGCGTTGCTGTCAGCTGTGATAACCTCGTTGACGACTTGTGAGGCAAGCGTCGCTTCTGCCTCTCGCTTCTGCCGTTCCAGACCGTGGTTCGCTGTCACATGAGCCATTTCGTGGGCGAGAACAGCGGCGATCTCCGAGGAATCGTTGGCGAGAGCCAGGATGCCGCGCGTGATATAGAGATAACCGCCGGGCAGGGCGAAGGCATTGATGCTGGGAGAGTTCAAAATGGTGATGCGATAGGTTTGTGCCCGGCTCTCGGGGTCTTGGGAAAGACGGCCAACCACGCGGGCGAGCATGCGCTCCAGTTTCGGGTCCGAATATTCCCCGCCGTAGGTCTGAAGGATTTTCGGATGCTGACGCCGCGCCAGATTGACGATCGAATCGCCGCGCGTGACCCTGTCCACCGTCACGGGATTGGCGGAGGGCTTGAAGCCCGCATCCGTCATTTCCATCGACTGGCAGCCGGTAAGCGTCGAGCCGAGCAGCCCGGCCTGGATTGTCTTTCGTATCGAGCGGCGGGCAGCAGAATTTTCTGCCGTCATCCATTGCATGCGTCGAGACAGGGCAACATCCTTTCGCGGCGAACACTGTTCCATTCTCGGCGACCTAGCCACACTCTCGCACGCTAGACAAGAATTTGGCTGCAACACACCAACTTAATCGTACGAGTCCTGAGCGGCACCGATTCCGGGCCGATGCCGTATCGCATCTTGTCTTATGCGTCCAATAGAGCGCAGGGATGTCAGCAGCGCTTCTGGGCGCAAATATTGGCGGAATCGCGGCCAATGATGCTACCGAACGGGCTGTCTTTCACCCAGATAACGCCTGAAAGAGGCCGGTCCGCTGCCTGAGAGGAAGTCTCGCGTCGGCCCCGTGGCGGCGATGCTGCCGGCTTCCACGAAAACCAGCGTGCGGGAAAGCAGTTCGGCGTCACGAGGATCGTGCGTCGCCATGATGATCGTCATGGCCTGTTCGCGATGCAGTTCGGCGATCAATTCCAGCATTTCATCACGCAGCGCGGGTCCAAGAGAAGCGAAGGGTTCGTCAAGCAGCAGCACCGGCTGCTGTCGTACCAGAACGCGGGCAAGCGCCACCCGCTGCCTCTCACCGCCTGAAAGAGCCTGCGGGAGGCGATTTTCCTTGCCCGCCAGTCCTGTCCGCGCCAGCGCAGTTTCCACCGCCTTTCGATCCGCATCGGAAAGGCGAAGGGCCGGCGAGCGGCCAAGGCCGACATTCTGGGCAACGGTGAGATGAGAAAAGAGGTTGTTTTCCTGGAAGATCATGGACACCGGCCGCCGTGCCGGGGGCAGGTCGGCGATATCTTCGCCGGCGATCAATATCCGGCCGGAGAAGGGTTTTTCAAAACCGGCAATCAGGTGGAGCAGGGTGGATTTGCCTGCGCCGCTCGGCCCCATGACGGCGACGATTTCCGATGCTCCGACCTCAAGCTCGAAGTGCATCTGTGCGCCGCCGGGATAGGCGAAAGCGAGTTGATTAAGCCGCAGGTCGGCGCCAATCCGAATGCCCTGGTTCATGCGCCACTCCTCGGGCGGTTGGCGATAATCATAAGAGCGAGACATAGAAGCCCCAGAAAGAGCGCCAGGCCGGCAGCGTCGGCAGTGCGATAGCTGCTCATGCGCTGCAGGAGAAGGAAAGGCAATGTCTGCACCCTGTCGCTGCCGAAAAGGGCGATTACACCAAGGTCGCCGAGAGACAGCGCCATCGCGAAGGCGAAAGCCGTGGCGGATGGACGCCTGAGAGCCGGCCAGTCGACGAGGCGGAAACGGTCCCATCCATAGATTCCAAGCGAGGCACACAGCCTTTCATGCCGCGCGCTCGCCGCATCGTAGGCGGGGCGAATGGCGCGGATCGCAAAGGGCATGGCCATGACGGCATTGACCGTTACCACCATGACGGGTGCGAACGCGAAGACGCTGCCCACATGGCGTAGGAGAATGAACCAGCCCGCGCCGATGACGATGGGCGGCACGATCAGGACCATGGCTGCACCCGTGTCGGTCATTCTTTCAAGAAGGCCGGGAGATGCCGCGCCGCGCGCAAGCTCCAGCGCCCGGCGTGCCATCACCAGCGCCACCGACAGCAGCAGGCAGAGAAACGCGGCCAGCCCGGCAAGCACGAGGCTGGTGATGATGGCGGCGTGCACCGTGGGCTCGCTGGCCAGACGAAGCAGATCCGCCCCGAGCCCTGCCACCACGATTGCGGCCATCGGCCCTGCCACGAAGAGTAGGGCAACACCAATCACCAGCACATTGAGGCCAGTCTCGCCATGCCCTGGAAAGAGAACCCGTCGCGGTGCGGTCGGTAAATTGGCATCGCCCGTCATAGAAGCGCCGAGACGGCCGAGGGCCAGCACGATCGCTCCAGTCAATGCCACCTGCACGAAGGTGAGCGTGACCGCGCGGGCCGGATCGAAATCGAAGCGCAGGGCCTGGTAGATGGCCACTTCCAGCGTCGTGGCGCGGGGGCCTCCACCGAGGGTCAGCACGATGGTGAAGGAGGTGGCGCAGAGCATGAAGACGAGGCCGGCCACGCTTGGAAGAGCGACGCGTAGCACCGGCCATTCGACAAAGCGGAAAGAGGCGAGCGGCCCCATGCCGAGTTGGGCGGTAAGCCGCCACTGATCCGCTGGCACGGTTTCAAGGGCAGCAAGGAAGAGACGCGCCGAAAGGGGCAGATTGAAGAAGACATGTGCGACGAGAATGCCCGAAAGCCCATAAATGCCAGGCCAATTCTCGCCCGAAAGCGCGGCGAAGGCAGGCGCAAAATAGCCGGCGCGGCCATAAAGCGCCAGCACGCCGAGCGCCACCACGATCGCCGGCAGCGCAAGAGGAACGGCGAAAAGCTGCAGCACGAACCCGCGCCCGAAAAACTTGGGGTGCCGCGCCAGCGCCCGGGCGACAATGAGAGCGGGGCCGACAGACAGAAACGTGGAAAGGGCAGCCTGCCACAGTGTGAAGCGCGCCACCC
>JAJUHJ010000080.1 GCA_029279965.1 Phyllobacteriaceae bacterium
GTCAAGTTAAATGAGTATGACTTGACCGCCTTCAGGAGGCCTCTCTACAAAATTTATTCTTCGATATCAATATGATATTGCCGTGTACAAAATTCACAAAGCCCGTCAATTCACCCACATATTGACAACTGAATGCCAACTCAACATAGTGGTGGCGATTGCTGGCCTTGAATGCGTCCAGAGGTGCAGGATTTGAATGCTGAAATGATTCCAGCACAGACACGAGATGCCAGCCTCGCTCTGGCGGCGCTGCTCATGGCATCCGCTGCCGTGCTGAATGCCGTGGATGCGGTGATTGTGCGCAAACTGGCTGATGTGCACCCGCTCGTCATCGGTTTCTTTCGCGGTGTGTTCGGCCTGATCTTCGTTCTTCCCTGGATCCTTTCGCGGCCACGCATGCTGAAGTCTCATTATCGCTTCATGCATGTGGCAAGGGCCGGCCTCAAGCTGGCGGGTCTCGTCTGCTTCTTCGCCGCTTTTGCGCTCGCGCCGCTCGCCGATGCGACGGCGATCATCTTCTTGGGGCCGATCTTCCTGACGCTGGGCGCGTGGCTTTTTCTGGCAGAGCGCCTTGGCATCCGCCGTATTCTTGCGGTGACCGGCGGCTTTGCCGGGGCGCTCATCATCATGAGGCCCGGCCGGTCCGGAGGCTTTGAGCCTGCCTTGCTCTTTGCACTGGCCGGCGCGGCGCTTACCGCGGCCGTTCAGTTGATGCTCAAGAGAATGTCGGCCAAGGATGATACCGACACACTCGTGGCCTGGAACCTCATCTTGATGGTGCCGCTCGCGCTGGTGCCGGCACTCTTCGTCTGGGGGACACCCAACCTGGAAGAGTTTGGCCTGCTCGCGCTCCAGGGGACGCTAGGTGCATTGAACATGACGATGGTCACCCGCGCGCTGGGCATGGCCGACGCGTCTTTCCTGGCGCCGTTCGATTTCCTTCGTCTGCCGGCGGTGGCCCTCCTCGCCTTTGTAATCTTCGGCGAAATCGCAGGTGCGGCGACCTGGATCGGCGCCGCTGTCATCTTTGCGGCAACTTTGCTCGCAACGGGAGGCGGCTGGCTTGCTCGCTTCAGGGTCAGGAACTGGCCGATGTAAGCGCTGATTTTCGACTGTGCGGCTGGTTGCAGCGTCGCCGCCAATGTCGCCACTTTGTAACGCTGCTCGAAACGGGAGGTCTTCTATGGGTAGGAAGATATTGCTGGTTGGTACCGCGCTCGCCCTCACGCCGCTACCAGCCATGGCGCAGGGCAATAACGAGATCACGATCGTTCTTAACGAAGAAGTGGATCTCATGGAGCCTTGCATGGCAACCCGGTCCAATATCGGCCGCGTCGTCATGCAGAATATCAACGAAACGCTGACCGAGCTCGACGTTCAGGGCGACGAGGGGTTGATGCCGCGGCTTGCCGAAAGCTGGGAAGATATGGGCGAGGGGACCTGGCGCTTCCATCTGCGTCAGGGCGTGACCTTTTCGGACGGTTCGACCTTTGACGCGGAGGATGTGAAGTATTCCTTCGAGCGCGCCTTCTCCGACCAGATCACCTGTGAATCGCCCCGTTATTTCGCTGACACCGACCTGTCCTTCGAGGTCGTTGACGAGCATACGATCGACATCACGGCCGCTCCGGTCCAGCCGATTTTGCCGCTTCTCATGACATTGGTGACGATTGTCCCCTCCGATACGCCGGTCGAATTCGTTCGCGAGCCGATCGGAACCGGTCCCTATGTCCTCAGCGAATGGAATGTTGGCCAGAACATCATCCTGGAGCGCCGCGACGACTACTGGGGTGAGGCGCCGGAGGTCACCAAGGCAACCTATGTGGTGCGCGGCGAGGCGGCGGTGCGAGCCGCTATGGTGGAAACCGGAGAGGCTGATATCGCACCGACCATTTCCGATGTCGATGCAGACAATCCAGAGACGGATTTCGCCTACCCCAATTCGGAAACGCTTTATCTGCGTCTCGACCACTCCATGGAGCCGCTCAACGACGTACGGGTGCGCCGGGCGCTCAACATGGCGATCGACCGCGAGGCCTTTATCGGCACCCTGATGCCGGAAGGCACGGAAATAGCGGTCGCCATGGTCCCGCCTACCACCCTGGGGTGGAATGACGAAATCGAGCCCATCGCCTTTGATCCGGAAGGCGCAAGCGCGCTGCTTGAAGAAGCTCGCGCCGATGGCGTGAAGGTCGACACGCAAATTCAGCTCGTCGGCCGCACCAACAACTACCCCAACGTCACCGAGGTAATGGAAGCGCTGGGAGCGATGCTGACCGATGTCGGCTTCAACATCGATCTGCAGATGTACGAGGTCGCCGAGTTCGAGAACCTCTATTCGAAGCCCTTCCCCGAAAACCGTCCGCCACAGATGCTGGCAGCGCTGCACGACAATTCACGCGGCGACCCAGTCTTCTCGATGTACTTCAAATATCATACCGATGGCACGCAGTCCGGCTTCTCCGATCCCCATGTGGACGAGTTGATTGCCGAGGCGACCGCTGCCGCCGGTGAGGAGCGCGAGGCGCTGTGGTCCGAACTCTTTGCTTATCTCTACGAGGAGAAGGTGGCGGACGTAATGCTGTTCCACATGGTGGGACTGGCCCGCGTCGCCGAGCACATAGACTGGAGACCCACCATCGCCACAAATTCTCAGCTCCAGCTCTCAGAGATCAGCTTCAAGTAAGCGCGGTCAACCTAAGCGGGGGGCGGCAATCGCCCTCCGCAATCTTCTCGCGGGAGAAAGACAGATGATCCGTCTCATACGGCAGCGAACCATCGCGAGTTTCATCTCGTTGATCGGCCTTATCGTCCTGGTCTTCTTCCTTTCGCGGCTGACCGGTGATCCCACCGATCTTTTCCTGCCCATCGACGCGACGCAGGAGATGCGCGACCAGTTCCGGCGCCTGCACGGCTTCGACCGGCCGTTGATCGAGCAGTTCGGCGCCTATGTATGGGACCTGTTGCATCTTGATTTCGGCGATTCCATCCGCCGCGCCCAGCCGGCGATCTGGGTGGTCCTGAATGCCTTCGTCTGGACCCTGCAACTGGCACTCATCACCATGACGCTCGTCACGGTCTGCGCCATCGTCGTCGGCTCTCTGGCAGCGTTCCGGGCCGGTGGTTTCTTCGACCGGGCAGCCTCGCTTGTTTCGCTCATCGGCGCTTCGGCACCGGATTTCTGGATCGCCATCGTGGCAATCGTGCTCTTTTCGGTTCAACTGGCCTGGTTGCCGACATCCGGCACTGGCACGGTTCTGCACTGGATTCTGCCCATCGCCGTCCTGTTCATCCGTCCCTTCGGTCTTCTCGTGCAGGTGGTGCGCGGCTCGATGCTCTCCGCCCTGTCCTCCGCTTATGTGAAGACGGCACGCGCCAAGGGTGTAAAGAACTTCCCCCTCATCTTCGTCCACACGCTGCGCAACGCCATGCTGCCCGTGATCACGGTCATGGGCGACCAGGCGGCGGCCCTCCTTAACGGAGCGGTGGTTATCGAGAGCATCTTTGGCTTTCCCGGCGTTGGCAAGTTGATGATCGATTCGATCCTGCAGCGCGATTTCAACGTCGTGCTGGCCTCGATCATGGTCACCGCAATCGCAATCTTCATCATGAACCTTCTGATCGACATGGCTTACGCCGTGCTCGACCCGCGTATCCGGTATTAGCGCCATGATCGAGACACTCTCGAACGCCGACCAAGCGTCCCGCACCTCACCTCGTCTGCTGCCGGCAGTGCGCATGCTTTGGCGTGACAAGTTTGCTCTGGCCGCGGCTATTTTCCTCCTTGTGGCCGCAGGCTGCGCGATCTTCGGTCACACCTTCCTATCCGATGCCGCGTCATCGCAAAACCTTCGTGGCCGTAATTCGCCACCTTTCTCTGTGGAACAGGGCTGGCTGTTCATTCTCGGTGCCGACGCGTTGGGACGACCATTGCTCGCGCGTATCATCGTTGCCGCTCGAAATACGCTGATGATCGCAGGCGGTGCGGTCCTCTGTTCAATGGCGGTCGGCGCTGCGCTCGGGCTTGTTGCCGGTTATACCTCGAAGTTCGTGAGCCAGGTGATCATGCGCCTGGCTGACGTGATCATGAGCTTTCCGTCGCTCCTTCTCGCCGTCATCGTCCTTTACATGCTGCCACCCTCGGTCACCAATCTGGTGATTGTCCTGGCGATCACACGCATTCCGGTCTATTTGCGCACCACCCGCGCCGAAGTGCTGGAAATACGCGAACGTATGTTCGTGCAGGCGGCCAAAGTCATGGGCGCATCGCACCTGCGCATCATTTTCCGGCATATCCTTCCGATTGTCGCGCCGACACTCTTGACCATCGCCACTCTCGATTTCGCCTTTGTGATGCTGGCGGAGTCTTCGCTCTCCTTTCTCGGCATCGGCATTCAGCCGCCCGATATCACCTGGGGACTGATGGTCAGCCAAGGACGCCCCTATCTCTCCACCGCCTGGTGGCTCGCCTTCTGGCCGGGTCTGGCGATCATCCTTACCACCCTTTCGCTCAACCTCCTGTCGAACTGGATGCGGGTCGCGCTCGACCCGGTCCAGCGTTGGCGGCTCGAAGGCACGTCGCAGAACAATAGCGCGGAGACGGCCAATGACTGATCATCTGCTCGAAGTCCGCGATCTGTCGGTGCGCTTCCATACCGCTGCCGGAGCCGTCGACGCGGTCAAGAACGTCTCCTGGCATCTCGATCGTGGTGAAACGCTTGCCATTCTCGGTGAAAGTGGATCGGGAAAATCCGTATCCGCTTCAGCCATCATGAACCTGATCGATTGCCCGCCCGGCGAAGTCTGGAAAGGCGAGATCATCTTTGAAGGGCGTGACCTGCTCAAGATCACGGCGGAAGAGCATCGCCAGCTCAATGGCAAGCGCATCGCGATGATCTTCCAGGATCCGTTGAGCCACCTTAACCCCGTTTACCGGGTGGGATGGCAGATTATCGAAACGATGACAGCTCACGGACGACCAGCACCTGCGGCTCGCCAGCGCGCGCTGGAGCTGATCGCCCGGGTCGGCATACCCGACCCGGAGCATGCGATGACCAAATTTCCGCATGAGTTTTCCGGTGGCCAACGCCAGCGTCTGATGATCGCGATGGCGTTGATGCTCAAGCCGGATATTCTGATTGCCGACGAACCGACCACCGCGCTGGATGTCACGATCCAGGCGGAGGTGCTCGCCCTGCTTCGGGAATTGCAGGCCGAAACGGGAATGGGCTTGCTGCTCATCACCCATGACCTCGGCGTGGTGGCGGAGACCGCAGATCGCGTCGTGGTCATGAATGCGGGCCAAGTGGTGGAAACCGGTACCGCACGTCAAGTCTATCACAACCCACAGCACCCCTATACGCGAAAGCTCATTGCTGCGGCGCCCGGCAAGGGCGAGATGCGCGTTGGAGGCTCGTCGCGACCGCCGCTCCTCGAGGCCAGATCGGTCAGCAAGACCTATGGCGATGTCCCGGCTCTGAAGGAAGCGAACTTTACGCTGCATGCCGGCCAGACTCTTGCAATCGTCGGCGAAAGCGGTTCGGGCAAATCGACCCTGGCGCGCACCATTTTGCAGTTGGAGACGCCTACGGGCGGAGAAGCGCTGTGGAAGGGTGAAGACCTTTTCAAGATGGGGCGGAAGCAATTGTTTTCCCTGCGCCGTCAGATGCAGATGGTTTTCCAGGATCCCACGCAATCCCTCAATCCGCGCATGTCGGTATTCGAACTGATCTCAGAGGCCTGGGCCATTCACAAGGACCTGGTGCCGAAATCCCAGTGGCGTGACCGCGTTGCCGATTTGCTGATGCAAGTCGGTTTGCACGCCGACCACGCGCAACGCTACCCACATCAGTTCTCCGGCGGTCAGCGCCAGCGCATTGCAATCGCCCGTGCACTGGCACTCGAGCCGGAACTCATTGTCTGCGATGAGGCTGTTTCGGCGCTGGATGTGTCCATTCAGGCGCAGGTCATCGAACTGCTCAACCGGTTGCGCACCGAACTCGGCATAGCCTTCTTGTTTATCGCCCACGACCTGCCGGTCGTCAGGGACTTTGCCGATGACGTTATCGTCATGCAAAACGGACGCATCGTGGAGATCGGCACGGCGCGGCAGATCTTTAACAATCCACAACAGCCTTATACCCGCCGTCTGCTTGCAGCCGGCCTCGAACCCGACCCCGATATTCAAGCAGCAAGACGGAAAGCCTGAGAGGCAACTTCCGTCATTGCCAGGGATGTTAGTGCGTCCAAACGGACGCACGGCGCTCTAATCCGAAAGGCGCGCCAGCGCGGTCCGGGCGGCCGACTTCACATGCGAGACCGCTGCGTTTTCGGCTGCCTGCGCATCGCGGCGCTTTATCGCCTCGACGATCTCGGCGATCTCCTCGATCGAGTTCGCCATACGGCCGGGCTCGGACATCGACGTGGCTCTGAGATAGCTCACCCGGGCTGTAAGCTGGCCCAGAATATCCCGCAGGACGTCCGCCTCCACCACTGACGATATGAAGTCATAGAATTCAACCATGACGCCCACGGATCGCGGCACGTCTCCATCGCTCGCCACTGCAAAGAACCGGCGCGCCAGTTCATCCAGCTTTACGATATCCGGCCCGCTCGCCCGCTCCACGAAACGACGGATCAGAAGACCCTCAAGATAGGCCCGGATCTGATAAATTTCCTCGGCCTGAGCTTTCGTCACTCGCGCGACCGTCGGTCCCTTCCGAGGCTCTACCAGGACAAGCTTTTCCGCCTCGAGGCGACGGAGAACCTCGCGGATGGACGTGCGGCTCACCCCCAGTGCCTCGCAGAGCTCACGTTCGATCAACCTTGTGCCCGGTGGGAATTGACCGGTGATTATGGCTTCGCGCACACGGTCGAATGCCTGCTCACGAACAAGCACAGGCGCATCAACTGCGCCCAGCGAAGCGAAACCTGTCGCCATCGCCGCCTGTCTTGTCTTGCTCATTGCAGTGCGTCCTCCATGCGCTTCTTATCGTGTGCCTTTAAAGCGCCTGCCGTGGCGTTCGAAGAGCATGTAGGTTCCCTTGAACCAGTTTTCCTTGGCCAACTGGTCTCTCCATTTGGATTCACGAGCCTTGATACGCGCGGTGGATTCGAGTGCCGAGGCGGACCCGAGATAGTGTAGGGCCAACCGGGTAAATTGTCCTGGCTCTCCCGATTTGATTTCAAAACGTCGGCAACCGAGCCAGCTTTTCTCCTCCAGGAGGGTGGGGACGTGATCTTCGTCGTACCAGCGGTCGAATTCATCAGCACGGTCGGCCGGAACGGCGAAAAACACCGGGTACAGCACCGGCGCCTCTAACATCTCCTCTACCGGGACACTAGCCTGCTGGCCGATGGGCGCGCAGATGTAGCGGGTGAAATTGGCGACCGATTTCAGCATCCAGGCGGTTTCTTCGCTCGGGTTGTTCTTCACCCGACCATAAGCTTCCGAGGCGAGCACGTCGGCATCGTCCATATCATAAACGGCCAGATAATCTCGCTCATTGCGTTTGTAACGCTGCGCGCCCGCAAAGCCAGGCACATCCATGCGCAATGGAATGTGCTCCCGGTCATACCACGCGTTGAATTTTGCCTCCCAATCCGCCGCTGGCGTCATTTCGGAAAAAAGCACCGCCTTCTGTTCCATCAGGTCGCTCCGGAAAAGCATTGACATACTGTCATCTTGTCATACAGGATGACAGAAACGTCAACAAGGGCATGGAAGCGACCTATGCACATCCGGAAGATTTTCACTCAGATCGAAGAAACCCGCAGTGAGGCGGGGCAGCTGGCCGATGAGCCGTTGCGCAAGGTCGCGGTGATTGCTGTTGTGAAAAACCCGCTTGCCGGGAAACCTTATACGGAGGATCTGAGCGAGCTGACGGATGCCAGCGTTGCCATCGGCCGCGAGATGTCCAAGCGCGCGCAGGAAATGATGGCTCCCTACAAGGCCGTAAGCTACGGCAAGGGTGGCGTGGTGGGCCTTGCCGGCGAGCAAGAGCATGTCGTTGCGATGCTCACGACCGTCTATGGGAACGAAATGCGCGAAGCCGCTGGCGGCGGTAAGGCATGGATCTCGTCATTCACGAAACGGGCCGCACCGGGCGGTATCGTCGAAGTGCCTTTGGCCCATAAGGATGCGCTCTATGTGCGCTCCCACTATGACGGAATGTCGATCCTGCTGCCGGATGCGCCGCTGCCCGACGAGATCGCCCTGATCTGCGTCTACGCCAATCGCGGCCGGCTCAATGCGCGCGTCGGAGGCATTCCGGCAGACTCCATTACCGGTGAGGACGGTCTGGTCTGAGGGGGATTGAATGCGCACTGCCGTCGTCAATATTGGAACCGTCGTTACCGGTGATTGGCGAAGGCCCATCGCTCAGGCCGATACGGTCGTCATGGCCGATGGCGTGATCGAAAGCGTGGGCACCGGGGATGTCGATGCCGTCTCGCGCTCTGACGTTGTAATCGATGCCGGGGGCGCCACGGTGATCCCGGGCCTGATCGATAGCCATGTGCATATCACCTTCGGCGACTACACGCCGCGCCAGAAAACCGTAGGATATCTCGAAAGCTATCTGCATGGCGGGGTCACCACCGCCATTAGCGCGTCGGAGGTGCATACCCCCGGCAGGCCTTCCGATCCCACGGGCGTCAAGGCGCTCGCCCTTGCCGCTCAACGCTGCTTTAAGGATTACCGCCCCGGCGGCATGCGGGTCTGGGCCGGTTCGGTGATCCTGGAGCCGGGGTTGGTCGAACAGGATTTTGCCGATCTTGCCCGCGACGGCGTCTGGCTGGCCAAGGCCGGCTTCGGCGCATTTGAAGACCCTTCCGAGTATGCCCCCCTTGTGGCCATGGCGCGCCGGCATGGTCTGGTCACCACGCTGCACACGGGCGGCGCTTCGATTCCGGGCTCGTCTCCCATAACGGGCGAGCACGTCATTGAAATCGACCCGCATGTCTCGTTTCACGTCAATGGCGGTCCGGTGGCCATGGCGGACGAGCACTTCGAGAAAGTGATCGACGAAAGCCGGGCGGCGCTTCAGATCTGCACTGCCGGCAACCTTCGCACGGCGCTTCTTTGCGCGAAAACGGCCATCGAGCGCGAGCAATTCGACCGTGTGCTCATCGCCACGGATACTCCTACCGGAAGCGGCATCATGCCGCTTGGGATGTTTTACACCATCACACATCTTTCGAGCCTGCTCGACCTGCCGGCCGAAATGGTGATCGGTGCCGCGACCGGGAACAACGCGTCGGTCTACGGCCGCAACTCGGGGCTTCTCGCTCCCGGCCGTGATGCGGACCTCGTCGTCATCGATGCACCTCTGGGTGGGACGCAAGATACCGCGCTCGCCGCCCTCAAGCACGGCGACCCGGTCGCTATTGGCGCCGTCATCAGTGACGGTGTTCCGCGCTTCGTTGGACGCTCGCGCAACACACCACCGACAATACGACCCGTGCGGGTCGCCCAATGCACGCTCCCACGTGAATTCGTGTGACGAGGAAGACCATGAACAACAGCAGAAGGAAGGACGATCAGTGACGCGTGCGGACGGAGTCATGATCAGCGGCGGTGGACCGGTCGGTCTCATCTGCGCTCTCGGATTGGCGCGTCAGGGAGTGCCGGTCACCGTTTTTGAACGGAATGAAACGCTGCTCGATGACCCCCGCGCGGCCACGACACACCCGGCAACTCTGGAGTTGCTGGATGAGCTGGGGCTTGAGGAAGAGATGCGCAAGGCCGGTTTGGTGGCGCCGATATTCCAGTTCTGGGATCGCATTTCCGGAGATCTCATCGCCGAGTTCGACCATGCGCTGCTCGCAGGTGAAACGAGGTTCCCCTACGTTGTGCAGTGCGAGCAATTCAAGACGGCATCCATTGCGCTGCGCCACCTCCAGGCTGAACCCAATGCCGATGTGCTGTTCGGGCATGAGGTGGTGGATCTGTCCGTGGGTGAAGACGCGGTCACGGTCACGGTACGGAACAGCGAAGGCACCTTCACACGATCCGCGCGCTATCTCATCGGGGCGGATGGCGGGCGCAGCCTTGTCCGCAAGGCGGCAGGCATCGTCTTCGAGGGGTTCACCTTCCCTGAGCAGTTCATGGTGCTCACCACCCCCTTCGATTTCCTCACTCATCGCGGATACAGCTATCGCAGCTACTTTGCGGATCCTCACGAGTGGTGCAACTGCTTCAAGGTTGCGGCGGATGGGCCGCCGGGGCTCTGGCGCACGGTCTACCCCACCAATCCCGACGCCACTGAAGAAGAGCTGTTGAGCGATGAAGCTGTTCAGGCCCGCCTTCAGAAGTTTTTTCCCAGAGACGGTGACTACGAGGTGGTGCACCGCAATCTCTACCGTGTGCACCAGCGAGTGGCGGAAACCTTCCGCAGAGGCCGGGTTCTGCTGGCAGGCGATGCCGCACACGTTAACAATCCCATTGGCGGCATGGGTCTCAACGGCGGCATTCAGGATGCTGTGAACCTTGCCGAGAAACTCGCCAAGGTCTGGCACGGTCGCGGCAGTGCAACGCTTCTGGATCTCTATGATCGCCAACGGCGTACGATAACAACCGAGTTTGTCCAGGCACAGACAATCCAGAACAAGAAGCGTCTCGAAGCGAAGGACGAGGCGACGCGACAGGCTAATTTCCGTGACCTGCGCGAAACCGCCGCCGATCCGGAACGTGCCAAGGCGTTTCTGATGCGCTCTTCGATGCTCGACGCGCAACGTCGCGCTGCCGCGCTCGCGATGACGTAAGGGAGGAGGACGATGGCCGAAGACGCGAACGCCCCGAAAACCGAAACACTGCAGCGCGGTTGGGTATCGCTGGCGAACCGTATCATGGCCGGGCTGATGGTCTTTCTGGCGGTATGCTGGGTGCTGTCGGTTCCGGCTTATCTGGGCGTCGCGTTTTATCAGGAGCAACTTCTGGCCCTGGTTCTGGGTCTTGCGGGCGCCGTCGTTTTTCTCGGAACCTCCTGGCGGGGAGAACGGCGCAGCGATCCGCCTCTTTTCGATATTGCCGCGGCAATCCTGTTTCTCGGTGTCATGGGATATGTTGCGCTCGAGTATCAATCCTTCCTGGTCGCCGCAGCAACGCGCCCGCTCGGTATGATCGTCTTGAGCTGGATCGTCGTCCTGGGCGTCCTCGAGGCCTTGCGCCGGCGGACCGGCTGGATGCTGTTCCTGATCATCGTCGCGTTCTGCATCTACGGGATGGTGGCGCATCTGGTGCCATCTCCACTTACAGGCCGGCAGCTCCAGCTCGATTTTCTTACCGTGTACCTGGCGTTCGATCCGAGCGCGGTTCTCGGGATGCCGCTTTCGGTCGCCAGCACGATCGTCGTTATCTTCATCCTGTTCGGTGAGGTGCTGTTCTGCACTGGCGGCGGCCAGTTCTTCACCGATCTTGCCATGGCGATGGTCGGCCGGCGGCGGGGCGGTGCGGCCAAGATCGCCGTGTTGTCGTCGGCTCTGTTCGGGTCGATTTCGGGCAGCGCCGTCTCCAACGTAGCGACCACGGGCCTCGTCACCATCCCGCTTATGCGGCGTGCCGGCTACAAGAGCACGGATGCAGGAGCGATCGAGGCGGTGGCCTCGACCGGTGGCCAGTTCATGCCGCCCATCATGGGCGCGGCCGCGTTCCTGATGGTCGAATTTCTCAACATCAACTACACGACCGTCGTCCTGGCTGCCTTGATCCCCGCGATGCTCTATTACATCGCGTTGTTCGTGCAGGTGCACCTGATGGCCGAGCGAGACAATATCGAGGTCGTCGAAGCCGATTTACCGCGCCTGGGATTGGTGCTGCGCCAGGGCTGGCACTTCTTCGTACCCTTCGTTCTCCTCATCGTCTTCCTCTTCCAGTTCAACATGAGCGCTGAGCGCGCGGCCCTCTACTCGGCTGGCGCCATGCTGGTGATCGGCCTCGTAAAACCTTATCGGGACCAAAAGGCGTCCATGGCCGATACGGTGAATTCCTTTGCGCGGGCCGGGCTTAACACAGTCGAACTGATCACGATCGTCGCGGCAGCCGGTTTCGTCATCGGCGTCCTCAACGCCACGGGCGGCGGTTTTGCCGTGACGCTTGCTCTCGTCCAACTCGGTGGGGGCAATCTGATCGCATTGCTGCTCATCGGCGCGCTCACCTGCATCATCCTTGGCATGGGAATGCCGACCGCCGGCGTTTACGTGCTGCTGGCAGCACTTGTGGCGCCAGCGATTGTCGAGACCGGCGTCGAGCCGATCGCAGCGCACATGTTCGTCCTCTACTTCGGCATGATGTCCATGATAACGCCGCCCATCGCGCTTGCGTGCTTCGCCGCGGCAACGCTTACCAAGGCAAGTCCGCTCATGACCGGTGTTGCCGCGGTGAGACTGGGGTGGGTGGCCTATATCGTGCCGTTCCTGTTCGTGTTTTCCCCCTCCCTGCTCATGGTGGGCGAAACTTCCGACATCGCGATTTCTGTGGTGACAGCCATTCTCGGGGTCTTCCTGATCACCATCGGCGTCGTGGGCTTTTATCGAATTCGGCTGGGGTTGGTGTTCCGAACGGCGTTCTTTGCTGCCGGGCTTGCCACGCTCACACCTGCGAATGCCATGCCGTACGGAACCCTGGTCGATCTATGCGGCATTCTCGGCGGCGCGGCTCTTCTTGCCGGGTGTTACTACCAGCAGCGGCGAGGGGCCGCTGTCCAATCCATCCAAAACGCTAGTTAAGGATTCCGGACATGACAAAGAGATCACTGAGCATATTCGCCGGTCTGGTGCTGGGTGCTGCGGCACTTGCCGCACCCGCCGCCGCCCAGACGACAAGCATCGGCACGAACCCGCAAGGCTCGCTGTTCTATACGACCGGTACGGCCATCGCCAGCGTGATGAACGAAAAGACAGGCGAGCAGTACCGCGTGGCGCCGTTTGGCGGTTCGTCCACTTATCTGCCCATGGTGAGCCGGGGCGAACTGGAATTCGGCCTGACCAACAGTGCCGAAGCGGCATTCGCCTATCAGGGCGAGGGCATGTTCGAGGGTACCGCTAACGAAAACCTTCGTCTGGTGGGCTCCCTCTTCCCGGCTATCAACGGTTTCATGGTCCGCGCGGACAGCGACATCAAAGATGCCGCCGACCTTGCCGGGCGTCGGGTGGCTTCGGAATTTACCGCCGGTCGGACCTTCCATTATCTTACAGGCGCCGCCTTGGCCGCATCGGGCCTGACCTGGGATGACGTGACCCCGGTTCCGGTACCGCAATATGTTGCGGGCATCGACATGCTGATCGACGGACGCGTCGATGCGGCGTATGCAACGGTGGGTGTCGCCGCGGCACAGCGCGCTATGGCGAGCATCTCCGGCGGGATCCGCTTCCTCTCACTTGATCACTCCGGCAATGTCGAAGAGCGTATGAATTCCGTGATGCCCACCGCGGAACCGGTGACCATGAGCCCGGGCGAGGTGGAAAACGGGATCGTCGAAGATCCGACATATCTCATGCAGATGCAGTTCGTGCTGGTGGCTGGCGCAGATATGCCGGAGGAGGAAGTCTACCAGATCACCAAAACCTTGCACGAGAGCAAGAGCGACCTTGCCGCCGCGCTTGGTGCGTTCAACCGCTTCGATCCCAGCAACATGATGACCGATTCTCCGGTGCCCTACCACGAAGGCGCCCTTCGCTATTATCGCGAAATTGGCCTCGCCGAATAACGCGCGGGGTCCAAGAGGAGGAACGAATAGTGACAAACCCGTTTCAAAAAACCCTGCGCATTGCGACCTTTTGTGGAAGCCTTTTTGCTTCCGCGGCCTTTGTTGGGTCGGCGCAGGCGCAGGGTGCTGCTGGTTCGCCGACGGCGTCCGCTACGGTCGCAAGCGCCATTACCTATCA
>JAJUHJ010000081.1 GCA_029279965.1 Phyllobacteriaceae bacterium
CATAGGGGTCGGCGCTGGCCAGCGCTTCGGCTTCTGACAGACTTTCTGCCTTCACCGCGACCATGCTGCCGCACGGCTTCTCCTCACCATCGAGAAACGGCCCGGCGAATTTCAGCGTACCATCGGCGTTCAGCTTCTCCAGATAGGCAAGATGCTCGGGCCGCGTGTCCTGCCGTAGTTGCAGGTGGCCGGGCTTGTCGCGGCATAAAATGACATAGATCATGTGCACCTTCCTTCTATCATGGCTTCAACCGGCCTCGCTTTTCAGCGGTCGTGTAAGCAGTGCCTGCATGGCATTCTGGACGGTCATGCGTCCTTCCAGCATGTCGGTTACCGCTGCCGTGATCGGAGCGTCCAGCGCGCGCTCGCGTGCGATCCGGGCGGCGATTGCCGCGGTGAAAGCGCCCTCGGCGAGCGGTCGTCCCTCAAGGCTCTCGCCACGTCCGAGCGCCAGCCCGTAGGCGAAATTGCGCGATTGCGCCGAACCGCATGTAAGGATCAGGTCGCCGAGCCCGGAAAGTCCCATCAGTGTTTCGGCGCGTGCGCCGAGAGCCGTTCCGATGCGGCGCATTTCGACAAATCCGCGGGTCGTGATGGCTGCCACGGCACTCGCTCCCAGGCCGGCTCCGCTGGTGGCACCGGCTGCGATGGCAAGGACATTCTTCAGCGCGCCGCCGATTTCGACACCGGTCAGGTCATCACTGGAGTAGCAGCGCAGATTGGGCGCGGAGAGTCTTGCAGCAAGATCGGCTGCCAGCGCCCCCTCATGCGCAGCAACGGTGACGGCCGTTGGCAACCCATTCGCCACGTCGGCCGCGAAGCTCGGTCCGGACAGTGCCGCCAGCGGATTTTCCGGAAGCACATCGCGTGCGACCTGCGACATCAAGCGGCCGCTTTCGCGCTCAATCCCCTTTGCGCATAGAACAACGGGAACTTTCGGCCCGAGCATCTCGCCGGCCGCGGCGAGTACCCCGCGCATGCTTTGCGCAGGGACGGCGGCAAGCACGCAGTCCGCGCCGACCAGAACGGCGGCCATGTCGTCGCGTGCGGCAAGCCGCGCATCGAGTGCCACGCCGGGAAGATAACGGCTGTTTCGGTGCGCATGGGTGATTTCCTGAGCGAGCTGGCCGTCACGCGCCCAAAGCACCGCATCATATCCTGCGCGCCACATGGTCAGCGCCAGGGCGGTTCCCCAGGCGCCCGCTCCCAGAACGGCAACCGACCAGCGCGCGCTCATGCCTTGGCTCCCCGTTTTCCGGCGCCGACCAGCGGCGCCGAAGCTTCGTCGAGCGGCCAGCGCGGACGTGGCGCAAAGGCAAGCGCATTGGCGTGCGTCAGTCCCGCCTCCAGCCGCTCCAGCCCAGCCCAGGCGATCATCGCCGCGTTGTCTCCGCACAGCTTGAGCGGTGGCGCAACAAGCGCAAATCCCTGGCTGCGGCAAAGATCGTCCAGTGTCTGCCGGATGGCGGCGTTGGCCGCCACGCCGCCCGCGACCACGAGCGTCGGCTCTTCCAGGTCCGGATGCTGTTTCCGGAACCGCTCCAGGCCGCGCTGCACACGGTCGGCGAGCGTGTCCGTCACGGCAATCTGAAAGGAGGCGCAGATATCGGCGATGTCGGTCTGAGACAACGGCGCAAGTTCGGTGGCAGCACGGCGAACCGCGGTCTTTAGGCCGGAGAATGAAAAATCGGGCCGCGATTCGCCTCTGAGCGGCCGTGGAAAGGTAAAGCGGGCAGGATTGCCCCCGCGCGCTGCCTTTTCCACATTTGGTCCGCCAGGGTAGGGCAGGCCCAGCAGCTTTGCGGTCTTGTCGAAGGCTTCCCCCAACGCGTCGTCGATCGTGCTTGCCCAGCGTTCGTAATGCCCGATGCCGGTCACATGCAGGATCTGCGTGTGCCCTCCGGACACGAGCAGCAAAAGATAGGGAAAGGAAAGGCTGTCCGTCAGGCGCGCCGTCAGCGCATGCCCCTCCAGATGGTTGATCGGCAGAAGTGGCTTTCGCGCCGCGGCGGCAATCGCCTTGGCGGTCGTCAGACCGACTATAAGGCCGCCGATGAGGCCCGGACCGGCTGTAGCGGCCACGCCGTCGATATCGGGAAGGCCAAGGCCCGCCTCCTCAAGTGCAGCTTCGATGACACCGTCCAGCGCCTCGACATGTGCGCGCGCGGCGATCTCCGGCACCACGCCGCCAAAGGCCGCATGCTCCTCGATTTGACTGAGCACGATGTTGGACAGGATTGCGGGTGCGCCGTCCTCGCCACGCGACACGATTGCGGCAGCGGTTTCGTCACAGCTTGTCTCAATGCCCAGCACGCGCGTCATTCGGTCCGTTCACCTTTGTTGCCGAGGGCGCCTGTCCCAGATAGGTATGACAGCGGTTAGCACGGACATGACGGCATGCAAACTGATGTAGTGAGAATCGGAACGCGCGGCAGCGCCCTCGCACTGGCGCAGGCGGCGGAAACACGGGCGCGGCTGATGGCTGCGCATGATATGCCGGAGGAAGCGTTTGAGATCGTCGTCATCCGCACCTCGGGCGATCGTATTCAGAATCGGCCGCTTTCCGAGGCCGGCGGCAAGGGGCTTTTCACAAAGGAAATAGAGGCGGCCTTGCTTGACCGGCAGATAGACCTTGCCGTCCATTCTTCCAAGGATATGCCAACGGTCCTGCCCGACGGGCTGGAGATATCCGCCTTTCTGGAACGGGAAGATGTGCGTGATGTGTTCATCGGCCGCGAGGTACAGGGGCTGGAGGATCTGCCCCATGGCGCCCATCTAGGCACCTCGTCATTGCGCCGGCAGGCGCTGGCGCTGCGGCTCCGGCCGGACCTCAAGGTAGGCATGTTCCGAGGCAATGTGCAAAGCCGCCTGCGGAAACTGGAAGAGGGGGTTGCCGATGGCACGCTGCTGGCGCTCGCAGGTTTGAAACGGCTGAAGCTGGAGCATGTGGCCACCTCGATCATGGACCCGGTTCGGTTTCCACCCGCGCTCGGACAAGGCGCAATCTGCATTGAAAGCCGAACGGGAGACGCGCGAACCGGGACGCTGGTAAAGGCCATCCACCATGGCGCGACGGGAGCCGCGCTCGCCTGCGAGCGGGCATTCCTGGCGGCGCTCGACGGCTCCTGTCGCACGCCCATCGCCGGGCAGGCGATGGTGGACGGCAGCCGGATCAGCTTTTCCGGCATGATCCTGACGCCCGACGGCACTGAAGTACACGAGATCGCCGCTGAGGGAGAAGCTTCGGCGGCAGCGGAAATCGGGGGGAAAGCCGGGACGGAAATCCGCGAAAAGGCGGGCAGCCGGTTCTTCCAAAGCTGGGACTGAAGCGATGCGGCGTGTTCTTGTCACGCGGCCGGAACCTGCGGCCTCCCGTACGGCCGGGCTTCTTTCCCGAATGGGGTTTGAACCGGTTCTCTTGCCGCTGACGGATATCGTCCCCCTCGAGGTTGCTGGGAATGCATGGCCTGCAAAGCCTGATGCGGTGGCGATCAGCAGTGCCAATGCCGTGCGCCATGCACCGAAGGCGCTTCTGGCGGCAATTGCGGGCGTGCCGGTCTTTGCTGTTGGCGAAAGAACCGGCGAGGTGGCGCGCGAGGCGGGACTGAATGTCGTGGACGACGATTCGGGAGAAGCATCGAGGCTTGTACAGCGAGTCGCAAATGCGCTGACGCCCGGCATGCAGGTGCTTATTCTTTGTGGGCGTGTTCGGCGGGACGTGCTGGAGCGCGGATTGGCGCAGTCAGGGCTGAAAGCTTTTGTTGCCGAGACCTACAACACGCTGGAGCGTGGGCCATCCCGGCAGCAGGTGGTTGCTGCCCTCGGCGGACAGCCGGTCGATGCCGTGCTGCTCTACTCGGCTTTCACTGCCGAGATCTTCACGCGGATTATCGAATTGCCCCTGTTCGATAAGGCAGACTATTTTGTTATTTCTGAAAGGGTTGCGAAGATACTGCCGGACGCCGCCAGAACGCGAGCCTACGTAGCGCGGGAACCGAATGAGGAAAAGCTGCTTTCGTTGCTTCCGGTGTAAGGCGCCAGCCTTCCTTACCGCGCAATGTCTATGGTAGGGGACACCTCGCGCCGCCGAGGGCGTAGGACGATAGGAGCTGCCTGATGGTCAAGACCCCGAGGACGCGCCACTCCAAAACGAAACGGGAGCCGGTGACGATCGATCTTGAAGCCGATGCTGTCGGGCGGGAACGCCCCCGGACAGATCCCCCCAGAGAAGAACCAGCTGAAACGTCCGGCGGACAAGCGAGCGGCACAACCGAATCGCAAAGTGTAACCGAGGAAACTGAAGCGACGGCGAACACCACGCAGGCGGAGGCAGACGCGGAAACCGGCTTCGCCGATGCGGCACCAGAAGACAGCGCGAGCGGGGAAACGACATCCCCCGCGATGGGACCTGCGGATGGTGCGGAGCCTCGTAAACGTGTGGGTTACGGAACGGCGTTTGCGGCAGGCATGATGGGCGGCATCGTCACGCTGGCAGTGGCCGGCGGGCTGATATGGACCAATGTGCTGCCATTGCCGGAGGAGGGGAACGGTGAGGTCGAGACTCTTCGGCAGGAACTCGACGCCACTCGGAATGAACTGGCCGAATTGCGAGACGCCGCTCCATCCGGTTCGTCCGACGAAGCGGTGGAACAGGCGCTGGCCGCACCGAGGCAGGAAATCCAGGAATTGCGCGAGAGTGTCGACGCGCTGCAGTCGGCGATGCGCTCGAACGGGAATGGAGCCGCGCTACAGGAGCAGATCTCCGAATTGGAGAGCCGCGTCGCTTCGTTGGCCGAGGACGGCGGCGGAATGGTGAGCCCCGAGCTGGAGCAGCGCATTTCCGATGTTGAGAGCGGGCTTGAGGGTGCGGTTCAATCGGCGGATGCCGCCCGGCAGTCCGCGATGGCCAACGCGGAGCAACTGGAAGAACTCGCCGCACAGTTGACCCAGGTCAGCAACGAAGTGGCGAGCAGGGACGAGGGGCCACGGCTCGCCCTCATCGTTGCTGCCTCGGCGCTTCGTTCGGCCGTCGAGCGCGGCGAACCCTTCGCACGCGAGCTTGAAACCTATGCGGCGGTTGCATCCGACGCATCGGCGCTCGAGCCGCTGCGGCCATATGCCGAGACCGGTATTCCGACGCAGGCGGAGCTGGCCCGAGAGGTATCGGAAATTGCCTCGCGCATTGCCGCCAGTGGTTCTGAACTTCCGCCGGATGCGGACTTTTTCGACCGGCTGATGGCGAGCGCGCGCTCGGCTGTCAATGTTCGGCCGGTCGGGGAAGCGGAAGGCGATACACCGGGAGCAATAGCCGCGCGCGTGGAGGCTGCCGTTCAACGAGGCGACTACACCAGGGCACTGGCCGAATACGAAGCCCTGCCACCCGCGGCCAAGGATGCCGCTGCCGATTTTGCCGAGAAGCTGCGCGCGCGCCAGACGGCTGAAGACGTATTGGACGAGGCGCTTTCGAGCGCTCTGCAGCCGGCTTGAGGAAGCGCTGATGATCCGCATTCTACTGTTTCTGCTTGTCGTTCTGGCCCTTGGGCTCGGCTTTGCCTGGCTTGCCGAACGCCCCGGCGAACTGGTGATCACATTCGGCGGCTATCGGTATGAGATAGCGCTGATGATGGCGGCGATGCTTCTTGTGGTGGCGGTCGCGGCGATCCTGATCCTATGGTGGGTGATCCGGGCCATCTGGACCAGTCCACATGCGGTTGCCCGTTATGTCCGGGGGCGGCGGCGCGATCGCGGCTACAAGGCGCTTTCCACCGGTCTTATTGCGGCCGGCGCGGGCGATGGCGGCCTTGCAAGGCGCATGGGACGCCAATCGGCAAAGCTCTTATCGTCCAAACAGGAGCCGCTGCTCCGTCTCCTCGATGCACAGGCTGCCCTCCTGGAGGGTGATCACGAGAGCGCACGCGCCAAGTTCAGCACCATGGCCGCCGACCCGGAAACGCGGCTTCTGGGTTTGCGAGGCCTCTATCTCGAGGCGCAGCGTCTCGGCGAGCGCGAGGCCGCTCGTCACTACGCCGCACAGGCAGCCGATGCCGCGCCCCAACTCGACTGGGCGGTGAATGCCGCACTGGAAGCCAGAACCGATGAGCACGACTGGGAGGGTGCACTGGCGCTTGTCGAGGCGCGAAAGCCGGCGCAGGTGGAGGAGCGCGCGAAAAGCGAGCGGCGACGCGCCGTGTTGCTGACGGCGCAGGCGATGGAGTTGCTGGATACCGACCCTGCATCCGCGCGGGCGGCAGCCTTGGAAGCAAATCGCCTGCAACCGGCCTTCGTGCCCGCTGCGGTGACGGCCGCGCGGGCACTTCTGCGGCAGAACGATCTGCGCCGTGCGTCGAAAGTGCTTGAGGCGGCATGGAAGAAAGAGCCTCATCCGGAGGTGGCCGATGTCTATGTTCATGCGCGGCCTGGCGATTCCACCCATGATCGGCTGACGCGGGCAAGGAAACTTGCCCGCATGCGGGCGAACCACGTGGAATCGGAGCTTATGGTGGCGCGCGCTGCCCTGGATGCCGGCGAGTTCGCTCAGGCCCGTAAGGCCGCAGAGGCGGCGGTGCGTATCGAACCTCGCGAGGGTGCTTTCCTGCTTCTGGCCGACATAGAGGAAGCGGAAACCGGCGATCAGGGCCGGGTGCGGCATTGGCTTGCCAAGGCCGTGCGCGCGCCGCGCGACCCTGCCTGGGTGGCTGATGGCTTCGTCTCCGAGCGCTGGGCTCCAGCTTCGCCGGTAACAGGCGAACTCGACGCATTTGAATGGCGCGCGCCAATGGAGCGCCTTGGCCAGGTGGTCGAAGGGGAAGAGGCCCTGGCCGCATTGCCGGCGGTGGAATTGGAACACAGACCGTCAGCCGAGGATGCCGAAATTGTGACCGGCGATACCGCGCCCGCTCCAGCGGAGGATGACGTGAGAGCGGAAGCCATGCACGAAGATGGCTCCAGGTCGTCTGAGGGGGAAACCGGAGAGCCCGATGCGCCGGCAGAAGCGGTGGAACCGGAAAAAACGTCTGAGCCGCCAGTCGTGGCGGCAGATCCTGGCGAGCGGGAAATCACGAACGAGAAGCCGGCACCACCGCGAGAGATGGAAGACACGGACGAGGTAACCCCACCCCTGCCTGACGACCCCGGTATAGATCCCGACGAATCCAAGCCCGAGGCGCGCCGTTTTCGGCTTTTCTGAGCTCCGTCAACGCGGAACCGGCGCCATCCATAATCATTTTTTCGCTACCGTTGCATTCAGGTGCTTGTGCGCGCCGGCTTCGCTCGCCACCATGGGTGCAGAAATCCACAGGCTTGTTCATGTTTGAGCGTATCCTCTCCTTCCTGAAGGACCTGCCGGCCAGCGGCAGCCAAAACAATCGATTGAGTGTCGATGATCCGCGCGTTGCGGCCGCTGCTCTGCTTATTCATGTGATGAATGCCGACGGCACACGCAGCGACGCAGAGCAGGCGCGGCTGAAGGAAGCGCTTTCGCGGGCGTATGACCTTGAGGGCGCGGATCTCAAGGCGCTGATGAAGTCGGGCGAGAGAGCGGAAGCGGAGGCCGTCGATCTTTACGTCTTTACGAGCGTGATCAAGCGTGAACTCGATGAGGATGCGCGTGCCGAATTCATCCGGCTGATGTGGGAGGTTGTTTTCGCCGACGGTGAGATGCACGAGCTGGAGGACAATGTGGTCTGGCGTGTGGCCGAGCTCATCGGCGTCGACACGAGCACGCGGGTCAACAGGCGCCGCCGGGTACAGGAGGAAGGAAACAGCTGATCGCGAAAGCCGGAGGGTCTTGCTGTTTGGTGCTTCAGAATTCGCTTGCGCCGTCTCCAATTCCTCTGGTGCGAGGCAAGGTCCAGCCCTATATTGGCGGAGGCGGTCTGCGCCTCGCGACAGGAATCATTTCCCCGGGGCCTTATCGATCCTGAAGGGAGTTGTCCCTGGCCTTGCCCGTGGGCTTGGCTATACGGCGCCCACCTACTTTGTAGGTTCCCGGGATCGCCATTCCATCGGTTGCCGTGGATCGCTTTTCCCGCTTTCACTTGATCCTGCCGTCCCTGTGCGATGCTGCTGATCGCTCGGCGGGAATTGTTGTAATGTCGCCGCGAACTGTGTCCGTGTCGCTCTCCGTGCCTTTGCGGAAGAAGCGTATCTCTACTCTCACGTGACCCGATGTCCGGTGAAAAGGCGATGACAATGACCACCCCGCGCGAAAGCAAGAAGGTATTGCGGCAGGAAGCGCTTGCCCGGCGCGACGCGCTGGACGAGACCTGGCGTATCGATGCGTCCTTGCGCATTGCCGCATGGGCGGAGGAGATCGCTCCGCCACCCGGCTCGGTCGCCTCCGGCTTCTGGCCCATACGCTCGGAAGTGGACGTGCGTCCCCTCATGACAAGGCTGCGGGAAAAGGGGGCGCGGCTTGCCCTGCCTGCAATCCTCGACAAGACCACCATGATTTTCCGTGAGTTCGAGCGCGACCGGACCCTTGTTGACATGGGCTTCGGGACCATGGGCCCCGATGCAAATGCGGTCGTTCTGGAGCCCGACCTCGTTCTGGTGCCTTTGGCGGCCTTCGATGGCCGCGGCCACCGCATCGGTTATGGCGCAGGTTACTACGACCGCGCAATCGAGAGGCTCAGGGCTGATGGCCATGCGCCGCGGCTGGTCGGCATCGCCTTCGATTGTCAGCAGGTCGATCGCGTTCCGGACGAGCCGCATGATGTCGTCGTCCCGGAAATCCTCACCGAAAGCGGCTTGCGTCGGTTTGCCGCCTCACGGTAAGAGCAAGCCATGCGCTTACTCTTTCTTGGGGATATGGTGGGCCGGCCGGGCCGCACCGCAGTATGGGATCGGCTTCCCGGTCTGATTTCCGATCTTGCTCTCGATTTCGTGGTCGTCAATGGCGAAAATGCTGCTGGCGGGTTCGGAATCACCGAGGATATTTACCGGGAGACACTTGGAGCGGGCGCCGATGTGGTGACCACGGGAAATCACGTTTGGGACCAGCGCGAGGCGTTAACCTTCGCCGCGCGCGAGGAGCGGTTTCTTCGTCCCGCCAATTTCCCGGAAGGCACGCCCGGCCGGGGCGCCGGTTTGTTTACGGCCAGAAACGGCGCGCGCATTCTTGTCGCCAACATCATGGGCCGCGTCTTCATGCATCCCGAGTTGGACGATCCCTTCCGCTGTGTCGAGGAGCAGCTTGCCGCTTGTCCCCTGGGGGAACAGGCGGACGCCGCGTTCATCGATTTTCATGCCGAGGCAACCTCGGAGAAGGTCTGCTTCGGCCATTTCGTCGACGGGCGGGTAAGCGCGGTGATCGGTACCCATACGCACCAGCCAACCGCCGACCACCAGATTCTTACCGGCGGGACCGCCTACATGTCCGATGCCGGAATGTGCGGCGATTACGATTCCTCCCTCGGTCTCGACAAGGAGGAGCCGCTCAACCGCTTTACGACGAAAGTGCCCAAGGGGCGGTTTGAAGCGGCGAGCGGCCCCGCCACGATCTGCGGGGTCGGGGTGGAGATTTCCGACCGCACGGGACTGGCCGAAAAGGTCGCGCCGCTCAGGCTTGGCCCGCGTCTGGAGGAAACCGTTCCGGTATTCTGGCGTTGACGCTGGTGCTCACCGCGCTTACTTCTGCTCCGCCGCGCCACATTTCTCCAGAAGGATCGTGCCGATATGGACTGGCTGGTTTCCCAATTCTATTTCGTATCGGATCCGACGGCATGGGTGGCGCTGCTCACGCTGGTGGTGCTGGAAATCGTCCTGGGCATCGACAATCTGATTTTCATTTCGATCCTGACCAACAAGCTACCGCCTGAAAATCAGAAGTTCGCCCGCCAACTCGGCATCGGCGCCGCCCTGGTGCTGAGACTTCTCCTGCTCGCCACCATCTCCTTCATCGTCCAACTGACGACGCCGGTTTTCACCCTTTTCGGCCATGGCTTCTCGTGGCGCGACCTGATCCTGATCGCCGGCGGGCTCTTCCTGGTCTGGAAGGCAACGAAGGAGATTCACCACTCGGTCGATCCCGCGGACCCGAAAGACAACATGGTCGGAAAGGCGGCGACGCTCAGTGTCGGGGGCGCTATCGTCCAGATATTGATGCTCGATCTCGTGTTCTCGATAGACTCCATCATCACCGCTGTCGGCATGACGGACCACCTTCCAATCATGTTTATAGCGGTCATCAGTGCCGTGACCGTGATGCTGCTCGCCGCCGAACCGTTGTCGCGCTTCATCGCCGTCAATCCCACCGTCGTCATGCTGGCACTGGCTTTTCTCCTGATGATCGGCATGACCCTGATCGCCGACGGTTTCGGCTTCCATGTGCCCAAGGGCTACATCTATGCCGCGATGGGCTTCTCTGCGCTGGTCGAGGGGCTCAACATGATGGCAAGGCGCAAGCGCCAGCAGACCACGGCTGCCGAGTCCAATCCCTCCGCGTGACTGCGTACGCCGTCAGTACCCGTCCCGCTTCTGGACCTTGCATCTGGTTTTGCATTATAAGCCGCATGAACCGCCTATCCGCGATTTGAGGACTGCGCCGACAAAGGAGCCCCATGGCTGGTCATTCTCAGTTTAAGAACATCATGCACCGCAAAGGCCGTCAGGATGCCGTGCGGTCCAAGATCTTTTCCAAGCTGGCGCGCGAGATCACCGTCGCTGCCAAAGCCGGCCTACCCGATCCGGATATGAACCCGCGCCTGCGCCTGGCGGTGCAGAACGCCAAGGCCCAGTCCATGCCCAAGGACAATATCGAGCGGGCTATCAAAAAAGCGTCCGGAGGCGATTCCGAGAACTATGAGGAGGTTCGTTATGAGGGCTACGGCCCCGGCGGCGTCGCCGTTATCGTCGAGGCACTGACGGACAACCGCAACCGTACCGCCTCCAATGTACGCGCTGCCTTTACCAAGGCCGGCGGATCGCTCGGTGAAACCGGGTCGGTCGCATTCATGTTCGACCGCGTGGGCGAGATCCTCTATCCGGCGGATGCTGGCGACGCCGACAAGGTGATGGAAGCGGCGATCGAGGCAGGCGCGGAGGATGTGCAATCCGACGAGAACGGACATGTCATCATCTGTACCTTTGAGGATATAGGCGATGTAACTTCTGCCCTGGAAGGCGCGCTTGGGGAAGCGGAGTCCGTCAAAGCCGTCTGGCGGCCGCAGACTGGAACGCCCGTTGACGAGGACCGTGCGCAATCCGTCCTCAAGCTGATTGCCGTGCTCGAAGATGACGACGACGTGCAGAACGTCTATGCCAATTTCGAGGTCGACGACGAGACGCTGGCCAAACTCAGCGCAGCCTGAGCAAGCGGCGATGGCCGGCCGGGTGACAATTACCTATTGCACGCAATGCCAGTGGCTGTTGCGCGCCGGCTGGATGGCACAGGAACTGCTCTCGACCTTTTCCGAGGAACTGGAAGAAGTATGCCTCAGGCCCGGAACAGGCGGCGTTTTCGCGATCGAATGCGACGGCGAGCTTATCTGGGAGCGTAAGCGTGATGGCGGCTTTCCCGATGCCGCCGAACTCAAGCGGCGCGTGCGGGATCGCATCGATCCCCACCGCGATCTCGGCCATGCGGATCGCTAGGAGCATTTTGCCTCGGTTCAAATCATCGAGCACCCGGAACACCGAGAGAAAGATCGGGCGCCCTCATGAGCCGCCTTTTCGGGATATGCATTGTTGCCAACACGTGTCGGCGCCTTATCTGATTGAATTCACGTGTCTCCCCGATGTTTGGGAGGGCGATAGCGGGCCAATCTGAGCCTGTCGCATGTTTTGAGTTTCCGTCCCTTGCGTTGCCGAAGCGCGCATATTCGTGAGCCACATCATATTCTGTGACGACGAGTCTCCGAATTTGAGAGCTTCTGCCTCAACCTTTTCCAACTCGGCGGATTGATTGCCCAGGTTCTTCCAATGTGAAAGGCGCGCGTCTTTCGCGCGCTTCCACACCTGAGCGGGATTTTCATGCATCGACGAAATTTCCTTGTTGGCGGGGGCAAGGTGCTGCTGGGATTGTCAGGTTACCTGAGTTTCGCCTCGGCCTTTGCGCAGACCTCCACCGAAACTGCAAAGGCATCGCAGAGCACTCCTTTTTCATTCGACAGCCTCACGGCGGCAATGAAGGAGCTTGCGGGCAAACCTTACGAATCCAGGCAAGAACCGCTTCCTGGGCCATTGGACGATCTGGATTATGATGAACACCGGGCGATCCGCTACCGCCCCGAAGAGGCGCTGTGGCGGGGCGAGGGCTCCTTTGAACTACAGGCGTTTCATCCGGGATGGCTGTTCAAGGAACCGGTGCGCCTTTATGTGGTGGAGGACGGAAGCGCTTCGCCGCTGCACATCAACAGCGATGCATTCGAGTACCGCGAGCCGCTCGACCCGGAGGCATTTGCGGGACTGGAATTGCCAGGCGTGGCCGGTTTCCGTCTTCATTACCCGCTGAACAGTCCCGATGTCATGGACGAACTGGTGTCCTTCCTAGGCGCCAGCTATTTTCGTGCACTGGGACGGGGAAACCTTTATGGCCTGTCGGCGCGGGGCCTGGCCGTCAACACGGCCACCTCGCTGGGGGAGGAATTCCCACGCTTCACCGATTTCTGGATCGAGCGGCCGCGCCAGCGGGACAAGGCTGTGACGCTCTATGCGGCGCTGGACAGCCCGAGTGTCACCGGCGCCTATGCCTTCACCATCACGCCCGACAAGGACACGAAGATGGAGGTCACCGCCCGGCTGTTCATCCGCCGTGACATTCAGCGTCTCGGCATCGCGCCGATGACCTCCATGTTCCTTTTCGCCGAGAACAACAGGAGCGCCTTCGACGATTATCGCGGCCAGGTGCATGACAGCGACGGGCTGAAGGTCGTTCGCGGGAACGGGGAGGAATTGTGGCGCAATCTCAACAATCCCAGCCAACTCGCGAACTCCTTTTTCAGTGAGACAAACCCGAAGGCTTTCGGACTGTTCCAGCGTGACCGGAATTTCGATCGCTACCAGGATGCCGGAGCCGGCTACCATCGACGGCCATCCCTTCTGGTCGAACCGCTCCATGAATGGGGTGAGGGTGCTATCCATCTCGTCGAGCTTCCGACCGAGTTGGAGGTCAACGACAACATCGTCGCCTATTGGATACCCGACGGGGATATCAAGGCAGGGCAGGAGCTTGAATACCGCTACCAGCTGACCTGGGGCGCGATCGAGGAATCGACCGATCCGCTCGCCCGCGTGACCGCGTTGCGCACGGGTATCGGCGGGACTTCCGGCGTCGAGAACCCGGAAGACCTGCGGAAATTCGTCGTCGACTTCGAAGGCGAAAGCCTCGGGAACCTTTCCCCCGATGGGGACATTGAAGCAGTCGTCTCGGCCAGCCGCGCCAAGATCGTGCACACCTCGGTTTCTCATATTGAAGCCAATGGGGCGTGGCGGTTGGTGATCGACCTAATCCCCGAGAGCGATGCGCCCGTGGAATTGAGCGCCTACCTGGATTTTGACGGCCAGCGGCTTTCTGAAATTTGGTGTTATCAGTGGAGAAGAAGCGATGGATAATCCTGAGAATGCAGCCCTGCCACGCGATCTTCTCCAGCAGAGCGCGCTGCCGATAGCGCCGATGGCGATGCCGGAGCAGGTTCTGGTGCGACGGCGCATGCGCGGCATGCTGCTGCGGCCGCTGTTCGAATGGCTGGGAGCGCGATAGCGGGATTGTCCCCATAAATCGCAATGGGATGTTTTCATGGTTACCCTTCGGCGCGTAGTGGCCATTTCCTTTGCGTTGCTCATGGCAGCCACCGCCAGTTTGCTGGCCATTGGCTATTTTCATTCCGACGGGCTGCAATGGCTGG
>JAJUHJ010000082.1 GCA_029279965.1 Phyllobacteriaceae bacterium
ACGGGAACATGGTCACACGACAGGCGGAGGAGGGCAAGAGGCTTGCGTGCCCTCATTTGCGCTCAGGGTTCGCGGCTTCGGCAGACGTGCCGAATTTGGCTGCATGAACAGCCGCCTCGGAGATGCCGGGGCGGCTGTTCGGGCGAGCTATCGAAGCTCGGCCGTGAAACGCTGGATCCGGCGGCAGGCTTCCTCCAGAAGCTTGTCGGATGTTGCGTAGGAGATGCGGAAATTGGGGCCGAGACCGAAGGCCGAGCCATGCACCACCGCCACGCCTTCAGCCTCCAGAAGTTCGGAAACGAAATCCTCGTCGCTTTTGATGACCTTGCCAGACGGCGCCTTCTTGCCGATCGTCCCTGCGCAGGATGGATATACGTAAAACGCGCCTTCGGGCACAGGGCAATCGATCCCGCTCGCCTGGTTCAGCATCGAAACCACGAGATCCCGGCGTTCCTGGAAAATCTTCTTGTTTCGAGGAATGAAATCTTGCGGACCCGTCAGAGCCTCGAGAGCCGCCCATTGGCAGATTGTGGCAGCTCCAGAGGTCTGCTGGCCCTGAATGGTGTCCATCGCCTTGATCAATTGCACAGGGCCGGCCGCGTAGCCGATGCGCCAACCGGTCATGGCATAGGCTTTGGAAACGCCATTCATGGTCAACGTACGCTCGTAGAGCCGCGGCTCCACCTCTGCGATGGTCCGGAATGCGAAGTCCCCATAAGTCAGATGCTCATACATATCGTCGGTGAGAATCCACACATCGGGGTACTTCAGCAGCACTTCTGCCAAGGCTTTCAATTCCTCGCCCGTATAGGCAGCGCCTGACGGATTGGATGGTGAATTCATCACCAGCCATTTTGTCTTCGGCGAGATTGCCTTTTCCAGAGCGTCGGGCTTGAGCTTGAAACCATCTTCGAGCTTCGTATCAGCAAACACGGAGTCACCGCCACAGATGGCGACCATTTCCGGATAGCTGACCCAGTAGGGGGTGGGGATCACCACCTCGTCACCCGGGTTCAACGTCGCCATGAAAGCGTTGAACAGGATCTGCTTACCGCCGGTGCCGACGATCGTCTGCTGCCAGTCGTAATCGAGGTTGTTCTCGCGTTTGAACTTTCCCGCGATGGCCTCACGCAATGGCTGAATGCCGGAGACGGGCGGATACTTCGTTTCGCCCCGCTTTATCGCGTCAATGGCCGCCTGCTTGATGTTGTCTGGCGTGTCAAAATCGGGCTCGCCCGCTCCCAGCCCGATCACGTCACGCCCCTGCGTTTTCAGTTCCCGCGCTTTCTGGGTGACGGCAATGGTGGCGGAAGGCTTCACGCGCGAAAGGGCATCGGCAAGAAAGGCCATAAAATCATGTCTCCTTCGGGGTTTCGCTGTCTCGACCGGGCGTCGGCAAGATATGCTTTAATGTCCCATTGTGCCTGCGATCGCAAGGCCTGGCGCAGCTCTCCGCCGGGTCGAATGAAAATTAACGGGCGATCAATGGTTGCTGGCTAGAATTTTGTGCTGACGGGCACCGGGCGATCCTACAGCGTAGGTCTTGTGCCATCGGGCATTTGATGGGTTAACTTTATAGCAGTCGCGAGGCTGCACGCCGCATGCCGGCATGCATGCGTTTGCCGATAATGGAGTTGAGTGTGGCACCAGCGGGCGACTTTTCAAAGCGCATAGATGCCGCGACTATGACCGACGAGATCGGCATAGAGGCAGGCCGTTACGGTCCCTACGTGCTCAAGACAGCGTATCAGGCCGTGTTCCACAACGCACCGGACGGGCCTGCGCCCTATGGTGTTGCTGGATCCACGATAGCCTATCGCGATGGACAGCCGGTCTCCTGGCAGTCCTTTCTCGAGCAGGTGCCGCCAGCCGATCACGGCTTGATCGACGCTATCTCCCACACACTTCAGTTGCGCAACCATCGCAATATCGGTGTGGACGGATTGGCCATTCACTACCGTCTCGAGAACCGGATGCTTGAGGACCCCGCTGGTCATATCGGGGAATTGATGCGCACGCTCGAGGATTTCGAGCTCGATCCGTCACTACTCGTGTGCGAATTGCCGACATATGAGGACGAGCATGAACCTGCAGAGCTTGCAAAGTTGCTGCACGAGAAGGGTATCCGGATTGCTGTGGCTGGTTTCGGGACGGACCGGGCTGCCATCTCACGGATGCGGCTGCTTGATCCGCAGATCGTAAAGCTGGACAGCGAATGGTTTCGCCGCATTGCCGAGGTCCCAATGGCTTCTCGGCTTCTGGGCTCTTTGGTCGGGACAATTCAGCGTGACGGCCGGCAGGTGCTGATTGCCGACGTCCATAAAACTGAACATTTGCAGTCGGCGCTTGATGCCGGTGCCGATTTCTTGCAGGGCGATTTGCTGCGCCGGGCTCTTCTCGCCGGCGCCATCTTCGATACTGAATGCCTCAACGTCCGCGCGCTTCTGGGTGCGGAGGAGAATGTCGTGCCGTTGTTCGCAAGGCAGGGCAAATCCAACTAGCGCTCCGTGCCGAACAGACAGAAGCCAACCGCCTCATCATTGCCCAGGCACGGAAGTAAATTAGCCGCTTATGCTCCTGCATGAGCCTGCATTCTCGCAGATTTCGGAACCTGACGGAGTTGTCGATTTTCGCGAACCGCTATGACGCGGGCAGGGTTATGCCACAGCGCGTGTGTATTCGTGGCCGCGCGATTGTTGATCTGCGGATGACACCATGTTCATCACGGCGTTCAACTCATCCATGTCTACATAGAAGGCACGCGCAAGGCGGACGGGAATAAGATCCTCCGGCACGCCACCCTGCATAAGTTTTTCAACTGCGCGCAGAAGTTGCGCCCGGTCCGTCAGGCGCGCCTTGATGTTGTCTTCCCACTTGTGGCGCATGATCCGTTCCTATCAGAAATGCCTGCACGAGCAGGCGCTTTAATAAAACGCGCAACACAATAATTTGCACCGCATGGCGCGGAGCGAACGCAAATCACTTGAGCAAACTGTAATATCATCGGGCAGATGGCAGCAACCCGATTTGCAGGCCCCGCGCGGTTTTTCACAGAAAGTTGTATTAAAAATTGAATTCTACTTATGATTGCTTAAAAGGGAAGCCTTCCTTGGCCGGGCGGACCGTTTGGCGGGCTTGCCCCTTCCAGCAACAGCATTTTCTGCTTCGTCGTTTTGCCGCCAGGGGCGGAGAAGCCGCCCAACTTTCCTCCGGCCGCCAGAACGCGATGGCATGGCACAATGAGGGGTATCGGATTGTGCCCGAGCGCGCTGCCCGTCTCGCGGGCTGCTTTCGGGAAACCTGCTGCGTCGGCAAGTGCGCCATAAGTTGTGGTTTCGCCATAGCGAAGTTGGCGCGTTGCGTCATAAATGGCGCGCTGGAAAGGGGAAGCATGAAGGTCGATGGGTATTGAGGAGAAATCCTCGCGCTCGCCTGCGAAATAGCGCTGTGTGGACAGAATAATCGCTTCCACCAGTGCTGAAGGTTCGCCTTCATCTGAAGCGGGGTGGCGGCGGGTCAAGTCATCCCTTACCGCACCGGGCGTAACCATTGGCAGCAGAAAGTGACACACGCCCCGGTCGCTCCAGACGATCCCGCAATAGCCGAATGCAGTTTGAAAGACACAATGGTAAGGCATGGACGAGCCCTGATGATGCATGGAGGTTAAATCCCGATACGGATCAGATCAAGAACGGAGCGGTAGCTGTGGCCACATCTGCGTTGATCTATTGTTCCTGATGGTTTATCCGTGCCGTTGGCAGGGCGGCATAAAATCAAGGCTGGACCATTTTGCGTTCTTTCTCTCCGCCCTTTGTCATTTCTGCATGTCTGTTGACGCTGTTGTCGGCCGGATGCAGCACTGCCGGTGACAATGCCGGCGCGCGTAAATCCGTGGGCATTTTCACTGCAGATGACGCCTCCACGGACGAAATCTCTGCAAATGCGTTTTCCGCCGGGCAGGCAAGGCCGGCCGCGCTGACTGCCTTCGAGGAAAGCGGCAAGGTGCGCCCGGTGGCCCCGCGCAGCGCGGAACTCGATGCACTGATCGCCAAATATGCCGCTTATTACGGTCTGCCGGTGCGGCTTGTGCGCCGCGTTGTGGACAGGGAGAGCGATTTCAACCCGGCTGCGCGCAACAGGATCTATTGGGGGCTGATGCAGATTCGTCACGATACGGCGCAGACGATGGGCTATCGCGGTCCGGCGAGCGGCCTTCTGGATGCCGAAACCAATCTAAAATACGCGGTCAAATATCTGCGCGGCGCGTATATCACCGCCGAAGGCAATGAGGACCGCGCGGTACGCTTCTATGCGAGCGGCTATTACTATGATGCCAAGCGAAAGGGACTGCTCAAGGAGACCGGGCTGCGAAACTGACAGCGCTTCGGTGTCCTCAGTTCGGACCGTCCTTTCTCCAGGCGTTGATCTGTGCTTTCTGGTTGATGCGAGAACGTCGGGCAGGGCTGTTGTGCGCCGCTTCTAAACTGATGTGAATTGGTTTATACGCCGCGTTCTGTCGACCTGTGCGAGGCAGCTTCGTCTTCAATGAAACCGGATTGTATCGAAAGAGGCTGCCATGAACCAATCGGCACCCATCGAGGACGTCTCGACGGCAAAACCGAACGGGTTCCTTGCCATCTCGGCGCGCGGGCTGAAGCGCCATTTCGGCGCCGTCAGGGCCGTTGACGGAATTGACCTCGACGTGCCGCGCGGCATGATCTTCGCCATTCTCGGCCCCAATGGTGCGGGAAAGACGACGTTGATCCGAATGCTCGCAACGCTTCTCAGGCCTGATGGCGGTTCGGCCCGTGTGATGGGGCATGACCTCATCGCTGAACCGCAGGCCGTGCGTGGCTCGATCGCCATGACCGGACAGTTCGCCTCGCTCGATGAGGATTTGACCGCGCGCGAAAACCTGATTCTGCTGGCGCGGTTGTGGGGCTTTCGCGGTCGCGAGGCCAAAGCGCGGGCGGACGAGCTTCTTGACGCTTTCGAACTGGCGGATGCGGCCAGACGACAGGTGAAGAACTTTTCCGGCGGGATGCGCCGCCGGCTCGACATCGCTGCCTCGCTGATCGTCACGCCCGGCGTGCTCTTCCTCGATGAGCCGACCACGGGACTCGACCCAAAGGCGCGGCAAGGCGTGTGGCGCATGATCCGCGATCTGGCGAAGACGGGCGTGACGGTCCTGCTCACCACGCAGTATCTGGAGGAGGCGGACCAGCTTGCCGCCCGCATTGCCGTCATCGACCAGGGCAGGAAGATTGCCGAGGGCACGAGTCGCGAGCTTAAGGCGGAGATCGGATCCGGCTTCCTTCATGTGGCGCTCGCCGAGGCAAGCGAAATCGACCGGGCCGCAACACTGCTCGAAGAGCGGTTCGGCAACACGGTGCAGCGAAGTGCGGAGGGCGCGCAGCTTTCCGTGATGGCGGGCACGGCGCGGCAGGCGAATGAGGCGCTGTCGGCGCTCATGGCCGCCGGTATCGAAATATCGGACTTCTCCATGGGCTCGCCCAGCCTCGATGAAGTGTTCTTCGCGCTGACGGGCACGCCCGCGGACAGCGCCGAACAAGGCGAACAGAAGGAGGCCGCGCAATGAGTGCGACCAGCCCGGCCATGCTGACCACGGCGCGGCCTGCGCGGCCGCCATCGGCTGCCTCCAACGCGCTCGTCTTCGGCTGGCGGGCGGTGCTGAAATTCCGACATGTGCCGGAGCAGCTTTTCGATCTGGTGATGACGCCGATCATGTTCACGCTGCTCTTCACCTTCGTCTTCGGCGGGGCGCTCGCCGGCTCGCCGGACGATTACCTGCAATTCTTCCTGCCGGGCATTCTCGTGCAGACGGTGGTCTTCAATTCGGTCTATTCCGGCATGGGGCTCTCGACCGACCTTTCCAAGGGCCTGTTCGACCGTTTCCGCTCGCTGCCGATCTGGCAGCTTTCTCCCTTTGCCGGCCTCATGGTGGGCGACGTTCTGCGTCATCTGATTGCCGGGCTTATCATTCTCGGCATCGGGCTCATCCTTGGCTTTCGGCCGGAAGCGGGGGTCTCCGGCGTCGTCTTCTCCTTCCTGCTTCTTTTCGCCATCGGTTTCGGCACGGGCTGGATTTTCATCGTGCTGGGACTTTTGATCCGCACTCCGGTGACGGTGATGACCATAGGCTTCACCGTCATCTTTCCGCTGGTCTTTGCCTCAAACATCATGGTGCAGCCGGAGACCATGCCCGGCTGGCTGCAGGCCTTCGTGGTGAACAATCCGGTCTCGCACATGACCACCGCGCTGCGCGGGCTGATGGCGGGGACGGCCACTGGCGGCGAGGTGCTGCTGGCTCTCGTTGCGCCCGTGCTCTTGACGGTGCTCCTTTCGCCCGTGACGCTGTGGCTCTACCGGCGAAGCTGAGGCGACGCGCCATCGCTGCCTGATCCATCCGGCGACAGGGGATCGGCAAGCTCTTCAGGTAGAAAAAGCATATCGGCCCGTTCGCACAGGCGCCGGAGCTCACCCATCAAGGCCAGTACGAGGGCGAGGCCTTTTCAGGCGGCGGCGACCGTGGCCATTTCGCTACTGGAATGGCCCCGGTGTCCTTGAACAAAGAGGTTGGACACTCAACGCCTTGGCCAAGCGCTCGTCTCGCGCCGCATGGTAGCGCGATGCCACAATGCAGGCGCTTGCGACGTTGTTTGGTGTCGATGCTGAATTCACGACAAACGCGCCCGAGCTGTCTTGACGGCAGTCACGGGCGGTGATATTACCGGCCAGCTGGTAATTAAATTTAATGCAAAAGCCCCAGGCAGGCATGCAGTGATCAATGCGATGTCCCTGCAAGGTGCAGGAAATCAAAAGCTTGATCACGATTCTATGCTTTTGGGAGGCGTCTGTTCATCGCGTGTCCCACCATCAGGCATGTCTGCGGCGGCGATGGAGAGCAACCATGAACTCGGTCTTTTCCGCCAAAGACATCGCGCTGAGAACGGAGCTTCGCGAATTTTTCCGGACGCAGATACCTGAAGATATCCGGAATAAAGTCAGTGCTGGGCGACCATTGACCAAGAAGGATTATGTTGTCAGCCAGCAAATCCTGAATGCGCAAGGGCTTGCCGTTCCCCATTGGCCGCAGGAATGGGGCGGCAAGGGGTGGTCCGGCGTGCAGCTCTATATCTACACGGAAGAGCTCCAGCGGAACTCTGTTCCTCTTCCCCTTCAGTTCAACTGTTACATGATCGGGCCGGTCATTGCTGCATTCGGTTCCGAGGCGCAAAAGCACCGGTTTCTTCCGCGCGCGGCAAACCTGGACGATTGGTGGTGCCAGGGCTTTTCCGAACCCGGCGCCGGCTCTGATCTTGCATCGCTGCGGACCAGCGCCGTCCGGACGGCTGACGGATATCTGGTTAACGGACAGAAGGCGTGGACGACTTATGCCCAGTACGCCGATTGGATTTTCTGTCTGGTCAGGACGGACACGACGGCCAAAAAGCAAGCGGGAATTTCAATGGTCCTGATCGACATGAAATCCCCGGGCGTCACGGTGAGGCCGGTAATTACGGTCGATGGCCGGCATGAGGTGAACGAGGTCTTTTTCGACAATGTCCTGGTACCATTCGACAATCTTGTCGGCGAGGAAAACCGGGGATGGGACTACGCGAAGTTTCTGCTTGCCAATGAGCGATCGGGCATCGCGCGAATCGGGCTGTCCAAGGAGCGTATGGAACGCGTGCGGCGCTTGGCAAAGCAGACCCCATGCGGCGAGGGGTCTTTGTGGGATTCCGAAGCTTTTCGCCAGCGCTACATAAGTGTGGAACTGGAGCTGAAGGCGCTTGAGCACACGCAGATCGGCATCCTGTCGCGGCAGGATGGTTCGGATGGAAAGCCCGATCCGGCATCTTCGATTCTCAAGGTCAGAGGTAGTCGACTTCAGCAGGCCGCGACCGATCTGCTGCTGGAAGTCGCAGGACCGGAGGGGCTGCGGACGCTGACCAGCATCGCGGACCCCTGCCAATGTCCGGAAACTGAAGACGAACCAGCATTGGCAATCGCAACGTACCTGAACTTCCGCAAAGTCTCGATCTACGGAGGATCGAACGAGATCCAGCGCAATATTATCGCCAAGACAATTCTGGAACTCTGAGCATGATTGCATTTCCCACCGATGAACAGCGTATGCTTGAAGCGACTCTTGTGTCGATGATCGCTGATCTGGGCGCAGCAGATGCAGGGGATTTGCCTCTTGAGACGTGGGCAACGATGGCGGCAACCGGTCTTCAGACCCTTGCCTTGCCGGAAAATATCGGGGGCCTGGCAGGATCCTACGCCGACATGGCAGTCGTAATGCGGGAGCTGGGCAAAGTGCCCGGTGATACCTCCTACTTTCCCAGTGCGGTCCTCGGCTCCTCGCTTTTGGCAAAAACTGCTCGCCCCGAACAACTCGAAGCATTGGCCGCTGGACTGCTCGACGGTACGGTCATCCTCGCCCCTGCGCTTGCCGAGCCAGGTGCGCGATACGATCCTTTTTGTGTTGCTACGCGCGCCAGTGCACGGAGTGGCGGGTTTGCACTCACCGGGTTGAAGTCACTGGTCCCCGGCGGTGCGTTGGCTACCCACTTCATCGTCGCTGCGCGCGTTGCGGGCGCGAAAACAGAACGGGACGGCATAGCGCTCTTTTTGGTTCCTGCGAGCATTCCCGGTGTGCAGGTGAAGCCCTATCCGGCGACTGACGGCTCGCAGGATGCAGACCTCTGTCTTCAAGACGTTTGCCTCGACGCCGCCGCCAGGCTGGACGCATCGGCACGTGAGGCAGACGAAATCGCTTTTGCCAACGATCTCGCCATTGCGATGTTAGCGGCCGAAGCCACCGGCGCGATGGATGCCGTCTGCGAGCTTACGGTCGACTATCTCAAGGTTCGCAAACAGTTCGGGACGAGTATTGGCAGCTTTCAGGTGCTGCAGCACATGGCGGTGGACATGTACATGGATGTCGAGCAGGCGCGTGCCATGACCGACTATGCAATAGCCATGCTCGATGCCGAACCTGAAGACCGGACGATGGCGCTGCTTGGCGCAAAGGCATTTCTCAACAGCGCTGCGCAGCGCATTGGAGAAACGGCCGTTCAGCTCCACGGAGCGATAGGCATGACCCACGAAAGCCGGGTGGGGCGCCTGTTTCAGAGGCTGACGCGATTCCGACTTCGATATGGCGACACCAATCATTGTCTTTCGATCCTCGCCGGGATCGACCGCAGCATCCTGGAAATTTAGCATGTCAGACACCTCGCCATTTGACTGGTCCGATCCGCTCTTTATCGAACAGCAACTCACCGATGTTGAGCGGATGATGCGCGAGGCCGCGGCCGCATTCGCGGCTGACCGGCTGGCACCGTCAATAGAGCATGACTATCTGACCGAGCAATCGGAGCCCGGAATCTTCAGGGCTATGGGCGAAGCGGGACTTCTGGGTGTGATGGTCCCCGAAGAATTCGGCGGGTGCGAGGCCGGCTATGTCTCGTATGGGCTTGTCGCGCGTGAAATAGAACGGATCGATTCCGGCTACCGCTCGATGATGAGCGTACAGTCGTCTCTCGTCATTTATCCCATTCTGGCATTCGGCAGTCAGGGGCAGAAAACACGCTACCTGCCCCGGCTGACATCGGGCGAACTGGTCGGATGTTTTGGCCTTACGGAGCCCGACGCTGGCTCGGATCCCGGAAGTATGCGCACCAGGGCTATCAAAACCGGCAATGGCTACAGGCTCAAAGGCAACAAGATCTGGATATCGAACGCCCCCATCGCTGACATATTCGTGGTCTGGGCGAAGTCCGATGCCCATAACGGCATGATCAGGGGCTTTGTGCTCGAACGCGGTATGAAGGGCCTGAGTGCGCCAAAAATCGAAGGCAAACTATCCCTGCGCGCCTCGATAACCGGAGAAATCGTCCTCGACGACGTTGAAGTCGGTGAAGATGCACTTTTGCCTGATGTTCAAGGGCTGCGTGGCCCGTTCGAATGTCTCAACAGGGCGCGCTATGGCATCGCGTGGGGCGTTATGGGTGCGGCGGAAGATTGTTGGCGCCGTGCGCGGCAGTACGGGTTGGATCGCAAGCAGTTCGACAGACCGCTGGCAGCCACTCAACTCTTTCAAAAAAAACTTGCCGATATGCAGACCGAGATTGCACTGGGCCTGCAGGCAGCGCTGCGCGTCGGCAGGCTCATGGATGAAGGCGCATTCGCGCCCGAAATGATCTCGCTCATCAAACGTAATAATTGCGGCAAGGCGCTCGATATCGCCCGGACCGCCCGCGACATGCATGGAGGCAACGGCATCCAGATTGAATACGGTGTAATGCGCCACGCGCAAAACCTCGAAACGGTGAACACCTATGAGGGCACGCACGATGTTCATGCGCTGATTTTGGGGCGTGCGCAGACGGGATTACAGGCCTTTTTCTAGCGGCACCGCGCCTGGGTCGACAGCCCGCCAGTAGATGCGCCGGGTCATGGAGTGCGTGATGGCCTGCGTTGGGTCCTGCGTCGCTTGAGGGCAATGCAAGCCTGACGGGTATTGAATAGGATGCGCTGGAAGGGCATTTTTATAACCGGCCAGACGCAAAATAAAGGCATTTGCGATGTCTTGGTGTGGAGACGGGAGCCTATATGGAAGCTGTATTCCTGTGTGATTACGTCCGCACACCGATCGGGCGATATGGCGGCGGGCTGTCCGCGGTACGAACCGACACGCTTGCCTCCGTGCCGATCAGAGCGCTCATGGAGCGCAATTCCGGTGTGGATTGGTCATTGGTGGACGATGTTTATCTCGGATGCGTCAATCAGGCGGGTGAGGGTTCGGGCAATGTAGCCCGCTCCGCGCTTTTGCTGGCAGGGTTACCTCAAGAAGTGCCCGGCGTAACAATCAACCGCCTGTGCGGTTCGGGGATGAATGCGGTCGTGAGCGCCGCTCATGCGATAGCCGCCGGCGCCGCAGAGTTGATGATTTCGGGGGGCGTCGAGAACATGTCCCGCGCGCCATTTGTCCTTCCCAAGGCGCAGGCAGCATTTTCACGCGAGGCCAGAATTGAAGATTCCACCATGGGATCGCGTTTTCCGAACCCCGAAATGGAGCGCCGCTATGGCTGCGATCCCATGCCTGTGACCGCTGAAAACGTGGCAGAACGCTTCGCAATATCGCGCGAGGATCAGGACCTGTTCGCGCTCAGGAGCCATCGACGGGCGAGCTTTGCGCGTCAGAACGGCAGGTTTGCTCAGGAAATCGTAAGCGTCGAGATACCCCAGCGAAAAGGCGACTCCCTGATTGTTTCCACAGACGAACACATACGTCCTGATACGACGATCGAGCGCCTGGCAAAACTGCCGGCGCCATTCGTGCGGGACGGAACCGTAACGGCAGGAAACGCGTCCGGCCTCAACGACGGCGCGGCTGCAATGATCCTCGCATCGGAGGCGGCGATCAAGCGCCATGGCCTCCAGCCGAGAGCGCGGTTCCTCGCGAGTGCGATCGTCGGCGTTGAGCCCAGGATCATGGGTATAGGTCCGGTACCGGCCACCCGGAAGCTTTGTGGGCATCTCGGGCTTTCACCGGAGGACTTTGACACGATCGAACTCAACGAGGCCTTTGAAGCGCAAGCGCTTGCCGTGCTGAGGCAACTTGGACTGGCCGACGACGAAGAACGGGTGAACCCGAATGGCGGCGCCATTGCGCTGGGTCATCCTTTGGGCATGTCAGGTGCCAGAATCACCGGCACGGCCGCGCTTGAACTCGAGCGGACAGGCAAGAGGCGCGCGCTCGCAACGATGTGCATTGGTGCAGGGCAGGGAATCGCGGTGGCTCTCGAACGGGTCTGACCCGCAGGGACATCCGCGGGAAACAGGGTATGGATCATGTCATTTCATTCGGGAATGCTTCGGGATCGCGTCGCCCTCGTGACGGGAGGATCCCGCGGAATTGGTTTTGGTATCGCCAATACACTCGCAGAACTTGGTGCGTGCGTTGCCATAACAGGGCGTGACGCCGATACCTTGTCCCGGGCGGCAAGCGATATTGCGTCTCGAGATCGTAAGGCGATGCCCATCGTTGCCGATGTTCGAGATTTTGAGGCGGTCGTCGCCTCCGTCGATGCCGTCGTCTCGGCATATGGACATCTCGACATCGTTATCGCGAATGCAGCCGGCAATTTCATTGTGCCGTCCGCCGAGATGTCACCCAATGCATGGAAATCCGTCGTCGAGATCGATCTGAACGGAACCTTCTTTTATGCTCGGGCGGCGTATCAGCATCTCAAGCGGTCAGAGTATGGCGGGCGTTTTATCGCCATTTCCACGGCGAAGGCGCGGGAAGGCTGGCCTGGTTGTGCGCATGCGGGAGCCGCCAAAGCGGGGGTGTATTCGCTGATCCGAACATTGGCAGCCGAATGGGGCAGCGACGACATATTGTGCAATACCGTTTCGCCGGGACCGGTCGGCGATACGGATGGCGCCGTGCGTCTTTACGGCGATGCCCGGCGCGCGGAGCAGGAAATGGGGAGCATCCCCCTGGGTCGCTTCGCAACCATTGCCGATGTCGCGAACTGCGTGGCGTTTCTGTGTTCGGACATGGCTAGCTACGTGACAGGCGCCGACCTGCTTGTTGATGGAGGTCGAAGTTGTGGGCGTGCAATGCATAGGTGACGAAAAGTGCTGTTTCGATATTGTTTAGCGGTAAAAAACTTCTGCACTAAGCCGCAAGGGACCGGCAGATGGCTTGGGGATGACCGCACCACACGGTAAGTTGTTGCTCATCGCCGAATATTCGGACGCGCAAGATGGAACGAAAGCAGTGAAAAAATCCGCTTCGAAAGACGGCCCTGGTCGCCCGTCCAGCATGAAAGATCCGGTGCAGTCGATAAGCACTGCCGCATCTGCACTGTTTGCCCAGCATGGCTATGACAAGACATCGCTCAAGGATATTGCGGCTGCAGTGGGGATAACCAAGGCAGGTCTGTACTACTATTTTGAAACCAAGGAAGAGCTTTTCAATTCCATTGTATTGCAGGTGCTGGACGAGATGCTTGGGAATGCGGTGGATGTTGTGGGAAAGGCTGAGACCAGCCAGGACAAGGTCCGGGCCTTCATGGTCTCACACGCGACCTATTTCGAAAACAATATAGATAAATATCGCGCAATTTTTCTCGGGCGCCAAGGCAAAGGCTTGCCCCTCACGTCGTCCCAGACCGCCCTTCGGCGTCGATATGCCGACGTTCTCAAGCAAATTCTGGATGAAGGTGCGGACAAGGGTGAACTGAAAAGCGGTGAAACCGCAATCATGGCGCGCGGTATTCTGGGGATGCTGAACTGGATGTCGCGCTGGTATGACGCCGGGGGCGCGCACAAGGCGGCCGACATCGCCAACATGTATGCCGACATCGTTCTGGCTGGAATTTCTATCGAAAAGACCCAGGCTTCGGCCAGTTTATCCTGATTTCAATTTAAATCCGCCGGCCTCGATTTCGGCC
>JAJUHJ010000083.1 GCA_029279965.1 Phyllobacteriaceae bacterium
CCACAGTGCATGTTGCGGGCCAGCTTGCAGTCAATCACTGGAACGGCATGCGGTCCATTCAATTGCGCCTTACGGATGCGGCCGAGGCCTGAAGGCACCGCCTTACGCGCAAGCCCTGTTCATCGTGTGAGAACAGTCAACATGCGCTCGATCTCGGGGAGTTGCGCTCTGGTGGCGTCATAACCAAGCCTGATCGCTTCATCGGCACGGTAGAACTCCGTTAAGCCGATACGTCCGAGCTTCGGCTGTAGCGAAATATCCGGTGGATCGCCGGCAAGGCGCGCGCGCGAAATACGATCCTGAATAATGTTGAAAGCCTCGACCATCACGCCGCCGATGCCAAGCCTTGCGTCGTGCCGGTTCGGCCCCTTGTCGACGATGAGCGGCGTCGGCTTGTCATCGGCAGGCTTCGCCTCGTGTTCGGGCAGGTCTGCGCTGTGCTTGATCACTGCCGCTCTGCCGAAGGTATCGTAGTGAAGATTCACGGCCACGACCAATGGCTGCTCATAGGCCCGGCAGACGGAAACCGGCACCGGATTGACCAGTGCGCCATCGACCAGAACGCGGCCATTGCAGACCACAGGTTCAAAGACGCCCGGCAAAGCGTAGGACGCGCGCATGGCGGTTATCAGAGAGCCGCTTGAAAGCCAGACTTCGTGCCCGGTGCGGATTTCGGTCGCTACGCAGACGAAGGGGCGCGTGAGGTCGGCGAAGGTGACATTCTCCAGATGTTCCTGCATGCGGTTCGTGAGCTTCATGCCGCCGAAGAGACCGCTGCCACCAAAATTGAAATCGAGCAGGCCGAGGATGCGCCGGCGTGTCAGCGAACGGGCGAATTCCTCCAGTTCATCGAGCTTTCCGGCAAGATAGCAGCCGCCGACCAGAGCGCCGATCGAGGTGCCCGCGATCATGGAAATGCCGATGCCCGCCTCATCCAGCGCCCGCAGAACGCCAATATGAGCCCAGCCGCGCGCGGCACCGCCGCCGAGCGCGAGTGCCATTGCCGGGCGTGTTTCGGACTGAACGCCAGGCGCGGAAGGAGGCTGCTGCAGGGCGGCATTGTCGTGCGCTTCCCGATTCACCTGTTGTGACCCCCGATCGAGCATGGGTAATCTCCCGTCCCGGCGTCAGTGTCGCGCGGGATCCTATCGGCATCATGAATGTGAGAGGACGGCATGAATATGACGTAGACCCCTCCCATGAATATGACGGCGGACCCTCAATCGCCGCTGTGCAATCAAATCGTCAATCGATCTCGGTAAGAACGGGGCGTCCACGCTCGAGGCTCACATTCCTGTAAAAGCAGGAACGCCGTCCCGTGTGACAGGTTGCACCGTCGCCGGCGACCCGGACCCTTAGATGCAGCGCGTCCTGGTCGCAATCGGTGCTGATCGAGACGACGTTCTGTATATTCCCGGACGTCTCGCCTTTTTTCCACAAAGTGGAGCGTGAACGCGACCAGTAATGGGCAATGCCAGTCTCCAGTGTCCGCGCCAGCGCCTCCGCATTCATGTGCGCCACCATCAGCAGCACACCATCATCGGCATCGGTTACGACCGCCGTGACAAGGCCATTGGCATCGAAACGAGGCGTGAAATCGCTCCCTTCCTCCAGCGCGGATTTGTCGGCTGGAGGAGGGGGGAAGGCAATGTTGGACATGTGGCTGCCGTCAGCGGTTGCGCGGATCGCGCAGCATCGTCATGAAGCGAACCTGTTCTTCCGGCTGCGTCTTGAAGGCGCCGGTGAACGTCGTCGTCAGTGTCGTGGATCCCTGCTTCTGGATGCCGCGCATGGACATGCACATGTGCTCCGCCTCGATCAACACGGCCACGCCGCGCGGTTCGAGCACGTCCTGAATGGTGCTGGCGATCTGTGCCGTCAGGGCTTCCTGGGTCTGCAGGCGGCGCGCGAAAATGTCGACCACGCGCGCGATTTTCGAGAGACCGACCACGCGGCCAGCAGGCAGGTAGGCGACATGCGCCTTGCCGATGATGGGCACCATGTGATGCTCACAATGGGAGTGGAAGGAAACATCCTTTAAAAGCACCATGTCGTCGTAGCCAGCGACTTCCTCGAAGGTGCGGCCAAGTTCTTCCGCCGGGCATTGATCGTAGCCGGAGAAGAGTTCGCGATATGCTTTTGCGACACGCTGCGGTGTCTCGATAAGGCCCTCCCGGTCCGGGTCGTCACCGGCCCATCGCAAAAGAGTGCGCACGGCAGCCTCGGCCTCTTCGCGGCTCGGCCGGTCTGTTACCGGCCTGTCGAGATGGGCCGTGTTCTGCGCCGGTTTAACACCCTGTTCGGGGCGAGGAGGGAAATTCTTGACGATCGCGTCCATATAAGGCGTCTCCCGTAGTCCCTGTCTCGCAGGGACGAGTTGAACGGTGCACAGCCTTTCGCGGGTTTGCTGGGAACTTGCTCAGTTCCGCCCGAAAGCGGCCTGCAATGCCGGTAGAGCCGGACCTTCTTGTGCTCGACCGGCTACACTCATTATATAGTTTGTACGGGCGCCGAATGAAAGCCATATGGGCGACAGGATATGCTTGCTTGGCGACCTCAGGCGGAAAATCATGATCGATGACATCTATAATGCGAAAATTCTTGGCTTTGCAGGCAACATAACGCGCACGGGTCGGCTTCCGGCGCCGGATGCTACGGCCAAAGCGCATTCCAAATTGTGCGGCTCGACCGTGACCGTCGATCTGAAGATGGTCGATGGCGTTGTGACCGATTTCGCACACGAAGTGCGCGCCTGCGCGCTTGGGCAGGCTTCGTCTTCAATCATGGCGCAGAATGTGATTGGCGCGACAGCGGACGAGCTTCGCGCGGTGCGTGAGACGATGAAGCGCATGCTCAAGGAAAACGGGTCCCCGCCGGATGGCCGTTTCGCCGACCTCAAATATCTTGAGCCGGTGCGTGACTACAAGGCGCGCCATGCCTCCACTATGCTGACGTTCGATGCGGTGGTCGACTGTGTCGATCAGATCGAAAAGAAGCGGGCGGGCGAGGCGGCTTGAACCCCGTGACCGTGCCGCCTGCCGGACGTTCTCGCAATTGGTCCGGCCCCTGGCGGAAAACGCCGGGACGGCTCTTGGGTACGGGATTTGTACGACTCTACCAACTTACATTGTCTGGCTTCGTCGGCAATGCCTGCCGTCATTTCCCCACGTGTTCCGAATATGCCTATGAAGCGATAGCGCGCCACGGGCTATGGATCGGTGGCTGGGTCGCACTCTTTCGGGTGCTGCGTTGCGGACCGGGGGGGACGCACGGCGTCGACCTCGTGCCGGAGGCGCTTCCATCTCGCCATCGATGGTGGGCTCCATGGCGCCTCTGGCGACTGTGACGCTGCGGGGGATGGGTCTTCAGCAGGGCCTTTACGGCGCGGACTGAGGAGGATACATCGACGCCGTGATTTGACATTCACCACCCGCGTTCGTTGGCGGGACTGGATAGGAGAATATTCATGGCCGAGGCCGTATCCCTAACATTTCCCGATGGTTCCGCTCGCGATTTCGACCCGGCGGCCACCGGCGCCGATATTGCGGCATCCATTTCGAAATCGCTTGCCAAGAAAGCGGTCGCTTACGCACTCGACGGTACGTTGCGTGACCTGTCCGACCCGGTCGGCCGAAATGGTGGTCGCGTGGAGATCGTCACGCGGGATGATCCGCGCGCGCTGGAGCTTATCCGCCACGATGCAGCGCATGTGCTGGCGGAAGCCGTTCAGGAACTGTGGCCCGGCACCCAGGTGACGATCGGCCCGGTGATCGAGAATGGATTCTACTACGACTTCGCGCGCGACGAGCCATTTACGCCTGACGATTTTCCCGCCATTGAAAAGAAGATGCGCGAGATTATTGAACGCAACGAGCGCTTTACCAAGGAAGTCTGGCCGCGAGAGAAGGCAAAGGAGGTCTTTGCCGAGAAGGGCGAAACCTACAAGGTGGAGCTTATCGATGCGATCCCCGAGGGTGAGGATGTCAAGGTCTATGCGCAAGGCGAATGGTTCGACCTGTGCCGTGGCCCGCACATGGTCTCGACGGGACAGATCGGCAGGGCGTTCAAGCTGATGAATGTCGCCGGCGCCTATTGGCGCGGCGATTCCGACAACGCCATGCTGACGCGCATCTACGGCACAGCCTGGGCAAACCAGGAACAGCTCGATGCCTATTTGCATATGCTCGAAGAGGCGGAGAAGCGCGACCACCGCCGCCTTGGACGCGAGATGGACCTGTTCCACTTCCAGGAAGAGGGACCTGGTGTCGTTTTCTGGCATCCCAAAGGCTGGCGTATGTTCCAGAATCTTGTGTCCTACATGCGTCGCAGACTGCAGGGCGTTTACGAGGAGGTGAACGCGCCGCAGGTTCTCGATCATGTGCTGTGGGAAACGTCGGGTCACTGGAACTGGTATCGGGAAAACATGTTCGCCGTGCGATGTGCGGACGAAGAGGCAGAAGACAAGCGGGTTTTTGCTCTCAAACCCATGAATTGTCCCGGTCACGTGCAAATCTTCAAGCACGGCCTCAAGTCTTACCGGGATCTTCCTATTCGCCTTGCGGAATTCGGCGCAGTGCATCGTTATGAACCCTCTGGCGCCCTGCACGGGCTGATGCGTGTGCGCGGCTTTACACAGGATGATGCGCATATCTTCTGCACCGAAGAGCAGCTTGCGGAAGAGTGCCTGAAGATCAATGATCTGATCCTGTCTACCTACGCCGATTTCGGTTTCGAGGAGATCACGGTGTTCTTCTCGACCCGGCCGGAAAAGCGTGTCGGCGCGGATGCGCTCTGGGATCATGCCGAGGAGATCATGGGTGGCGTTCTCAAGCAGATCGAAGAGCGCTCCGGCGGGCGTGTGAAGACCGCCATCAATCCCGGCGACGGCGCATTCTACGGGCCGAAATTCGACTACGTGCTGAAGGATGCCATTGGCCGCGAGTGGCAGTGTGGCACCACACAGGTCGATTTCAACATGCCGAACCTGTTCGGTGCGTTTTACATCGGCAAGGATTCGGAAAAGAAGCAGCCGGTGATGGTGCACCGTGCCATCTGTGGCTCGATGGAACGCTTTCTCGGCATTCTGATCGAAAACTATGCCGGTCATTTCCCACTGTGGTTCGCGCCGGTGCAGGTGGTCGTGGCGACCATCACGTCGGATGCCGACGATTACGCAATAAAGGTGGCTGAAAGGCTGAAAGCGGCTGGATTGCTGGCCGAAACCGACCTGCGCAACGAGAAGATCAACTACAAGGTGCGCGAGCACAGCCACGCCAAGGTTCCGGTGATTCTCGTGTGCGGCAAAAGAGAGGCGGAAGAGGGCACTGTGAACCTTCGACGGCTCGGCAGCCGTGACCAGACCTCGCTGGCGCTGGAGGATGCGGTGAGCCAACTCGCCACCGAGGCAGTGCCACCCGATCTGCGCGGCTGACATCAGCCGGGAAAGCCGCCCTTTCTGGGCCGGGCCGTTTCAGAGAAGTCTGGGGCGCCGGCCTCGAAATGGCACCGGGTGAAGCGTAGATCCAAGGAAAAAGAGCGTCCGTACGCGTCCCAAGCGGACGCACGCTCTATTCTGCGCTGCTCGTGTCTGGGACGAGGTTGTCCGGCAGGACTTCCACATCCTGCTTTGGCCCGGGGACAACGGTGAAATCGCGCTGATAGATGCGTTCGCGGTTCTTTGCGACGGCGGTATACTCTCCTTCCGAGAGCACCATGGATGCGAACGCTCCTACGGTTTCCTTCACGATTTCACCGGTCTCGGTGACAATCGACCAGGCGGTATCGGCAATTGCTTCACCACCCGCCTCGCGCACCAGCTTCAACGTGACCTGCGCGGCGCGGTGTTCAACTGTCGCTTCGGTCAGTTTGCCCGCCTCTACGCGTATGTCGGAACGGATGATGGCGTTGACATTCCCATAGGTGGAAACCACGTGATAGGTTCCGGCGTTGAGCCGTATGATCGAATCCGGACGTACATCTGGAACGATGAGAGGACGCTCGCCGCTCTCGTCAGGCTCCACCTCGTAGATCGAAAAACGCAAGCGGTCGTCAGGAATCCGTAAGCCATCGGCCAGAACCGCATCCAGCTTCAGCCCGCCAGCGTTGAGCACGAGGTGCTCCTGCATCGGACCATCATCCACCGTGATCCGCTTTGTGGCGCCAGCCCGCCCATAGGAGGCATGCACGAGGTAGCTGCCGGGAAGCAACGAAAAGGTGCTGGTACCCCCGCGTGCGGTGGCAACGAGCGGCAATTTGCCATCAGGCCCGGGCGTGGGCGAAAAGAGCCGCCAGACCAACCCATCCGGAATCTCCGCCGATTGGTCCGTCAATTGTGCTGCAAGCGTCACGGTCGCCTTTCCCGCCAGCGCCGTCTGTGTGTCAGAGACTGCGTACTCGCTGAGGCCAGGCAATTCGAGTTCAAATGCGGCATTCCCCTCCTGCGCACCAGCAGATATGCAGAATAAGCCCACTGCAGCGAGCGCGATGAGCCAGCAGAATCGTTCAGCAAGGGACCGCATGCTTGCCTTGAACCCCAATCAGATGGCAATTTCAAGATAATAGGATCATCATCCCAACCACGTCCTATCAGCATCAGCGTGCTGCCGACCTATCCCGAAAAAGGAGCCCACCGTTGAATACCTCCGTCATCGACCTGCTGCTTGCCCGCCGTTCTGCTCCTATTCACGAGATGACCGGGCCAGCACCGTCAGACGATGAGCTCGAAACCATTCTGAAAGCGGCGACGAGAGTGCCCGATCACGGAATGCTGACGCCCTGGCGCTTCATTCTCTACCGTAATGAAGCGCGCGAGAGGGTGGGGCAGATGCTGGCAGAGCTGGCCGAAACGCGTGAAGGTCCCTTGAGCGAAGGGCGGCGGCAGCAGGAACTGACCCGATTTTCCCGTGCGCCATTGGTCGTCGGCATCGTCTTCTGCCCCAAGGAAAGCCAGAAAATCCCGCAATGGGAAATGTTTGTGTCAGGCGGCATGGCAGCAATGAACTTGACGATCGCCGCCAATGCGCTGGGTTACCGGACGAACATGATCACCAACTGGTATTCCGATGTCGAAGAGGGACGCCGTATTCTGGGGCTTGCGCCGCATGAGCGCGTGATCGGCTTTGTCCACATTGGCAAGCATCCCGGTGGGACGCCGGATCGGCCGCGCCCCGAAGTCGAGGCGCTGGTAGGCGATTATGCCGGCCCGTGGGAGGCAGGCTGATTCGGTATTCAGCCGAGCCCGGCGGTGTGCGCGCGCGTTTCGGTGTTCTTGATGATCGGAACTTGTGCTGGATGACTGGCGAATTTGGCCGTGAAACCATCACGTGTCGCCTCGGCGCAATCCTTTTCGAGATGTTGGGTCATCGGACAAAGCGTATCAATCGCTGGAACGCCGAGAGTGCTTGCCGCGAGCAAGGTGGCTGAACGGGCAAGGGAAAAAGCGCCGGTATAGGTGCCGGCAGAGTCGCGAACCGACTGCGCCCCGATTTTAGTAGCGAGCGTTTCGGCATCCCAACCTATGCCGCAAATGCGGCCGCTTGCAATGGCCATCATCCCGGTGGAGAAGAATGAACCGACCGTTCCGGCAAGAACAGGCAGGATACGAGTGGCGCCATCATCGATGCCGTTTTCCGCCTCATGCACGCGCAGCTTGACCGAAAGTAAGGCCACATCCGCTCCGCGTTCAACTTCGGGCAGCACGATCCCAGTCGGATGTGCAGGCATGACCGCGGCAAGGTCTTCCTCGGCAAGGCTGCTGGCAAGCTTGTGAATGCGCACGAAAAGAATGGGCCGATCCCCCAATGCGCCAGAAAAACCGGCAACAAGCCGGCGGGTCTCATCCTTGCGCCCGGCGGCCACCAAATCGGCGACATCGAGAATGAGGACATCGGCCCCGGACTGGCGCCCCACGTCCAGCCCTCGGGGAGAATCTCCCGGTACGAACAGCAACGAACGCATTGGCAGCTCTTTCTCTGCTGGCTTGGCTGGCACATCATGAGGCCAAGTGCCGCCGGAACAATATGGTAAACCATTTCTATACGATGTCCCGCTAGCTTGCCGAAACACGGGCGGGAGCAGGCGATGACGGTAATCCAGCAATTCCTGAAATGGAGCAAGACGGCAAACGTTGCTCAGCGTGTTGACGCGGCCGCGGCACTGGCTCGCGCCTACATTCCTGGCCAACTGTCTTTCGACGATCGGAACGCGTTGGAAGCAGCGTTGACGCTGCTTGTGGACGATCCCTCGCCCAAGGTGCGTTTGGCCCTTTCCGAGACGCTTTCCCTCAGCCGGCATGCGCCGGCGCAAGTCGTGGCTGCGCTTGCTGCTGATCAGACGGATGTCGCTGCCCCCATGCTGGCACGTTCGCCGCTTTTGTCGGACGGTGACCTCGTTGACCTTGTGGCGGGCGGAGACGATAGGGCGCAAGTGCTCATCGCCTCACGCCCGCGCGTCTCCATGGCGGTATCGGCGGCGCTTGCAGAGGTCGGTTCGGCTCCAGCATGTGTCGCACTCGTTCGCAATGGCGGCGCGCAAATCGCGGCGCTTAGCTTCCGCCGCATGATCGAGCGGCATGGGGACAACGCCGCCCTGCGCCAGGCGATGGCGAGGGACGAGCGTCTGCCGCCCGACTGCCGGCATCTGCTCGTCCTCCGCGTGGGCGAGGCGCTTTCGGCGGCACCGTTGGTGCAGACGCTGATGGGGCCGGCGCGCGCGGAAAAACTGACGCGTGATGCCTGCGTGAAGGCCTCGATCGCCCTTATCGATTCTATTGATGGCACTGAATACGCAGCTCTGGTTGAGCACATGCGACAGGCGGGTGAACTTACATCCTCGTTTCTGGTGCGTGCTGCCGCGCACGGCAAGGTCGATTTTCTGGCTGCGGCATTTGCTGCTCTCAGCGACCAGAGCGAAAAACGCGTGCGCACAGTGCTTGCCGCAGGCCGCAGCGCGGCGCTTTCGGCGCTGCTTGCCCGGATTGGTTTGAAGAAATCTGCTCATGCCCCGGTGTTGATTGCCCTTGCGTTCTGGCGCGATGCGGCAAATGGCAGGACCACCGCCGGGACGCAGGAGGTATCCTGGCAGATGCTGCAGGTCCTCGACGATGACGAAACACCCGGCGCCAGCGCCCTGAAAAGGCTGTTGCGGCAGGTGCATATTGAAGCGCTGCGCGCAAACGCCCGCGCGGAAGCGCTCGCGCTCGCCGCGGCCTGAGTGCTGGACAAGCACTCTCCTTCGTTGACGCTGCGTCCGTTTTTTGTCACATCAGCGAACAGGGTGTGGGCGCGTTTCCCAATGCATAATGCGTCATGCATGTACGAGCCCGCGTAGGACCAGCTTCAACATGCGCGCCAGATCGCGCGATAGGTCGGGAACCAACAAGTGATGAGCGCCGATTTTTCCGCGCAGCGCGCCATGATGATAGAGGGCCAGCTTCGCACGCAGGACGTCAACCATGTACCGCTGCTGGAGGCGATGCATGACATCCCCCGTGAACTCTTCGTTCCGGGACGGCGCAGAAGCCTTGCCTATATGGATGAAGACATCGAGGTTTCTCCCGCGGCCGGCGGTTCGCCGGCGCGCTTTCTCATGGAGCCGGCGCGCTTTGGTCAGTTGGTGCAGCTTGCGGGCGTGACGCCGTCCGACCTGGTCCTGGATGTGGGCAGTGCGACCGGTTATTCTACGGCGGTCTTGTCCAGGATGGCGAGCTTCGTCGTGGCGCTGGAATGTGATTCGGCCCTTGCTGAAACGGCATCGCAGACGCTGGCCGAGCTCGACTGCGTGAATGTCAGTGTGGTTGCCGGTCCGCTTGAAAACGGCCATTCCGACAAGGCTCCTTACGATGTTATTTTCATAGGCGGCGCGGTCGATTACGTGCCTCAGGCACTTTGTGACCAGCTTGCAGAGGGCGGTAGGCTGGTCACCGTCATTGGCCAGGGCAACGCCGCGCGCGCACATTTGTTTGTGAAGGAGGATGGGATTGTTTCCTCACGGGTGGAGTTCAACGCCGCGGTGAAACCGTTGCCGGGCTTCCGCAAGGAGGTCGGTTTCGTCTTCTGATGATGTTTGGCCGGGGCGTTGTTGCTGATGCGCAACGGATTTGATCGCCGGGATGATGTAACGTCGGTGCCGCAAGAGACACGTTTATGGTCCGCCTTTGAGAGTGTCCGCGCAGGCCCAAACGGAAATGCCACGCGGAGCTTCATCGTCGGGATCCGCTTAGAAGCAAGGGTAGGTAGATCGTGACGGGAATGCGAAAGAGTTTTCTGGCTGCAATCGCGGCGACCGCGTTGGTTCTTGCACCGTCCATGGCAAGCGCCGAGACGATAATGGGGGCGCTCGCCAAGGCGTACCGGAACAACTCCAGCTTGAATTCGTCGCGTGCAGGTGTGCGTGTGACCGACGAGAATGTGGCGATTGCCAAGTCCGGAATGCGGCCGCGAGTTGCCGCCGGGGGGAATTTACTGCTGGAAGATCGCGGACCGGCAGAAATTCGAACCGGTTCCTTTGGCATCACCCTGGATCAGCCGATATTCGATGGATTTCGCACGCGCAACAACGTTCGCGCCGCCGAGGCCCAGGTGAGAGCTGCGGCTGCGGCACTGCAAAACACCGAAATGAATGTGCTGTTCGACGCCGCCAGCGCCTATATGGATGTGATTCGCGACCGCCAGATCGCCGCGCTGACGGAGGAGAACCTCGAATTCCTGGCTGAGGAGGTGCGCTCGGCGCGCTCTCGTCTGGAAGTGGGAGAGGGGACCCGCACCGATGTCGCGCAGGCTGACGCCAACCGGCAAGCAGCGCTTGCACAGCTTGCCGCGGCGCGCGCAGCGGCCGAATCCAGCGCCGCCCAGTACCGCCAGCTTGTTGGCGACGACCCCGATGTGTTGCAAATGCCCGGCGCGCTCGTCAATCTCCTTCCCGCAAGTCTCGACCAGGCCACCGCAATCGCACTTTCGGAACATCCCGCCATAGCCGCCACCGAGCATCAGGTGGATGTGGCGGCGTTTTCGGTGAAGGTCAACGAGGGCACGCTTCTGCCGCAGCTGTCAGCACGTGCAGAAGTTTCGACCACACGTGATTTCTCGATCGATGATACCACCAATTCAGCCTCTGTCGGGCTCAACCTCTCCATCCCCATTTACCAGGGCGGGGAGGCTTCCGCCCGTGTCCGTCAATCGAAGGAATCGCTCGGTCAGGCTCGGATCGAGGTCGATGTGAGCCGCGATCAGGTGCGTGCCGCCATCACGTCTGCCTGGACCCAGTATGCGGCCGCACGTGAGGCGGTGGCGGCCAACCGGGAGCTGGTAGAGGCGGCTGAACTTGCCTTGAGCGGGGTCATCGAGGAGCGGGATGTCGGTCAGCGCACGACACTCGACGTATTGAACGCGCAGGCGGATGTCATCGCCGCGCGTATCGACCTTGTGACTGCCCAGCACAACGTGGTCGTCGCCAGCTATGCGATCGCCTCGGCCATGGGCCGCCTCTCACCGGATCGTCTCGGCCTCGATGTTGCCCGTTACGACCCTGAGGAGCATTATCGCGCGGTCAAGGACAAGTGGTACGGCCTGCGGACGCCTGACGGGCGCTAAGCGGCTTGCTTTCTGCCTGCCAGAAAATTCTTAGAGACGGCAATCCTGTGTGAAAGCGTGACAATTCGACTTGGGGGGATTCTCACATCCCCTCGGCTTCGTTACGCTCGTCTTGATTCGCAAGGTCGTCAGCCCCCAGATGGGGGCAAGACAGAGGCAGCGGCGGGACGATGGCACAGGCAAACAGCGCACAGCGTGAACCCTCCATGGAAGAAATCCTCGCGTCGATCCGACGCATCATAGAGGACGGTGAGACCGGGCGAAAAGAACCGCAGGAGGCGGACGCGCCGATCGAAGAGAATGGTGGGGAGGTGGAAAGCTTTCGAGCTGAACTGAAGCCGGTTCCGGAGTTCAAATCGGCATCGCAGGCTGACGATAGCCCACCCGGCGAAACAGCATTTCCGGAAACACCACAGGCAGATCCGTCTCAGGAGGATGAGAAGGTAGAGGCAGAACTGGACGCTGCCCTTAATCCAGCCAATGAAGGAGGGGATGCTTGGCGCCCCTCGTGGAGCGAGAGAGAACCTGCCAGTTCCCGCCAAAAGCAGTCACCCTCCGACGAAGAGCCACCGGCCCAGCCATTCGGGATGCCGGATTTCTTATCCGACTCGAACCGCCCTGGCGGACGTGAACGCTCCGCGATCCTTTCGGAGGTGCCGGGTCGTAAGGTGGCCGCTGCCTTTGATGAATTGAACGAGGCGCTATGGGAAAGCCGGCGCAAACGTCTCGATCAGATGGCGGAGGAAATGCTGCGGCCAATGTTACAGGAATGGCTTGACAACAATCTGCCGCAAATGGTCGAGCGGCTCGTGCGGGAAGAGATCGAACGTATCGCGCGTGGAGACTGCTAGCGTTAGCGCGCCGTGCGTCTCCTTGGACGCATAAGGACGCGCTAGCGCATTAAATATACGCATCGTGCTTTCCGAAAATCGATTCAGATGTTCAAGCCGATGCTGTAGCATTCAGCGTCGTTGCTCCACGTGTTACGCTGCACACGTTGCAATGTAGGTTGAGATGGCGCGGTATATTACTGGCGCCGAATGAGGCGCGCCGGCCGCGTGCATTCGGCCCGGTTGACTTGCCCTTACCCTTCGGCTTTACACCCTGCACGAATGGCCGGCCAGCACGGATAAATCCTATGCTCGAAAAGACGTATGACGCGGCAAGCGTTGAAAAGAAAATCGCCGGACGTTGGGAAGAGGCCGGTGCTTTTGCCGCAGGTGCGGGGGCCAAGGCAGGCGCGGAGGCTTTCACCATTGTCATCCCGCCACCCAACGTGACCGGCTCCCTGCATATCGGTCACGCGCTCAACAACACGCTACAGGACATCATGGTGCGTTTCGAGCGCATGCGCGGAAAGAACGTGCTGTGGCAGCCGGGAATGGACCACGCGGGTATCGCGACGCAGATGGTGGTGGAGCGGCAACTGATGGAGCAGCAGCTCCATCGGCGCGAACTGGGACGCGAGAAGTTTATCGAGAAAGTCTGGGAGTGGAAGGACCAGTCCGGTGGCGCCATTATGAACCAGCTTAAGAGGCTGGGCGCATCCTGCGACTGGTCGCGCGAGCGCTTCACCATGGACGAGGGGCTGTCAGAGGCTGTCCTGGAGGTCTTTGTCAGTCTTTACAAGCAAGGTCTCATTTATCGCGACAAGCGGCTGGTGAACTGGGATCCGAAGCTGCAGACGGCCATTTCCGATCTTGAGGTCGAACAGGTCGACGTGAACGGCCACCTTTGGCACTTCCGTTATCCC
>JAJUHJ010000084.1 GCA_029279965.1 Phyllobacteriaceae bacterium
CCCGGCCGCTTGGCAAAGGCTGCAAGCAGCATGCTTTACCGGGCCGACACAAGCGGCTAACAGGCACATTATGGCAGGCACAAACAAGCAGCACGAAATGATCGCAAGCGGTCCGGCCGTCATTCTCGTGGAACCGCAACTCGGCGAGAACATCGGCATGGTGGCGCGCGCGATGGCTAATTTCGGCCTCGCCGATCTGCGCCTTGTCCGCCCGCGCGATGGCTGGCCGAACGAGAAGGCGCGGGCAACCGCCAGCCGCGCCGACCATGTGATCGAAGCCGCACGCGTGTTCGATGATCTGGCCATCGCCGTCGCCGACCTGAATTTTCTCTTTGCCACGACTGCACGCCCGCGCGACAATTTCAAGCCGGTGCGCGGGCCTTCTGAGGCCGTTTTGGATCTGCGCGCGCGCGTTGCAGCCGGGCAGGAGACCGGCATCCTCTTCGGCCGCGAGCGCTGGGGGCTGACCAATGAAGAGGTGGCGATGGCGGACGAGATCGTCACCTTTCCGGTCAACCCTGCCTTTGCCTCACTCAACATGGCTCAGGCCGTGCTTCTCATGGCCTATGAATGGATGAAGGCGGGAAGTGAGGGCGTTGCGCCGTCCTCGCCGCTCCTGACCCCAGCCTCCCGCGAGCACCTGGAAAGTCTGATGGTCTATCTGGACCGGGTGCTCTCGGACCGCGGCTATTTCCGCACAGCCGACAAGAAGCCGAAGATGATGGACAATCTGCGCGCGCTCTTCACACGGCCGGGATTTACGGTGGAGGAGCTTGCGGTCCTGCGCGGCGTGCTTGCGTCACTGGAAAAGTTCTCGCCTAAAAGGCCGCGCGGCAGCGGCGCGCCGTCGGATGGATGAGGTGAGTACCGGCCCCATCCTCTTTTTCGATTCCGGCATCGGCGGGCTCTCCGTGGTGAAGGAGGCGCGCATCCTCTTGCCGCAACTCCCTTATGTTTATGTGGCGGACGACGCGGCCTTCCCCTATGGCGTGTGGGAGGAGGAGGCTCTGCGCGGGCGTCTGGTCGAGCTGTTCGGCAGTCTGATCGAACGCTTCTCGCCGGCATTGGTCGTGATCGCCTGCAACACGGCCTCGACGCTTGCAATTGCCGATCTGCGCGCGGCCTATCCGGGACAGACATTCGTCGGCACTGTCCCGGCAATCAAACCGGCGGCGGAGCGCACCCGCTCCGGGCTGGTCTCAGTGCTGGCCACGCCAGGCACCGTGCGCCGGCAATACACGCGCGATCTCATCGGTCAGCATGCGGGCAGGTGCCATGTGAGGCTGGTCGGAAGCGAGAATCTCGCGCGCCTTGCCGAGCGCTACATGCACGAAGGTTTTGTCGAGGAGGAGGCCGTGCGTGAAGAGATCGCACCATGTTTCGTGGAACGCGACGGCGCACGCACAGACATCGTCGTGCTTGCCTGCACCCACTATCCCTTTCTGGTCAACCGGATGCGTAAGACCGCGCCGTGGCCGGTGGACTGGATCGACACCTCCGAGGCGATCGCCCGGCGCGCGCTAACGCTTGCCGCAGCCCTGCCACCGCAGGCCCGACGGGAAGGGCCCGATGTCGCCTTTCTCACCTCTGGCAGGCCATCGGCAAACCTGCGCCGGCTCCTTTCCGGCTTCGGCTTCTCCGTCGAGACGTGATGCAGGAGAGCTGGGGCGCCCATTCTGGATGAGCCCGGACGCCGGCCCCCTTTCCGGCACTTCGCCTAACAGGGCGAACATCTCAGCCCTCGGTTAGACATCCCGCACTCTTCACCAGCGGCTCATGGAAAGGTGAAGGGCCTTGCGCCGGCTGGGCCACACTCCAAGGGAACATAGCGCCAGCAGGCGTGTTGGTCTTCAACCTCCAGCTAACCCTCATTGGTAATAGCGATCGGTCGATCCGTTACCTGCCGTTATGGGAGAATCGCGATGCATGTCTGGAAATCTCTTTATCTCACCACGGCGCTTGCTACGGCCGCAATGCTGTCTCCGGTGAACGCTCAGCAATCTCCCGAAGACGTCACCAGTGCCGAGTTTCCCTTCGAAAAGGATGTCCTGGTCGACGGGCTTGCCAATCCTTTCGAAGTGCGTCTCGGACCCGACGGATGGTTGTGGGTAACGGAACGAACGGCTGGGAAGCTCACCCGCGTACACCCTGAAGATGGGACCGTCCAAGCCGCCTATGAATTCGACATGCCGGACCTGGCCGAGCCGGGTCAGACAGGCGTCATGGGTTTCGTCTTTCATCCCGAATTCGGTGACGGCACCAATCAGATCTTCGTCTATGTCACTTACGAGGATGACGAGCGAACGGACCCGACACGGCCGGATGAAACGGATCCCTATCACCGCATTTTCAACAAGGTCGTCAGCCTCGACTATGATGAAGCTTCCGGAACGCTATCGAACCCCCAGGACGTGTTGTCTGGAATCCCCGCCAACAATGATCATAATTCCGGTCGGATGCAGATCGGTCCTGACGGCCTGATCTACCTGTCCGTCGGCGACCAGGGTCATAATCAGCTCGCAAACTGGTGCAGACCCATTGAAGCTCAAACCTTGCCAACGTCGGAGCAGATCGAAGAAGAAGACTGGTTTGCGTATCAGGGCAAAGTGCTGCGCCTGAACCTCGATGGTTCAATCCCGCAGGACAACCCCGAAATCGAAGGCGTGCGCAGCCATATCTTCAGCTATGGCCATCGCAACCCGCAAGGCCTCGACTTCGGTCCCGATGGTACGCTCTATGCCAATGAACATGGGCCCGATTCAGATGATGAGATCAATGTGATCACGGCTGGCGACAACTATGGTTGGCCCCATGTAGCAGGACAACAGGACGACCATTTCTACCTCTATGCGCAGTGGTCCGAAGCTTCCGAGCCCTGCGAGTCCCTGGAATGGTACGGACCCTCACAAGGCGCGCCGGAAAATGTGCCACAGCAGACGGAAAGCGAATGGGAAGCACCCGACAACTATGTGCCACCCATTGCCACCATGTTCACGGTCACCGAACCAGTCGAGGGATGTGAGGATTTTGGCTATTTCTGCCGTCCAAGCATCGGTCCTTCGTCTGTGGCCTTTTACGAGAGCGGCTTGTCCGACCTGGAGGGGATGCTCTTGAGCACGACACTTAAGCACGGCTCGATCTACGCCTTCGATCCGGCCGCAGCTGACGCGGGCTTCACCCGCTACTATCTCGGCCAGAACCGCTTGCGTGACCTTGAGATCGCTGATGATGGCCGCACGATCTACATTCTGACGGACACGCAGGGTGGGGTACAGAACGAGGAGGGAGAGGGAGCTGAGGAGCTGGAAGATCCCGGTGCTATCCTGGTCTATACGGCCAGGGACGGAGACATGGATGCTGCTTCGTCGCCGCGTGGAGAAACCGGGGCTGATGCTGAGAACGCGCAAGATGACACCAGCGACAGCGGACAACCTGATTCAGATCCTGAAGCTGTGGAAGAAGAAGCTGAAAGCGGTGACGCGTCCGGCAGCGACGTGACCGCTCCCGACGACAGCTCGCCTCAGCAATAGCAGAAAGCTGGAGCGGTTCAGTTGCTCCCGGGAGGCAGAGCCGCTTCCGTTCCGCGTCAATATGAGGATGTTTTATTTCGTTCTCGAAACCGTCCCGGACGCTCCTGAAGCGTCCGGGACTATCTGGCTTGTCAGCGCCGGAAAGTGGACTTTCCTTTCAGCCGATCAGTTTTGGCTGTTTGGCTGACCTCGGAATTTTTCCACTGGTGCGTCCAACGACGTCCTCAACTACACCCGCTCGTCGCCCCGCACGTATCGCACTTCTCGCAGGTTCCGTTCCGCACCATGGTGAAGTTCTGGCACTCCGAACACATGTTGCCCGTGTAGCCCTGCATGATCGCCTGCTGACGGCGGTGGCTTTCCACCTTCTTGGCTTCCGCGGCCTCTTCTGCCGCCTGATCGGAGAAGAGGGCGTTTGCGCCTTCGTCCTCGGCGGCTTCCTCGGCCAGTTCCTTCGCGCGCTCCTCATAGTCGCGGCGGAAGGCCGTGGCTTCTTCCTGGAGGCCGGCGACAGTGTGCTTCAGCGCCGCGACCGTGTTGCCGGATGAGATCGCGCGAATATTGGAGGCAGCGCCGCCCGGCGCGGAGCGTGCCGCGGTGTCGGAACCGCTGGCCGCATCACCCTTCGGCTCGCCTTTGCCTTCCACCACCTTGAATGGCGAGGCGCCGCGCGTCAGCCCCCTGGAGAAGGGCGTCGCCTTGCCTTCATTGATGCCACGGCCGAGCGCGGTGTTGGTGAAGTCGGACGTATCGACATGGGCAAGGTCGGTGCGGCCAAGGTAGGAGACCGCGAGCTCACGGAAGACATAGTCGGGGATGGAGGTGGCATTCTTGATGGCGTCGTTGCCCTGCACCATGCCGGCCGGTTCGAACTTGGTGAAGGTGAATGCCTCCACATATTCCTCCAGCGGAACGCCATATTGCAGGCCAAGCGAAATGGCGATGGCGAAATTGTTCATCATTGCGCGGAAGGCTGCGCCTTCCTTGTGCATGTCGATGAAGATCTCGCCGAGGCGCCCGTCATCGAACTCACCGGTGCGCAAGTAAACCTTGTGCCCGCCGACGATCGCCTTCTGCGTATAACCCTTGCGGCGGTTGGGCAGCTTTTCGCGCTCACGCACGACACGCTCCACAACGCGCTCGACGATCTTTTCGGTGACCTGGGCCGCCTGGGCCGCGGTGGGGCTGGCCATCAGCTCTTCCACCAGATCATCGGCCTCCTCCTCGTCGTCGGAAAGCAGCGAGGCATTGAGCGGCTGCGAGAGCTTTGAGCCGTCGCGGTAGAGCGCGTTGGCCTTCAGCGCCAGCTTCCAGGAAAGCATATAGGCGTTCTTGCAGTCCTCCACCGTGGCATCGTTCGGCATATTGATGGTCTTGGAAATCGCGCCCGAGATGAAGGGCTGCGCTGCCGCCATCATGCGGATATGGGATTCGACCGAAAGATAACGCTTGCCGATCTTGCCGCAGGGATTGGCGCAGTCGAAGACGGGAAGGTGCTCTTCCTTCAGGTGCGGCGCACCTTCGAGTGTCATGGCGCCGCAAATGTGAATGTTGGCGGCCTCAACCTCCTTTTTCGAGAAGCCGAGGGCGGGCAGCAGCTCAAAGGAGAAGTCGTCGAGCTGTTCTGCGGTGAAGCCGAAGGTCTCCTTCAGCCAATCTGCTCCCAGTGTCCACTGGTTGAAGGCGAATTTGATGTCGAAGGCCGATTTCAGCGCGGTATTGAGTGCCTCGATCTTCTCGTCCGTAAAGCCTTTGGCCTTCAGCGTTGCCGGATTGATGCCCGGTGCCTGATTGAGATTGCCGTGGCCGACGGCGTAAGCCTCAATCTCAGCGATCTGTGCCTCGGAATAGCCGAGGGTGCGCAGAGCTTCCGGAACGGCACGGTTGATGATCTTGAAATAGCCGCCGCCGGCGAGCTTCTTGAATTTCACGAGCGCAAAGTCTGGCTCGATGCCGGTCGTGTCGCAGTCCATAACGAGGCCGATCGTGCCAGTGGGCGCGATGACGGTGGCCTGCGCGTTGCGGTAGCCGTGCTTTTCGCCGAGCTCCAGTGCCCGGTCCCATGCGGCGCGGGCATGCTCGATGAGGTCGGCGTCGGGGCATTCCTCGGATTTGAGGGCGACGGGATTGACGGAGAGGTTCTCATAGCCGTCGACTTGACCATGCGCGGCGCGACGATGATTGCGAATGACGCGCAGCATATGCCCGGCATTACGCTCATAGTCGGGGAAGGGGCCGAGCTCGCCCGCCATTTCAGCGCTGGTGGCATAGGCAACGCCCGTCATGATGGCGGTCAGCGCGCCACAGATGGCGCGGCCTGCATCCGAATCATAAGGAATGCCGGAGGTCATCAGGAGGCCGCCGATATTGGCATAGCCAAGGCCAAGCGTGCGGTACTCGTAGGAGAGCCTGGCGATTTCCTTCGACGGGAACTGCGCCATCATGACGGAGATTTCGAGAACCACCGTCCACAACCGCACCGTGTGCTCGTAAGCGGCGATATCGAACTTGCCATCCTTGCCGCGATACTGCAGCAGATTGACGGAGGCGAGGTTGCACGCCGTGTCGTCCAGGAACATGTATTCCGAACAGGGATTGGAGGCGCGGATGGGGCCTGCCGCCGGCGAGGTATGCCAGTCGTTCATGGTCGTGTTGAAATGGAGCCCCGGATCGGCCGAGGCCCAGGCAGCGTAGCCGATCTGCTCCCACAGGTCTCGCGCTTTCAGCACCTTGGCGGGCTTGCCATCGATCCGGTTGATGAGTGTCCACTCGCCATCATTCTCGACTGCACGCAGGAAATCGTCCTTCACCGAGACGGAGTTGTTGGAGTTCTGGCCGGAGACGGTGAGGTAGGCTTCCGAATCCCAATCCGTGTCGTAGGTCTTGAAGGCAATGTCCGTGTACCCTTGCCGGGCGAACTGTATGACACGCTTGATGTAATTTTCCGGCACGGCATTGCGCTTCGCCGCCTTCACTTCGCGCTTGAGCGCCGGGTTCTTGGCGGGATCGAAGCAATCGTCATTGTCAGCCTGGCAGTTCACGCAAGCCTTCATGATGGCTTCAAGGTGCTTCTTGACGATCTTGGAGCCGGTGACGAGGGAGGCGACCTTCTGCTCCTCTTTCACCTTCCAGTCGATGTAGTCTTCAATGTCCGGATGGTCGATGTCGACCACGACCATCTTGGCCGCACGCCGCGTGGTGCCGCCCGACTTTATCGCGCCAGCGGCGCGGTCGCCGATCTTCAGGAACGACATCAGGCCGGAGGACTTGCCGCCGCCCGACAGCTTCTCGCCTTCACCGCGCAGGGCCGAGAAGTTGGAGCCGGTACCGGAGCCATATTTGAAGAGCCGTGCTTCACGCACCCAAAGGTCCATGATGCCGCCCTCATTGACGAGGTCATCGCCCACGGACTGAATGAAGCAGGCGTGGGGCTGGGGATGCTCGTAGGCAGATTTGGATTTGGTGAGCTTGCCCGTGAACGGATCGACATAATAATGGCCCTGGCCGGGTCCATCGATGCCATAAGCCCAATGGAGGCCGGTGTTGAACCATTGCGGGGAGTTGGGGGCGATGCGCTGGGTGGCGAGCATATAGCAAAGCTCGTCCATGAAAGCCCGCGCATCCGATTCGGAATTGAAGTAGCCGCCTTTCCAGCCCCAATAGGTCCAGGTGCCGGCAAGCCGATCGAAGACCTGGCGTGCATCACTTTCAGAGCCGTAGCGCTCGTCTTCTGGAAGCGCGGCAAGAGCGTCCTCGTCGGCGACGGAGCGCCACAGGAAGGAGGGAACGGAATTCTCCTCGATCCTCTTCAGGCGGGCGGGGACACCCGCCTTGCGAAAATATTTTTGAGCAAGGATGTCGCTCGCAACCTGGGAAAACTGCGCCGGAACGTCGATATCCGCCAGCCGGAAGACGACGGAGCCGTCCGGATTTTTGATTTCGCTCACGGCCTTGCGGAACGGTATCTCCGCATAGGGCGATTGGCCTTCCTTCGTGAACCGGCGTTCGATGCGCATCTTCGTCCCTCTTGATCCCAAATATAGCGTCTATCGCGCGGCAATGCTCGTCACATTCCATCACACGACAGACCAGTCCGCCGAAATCGCCGCGTCACCCGACGCGACAGCTGTCTTCACCTTGCTCCCCTGATTCGCGCGTCGGTTACTCACCACTCGACAAGCACGGCCGGGGAACCCGGCTGGTCCACAATTGACGCTTCCTGTGATTGTTCTCTGATCGAGAATTCACATTATCTGGTGTCAAACGTGGCGGCAAACACTAAATATAGTATTAACACTTTGCTTATGCCAGCCCCGACACCCAGCGCCCCCGCCGCCTGTGATTTGCGCAACCAAGCCATCTCCGCCCGTGGCGACAACGGGCGAGAGCGCGTCTGATACGCAGCACCGATAGGAAACATGGCCGACTGTAGACTTCCGGCCCACGTTCGTAGCGAACGCATGTGGCCATAGAAAGCGACTCGCTTTCGATCGTCAAGGCGTCGTCTGTGACAGAAGCATGACCCGCTATATGTTGTGGGTTATGGTGTGGATATCGGGGAGTGATGAAAGAAAAAGAACGAAGGAAGAGCACCGGGCATTGCAATCACCGATGCTTACCGTCTGGCCCGGCCGTCAGACGCTCTCACGCCAGCATATCGAGGACGGTGAAGACGAGTGCCGCAAGCAGGGCAGCCGCAGGCACAGTCGTCACCCAGGCAGCAACGATGGTTCGAACATGGGCACGGCGAACCAGCTTGCGACGGGCGATCTCTTCGCGCGAGACCTCCTGGTTCCCATTCTCCCCGTTCCCATAAAGAAAATCGAGCGGACCGGTAGTTTCCCCCTCGGCGCCGTCGTTCCTTACCTGCACACCTCTGCGCTCCAGATAGGCACGGCGGCGTTTCGAGTGAGCCGTGTACCATTCACGGAAAAAGCCGACGCCGAACACGGCGCCCACTGCCGTGTGCGTTGAACTAATCGGCAGGCCGAGCGCGGAAGCGATGATGACGGTGATTGCCGCCGACAGTGCCACACAGAAGGCGCGCATGGGATTGAGCTTGGTAATCTGCTCGCCAACCATGCGAATAAGTTTTGGACCGAAAAGGACAAGACCGAGGGAAATACCCACCGCTCCGATCATCATTACCCAGAGGGGAATGGCGACCTGAGACGTCACCGTATCGGCCTGCACCGTGGAGACGATCGCCGCCAGCGGGCCCACGGCGTTGGCAACGTCATTGGCGCCATGCGCGAATGAAAGCAGCGCCGCCGATACGACAAGCGGCAGGTTAAACAGGCGCCGCAGGGACTGGTTTCGGTTCTCCATACCCTCGGATTGCCGGCGAACATGAACGTGCGATAGCGCCCAGACGAGGAGGAATGCCGCAATGCCGAGGGCGACCACCATCGAATTGTCGAGCGCAACGAGCTTTTTCAGCCCCTTCATGGCCAGATAAGCGGTGAATGCACCGGCCATAATGGCAATCAGCAACGGTACCCACCGCCGTGCGGCTGCGATTTTGTCGTCCTGATAGATGATTGCCGTTTTGACGAACGCGAGGAAAACAGCGGCAACAATGCCGCCCGTCAAAGGAGAGACGACCCAGCTTGCCGCTATCTGCGCCATCATGGGCCAGTTCACGGAAGCAAATCCAGCCGCCGCTATACCCGCGCCCACCACGCCTCCGACCACCGAATGGGTGGTGGAAACCGGTGCACCGATCCATGTGGCCAGATTGACCCATAGGGCGGAGGAGATGAGGGCGGCCATCATGGCGCGCACGAAAATCGCGGGGCTGTCCACTGCCTCGGGCGCGATGATGCCCTTTGATATCGTATCGACGACGTCACCGCCCGCTATCAGTGCGCCGGCACTCTCGAAAACAGCGGCGATGACAAGCGCGCCGCCCAGGGTCAGTGCCTTGGAGCCGACCGCCGGGCCAACATTGTTCGCCACGTCGTTTGCGCCGATGTTGAGCGCCATGTAAGCGCCGATGGCGGCGCCAACGACGATGATGATGGCGCGAGGCTCGCCCATTGCGGCGATCGAGCCGATGATTGCAGCCAGCGCCAGAAAGAGAAGTCCCAGGCCCGGCGCGACCAATCCACGCGCGGCAAGACTTGCTGCCTCCTCGACATGAACCAGTTTGTCGAGGTCCTTGTCGAGGGTCTGCTTTTTCGGGTTCGATGTGTGGTTGGTCATGGGCGGCAAGTCGATCCTTCAGTGCTGCTGCAGTTGCGGCAACTCGTCCTGTCGCCTAGGAAATGCCGCCCGCCCGCACAAGTGCCGCGGCGGGAATTCCGTAGTGCGCAATCTCTCAAGCGGCAATTTTCCGTGGATTACCGTCGAACCGGGCAATGAGTTCCGCAAGGTCCGGCTCTTCGACCATCCGGCACGCCTCGGCCAGATTGACCCAGCGCCGCGTCCGCTTCTTCTTTTCCGGCCACTTCTTGACCTCTCGTTCCACTTCAAGCGGGAACACCGCGACTTCGCAGCGCCAGCGAAGGCCGGTGCCCGTCTGTTTCCCATAAAAATAACGGCCAAGTTCGTCGCGGGCCATTCGGCCTTCGACACCGGCTTCCTCCATTGCTTCCCGTGCCGCACTCTCCCACAACGTCTCGCGGCCTTCCGGCCATCCTTTGGGGAGAATCCAGCGCCCGGTGCCGCGGCTGGTGACCAGCAATACTTCGATTCCTGTATCTGTCTTGCGCCAGGGCAGCGCGGCCGCCTGAACGCGTGGCGGGTTGCCGCCGAACAACTGGCGCAGCCGCTCTATGATGTTGAGGCGTGTCAAATGGCTCATTCTTTTTCCCGTCCGATCGTCTGTGCATCGAATCTCTCACACAAAGATATGACGGGATGCCCAGTAGGCAAATAAGAGGGTGATTTCAGATCGTTCTGCGCAGACTGGTAATCATTCCTCGGCGATAGGCTTCTGGTAGGAAAAGCCCATATCCCAGGGGAAATAGATCCAGGTGTCCTGGGAGACTTCAGTGATGAACGTATCAACCAGCGGGCGGCCCTTGGGTTTCGCATAAACGGCGGCAAAGTGAGCCTCGGGGATCATTGCACGCACGATTGCTGCCGTCTTGCCGGTATCGGTAAGGTCGTCGATGATGAGTACATCGCGCCCTCCGTGTTTCAGCAGCGAGGGCGAAATCTCCTTCAGAACGGTGAGTTCTCCCTGGCTGGAATAGTCGTGATAGGAAGCAACGCAAACCGTCTCGATCAACCTGATACCAAGTTCGCGTGCGATGACCGCTGCCGGGACAAGCCCACCGCGTGTGATGCACACGATGGCTTTCCACTGGCCATTGACGCTGGCAAGCCGCCATGCCAGCGCACGAGCATCGCGGTGGAACTGATCCCATGAGACGGGGAATGCTTTTTCGGGAAGGGCCATATCCACTCCGGGGCACTCACCGACACGGGTGAGAGATGCAAGAGGAATTATCCCGAAACTGACGCCGGAGAGCAAGCATTGCCCCCACTCATGCCCTTTTTAGTGCCCGTCTCATCGCGCCAGCAGGGTTGGCACCGGCATGGACTGGAGAATGCTACGGGTGACGCCACCGAAGACGAACTCCGAGAGCCTCGAGCGACCGTAAGCGCCCATCACAAGCAGATCCGCATGCGCATCCGCAATGCGATTGGCCAGAACCTCACCGTGGGAAAGGCTGCCGGATGCCTCGGTCTTTGTGGTCACATCTATTCCATGGCGGGCGAGCGAGGCGGCGATTGCGGTTCCTGCAAAGCCTGCGTCCTGATGCAGCGTGTCGCGCGGATCGATGCTCAGCACCTCCACCGCGCCCGCTTCTTTCATCAGCGGCAGCGCATCGAAGGCGGCCCGTGCGGCCCCCTTACTGCCGTTCCACGCAAGCATGACCCTGGTAAAGGGCGCGCTCCGGCCCGAGAAGGCGTAGGGCACGAGAAGGACCGGCCGCCCGCTTTCGAATATCAAGGCTTCCACATCGGCAGTCATCCGCCCGCTTGCGTTCGGATCGTTCTGCTGCGCGATCACGAGATCGGCCGTGCGGGCACTTTCAATACCGGAAATTGCAGAATCACCTGAGACATTCTCGTAGCCGCGCCACTCCGCCATCACGCCTTCGGCCCTGGTACGCTCACCGAAGAGGGCGCGCAGCGATGCATGACGCCGGTCAGCTTCGGCATCTGTATTCATGGTGAAATCCACCATGGGGGCACCCAAGGGAGAGGTTATCGCCACAGGCAGCATCTCCGCATGCACACCGATGATGTGGCTTTCATGGCGCGCCGCAAGGGGCAGGGCGAAATCCAGCACGCGTGGCGCGTCTCTCTCGCTTTGGAGAATGGCGGCGATGGTTTTGTAGCTCATGGAACCCTCCACAACGAACGACATGAGCGCTCAGCATCTTGTCTGCCGGCTCAGGTCTTGCGAGGGTCAACGGCAAGCGTTCAATTCCGTTTCAACAGGTCTTCAAGCATTTCCTCAATCGCTGCCTTCGCCGCCTTCAATGCCTCCTCGGAACGCGAGCGCACGACAATTTCGGTCCAGAAACTCCCGTCCTGGTATTTGGGGTAGGAACCGATGATCGTCTCTGGATGCGCTTCCTGGATTTCGCTCAGCGGACCGCCGATCGTTCCTTCGGGATGGGGTGAGGGGATGGCGGCTGAAATCAGCTTGGCGCCCGTCTTGAGCGTCGGGATTACACTGTCGAGCATGGCCTGGAAGATCGCCGGCACACCCGCCATCACATAGACATTCCCGATCTGGAAGCCGGGAGCCACGGAGATCGGGTTGGCGATATGCATAGCCCCCTTCGGCATTCGCGCCATACGTTTGCGCGCCTCGGAAAACTCTATGCCACGCTTGGCGTAATGTTCCTCCAGCAGCCGGTATGCCGCCGGATCGTAGTCGCAGGGCAGGCCGAACGCGGCAGCGACGGCATCAGCGGTGATGTCGTCATGGGTGGGGCCGATGCCCCCGGTGGTAAAAACGTAGGCATTGCGGGCGCGCAGTGCGTTCACCGCCTCGACGATGAATGGCTGGTCGTCGGCAACGATGCGCACCTCCTTCAGATCGATGCCGATGGCGGTCATCATATCCGCCAGATGGCCAATATTCCTGTCTTTCGTGCGGCCGGAGAGGATTTCGTCTCCGATCACAACCATACCCGCCGTAACAATTTCGCTCATCGCGCGTTCTCCTTAAGATCTCACCAGATAGCCGCATCCGGGATATGCGGCAATGGAACGCGAACAGTGAACACTGTGTCGGTCGTTGAGAGGTTTCATTATGCGGGTCTCAACGCTTAGATCAGTTGGGCTACCATGACGTTGAGAACAGAAGGAGCAGATCAAGATGGCCAGGATTCTGGTACTTTACTATTCGAGTTGGGGGCACATGGAAGCCATGGCGCGGGCCGCAGCCGAAGGTGCGCGCGAAGCTGGTGCTGATGTAACCATCAAGCGCGTACCGGAACTGGTGCCCGAGGAGGTGGCGAAGAAGGCCGGCTACAAGCTGGACCAGGAAGCACCGATCGCCGAGCCGCTGGAACTCGCCAACTATGACGGCTTCATCTTCGGCATTTCGACGCGCTACGGCATGATGGCTGCGCAGCTCAAGAATTTCCTGGACCAGACCGGTCCGTTATGGGCCGAGGGCAAGCTGATCGACAAGACCGCGACTGTCATGTC
>JAJUHJ010000085.1 GCA_029279965.1 Phyllobacteriaceae bacterium
AACCGCATTGCGACCCAATCCGCCTGATGGACGATCCGTGCGACGTTAGGCTGGCGCGCCAGAAACGCGGCGCGCGCCAAAGGCGATTGCTTGCCCAGCGCCGGACTATCGGCAGGCGCAACGGCTTGAAGTTGCGTCACGAGAGCGAGATCCGGAGAGGATTCATCATACATCAGCGCCCGGCCGACCGGCCCGTTCGCCCTGTCGATGGCCAGCACGGTCCCTGAGGTGCCGTCCACGGCAATGGCGGCAATTCCCGAAAGAGAAAGATCCCGGCGCAGATCCTCAAAGCATTTTTCGATCCCGCGCCACCAGGCAGCAGGGTCTGCGCTTTCTTGCCGATCCTGGAAGGCGCAAGCGGCACTGCCGCAAATTTCTCGCTGCTCATCGAGCGCTGCCACGCGGATGCCGGAGGTGCCGATATCGATACCAAGGGAGCGAGCCCGGGAATGCCTGTCAGGCATGGCTTTCACCTTTCAAAAGCACGATCGAGCTTCTGCCTGTACTTCTCGGCTTCCCAATGGGTGAGCTCATATTCATCAGCGTCGCTGAGCACGTCGATGCGTGCATCGGGATCAATGCGCAGGGCCACTTCTGCCAGACATTGCGCCATCGTCTCGCCGCCGGCCGATAGATCTTCGGCAACGAGAATGCCCCGGCCGGGAACAATGATCATCTTCGGCTGCGGCTCCCCCGCCTCACGCGCCCGATCAAGCAGCCCATCGAGGCTCTCCCCTTCTCCGAGCACGGCCGGGCGCGTCGCCAGGAAAATCACATGGTCCGGGTAGAGCGACCCGGTCGCCGCGATGCGGCATGCGTGCGGGTCCAGGGCAACCCGGTGCGAATCTCTTTCGGCCGGGAGCCTGAAGGATGACTGCGCCGCAAGCGCTGCCAGATAATCGAGATCGGGCGGAGCACTCTCGCGCGGCACGATCGCGAGTGCCCGCGTCACGGCCTCGATCCTCTCGGCCACCTCGTCGATGCTGTCGCCAGCGACAATAATGCCGTGATTGCGCAGGATAACGACATCTGGTGCTTCATGAATCACCTGCGCGATCCCTTGCGCGAGCGGCAAGCCGGGGCGCAGATAAGGAACCATGCTCCACCGCAGGTGTGGAAGCTGCGCCATTCGCCCGGCAACGCATTCGCGAGCATCGGCGCGCACGCTATGGGCAATGGCATTTACGCAGTGAAAATGCGCCACCACGCTTTGTGGCATAATCGCATGGACGCTCGTCTCGATCGACGGCCGCAACTTGCAGGCATTCAACTCCTGAACGATGAAGTCGGTGGCCTTGTCGGCACGGATGTCGCCGGCTTTCAGCGCCTTCACCAGCGGCTCCACCACCACCGGAACGAAGATTTCCTTCTCCAGCGCCTCTTTCAGCCAGGTTCCGGAGGCTTTGACCCACATCGTGCCATCGACCTTGACCGAGGTGTTGCCACCAGCGCCTTGCGTGCGCGTGATGTCCGTCCCCAGGCGCACCGAGAGTTCTTTCAGCGCCGTCAGCGCCGGAGCATGGGATTGTACCACCGCTTGTTCTCCCTGCAGGTGAATGAGTGCTCGCTGGAGAGACTCCTTCTTTGCGCGACGTTACTCCTACACAGAATGATCTATTATCGTCAACTATGAGCAAAGTCGCTTGCAGAAGCGTCATTCGTATGATTATAGTCGATCATAGAGCGCGGAAGCGCCGGGGAGGTGCATGGTTGTGAGCGATCTCGATCGTCACAAAGTCATAGAAGATCTGCTCAGGGAACGTCCCTTCGCATCGGTTCGCGATTTGCAGGAGGTGCTCGGCGTTTCAGCGGCGACTGTCAGGCGCGACATCGACAAGCTCCATGAGACTGGCGTTGCGCGCAAGGTTTACGGCGGCATCTCAGCGGTCGATGGCTACAGCCACGCCAATCGCGCCTCTGCACGCCCCTACAATGAAAACCGCGACATCGCCGTGGAAGCAAAGCAGGCGATTGCACAGAGCGCGGAAGCGCTCGTGCGCGACGGCGACTCCATCATCGTTCATGCCGGCTCGACCTGCTTCTATCTCGGAGAGAGGCTGGCGCGGCGAAATCTCAGGATCTACACCAATTCCATGCCGCTCTCTGCCTATCTCGGCGAGCACGGCACCTGTCAGCTTGTGCTGGGGGGCGGAGAACTCCACCGCGAGCCCGGCATCATCCATGCCATCGGCGCGCCGCCGCCTGTCTTTTATGCCTCCAAATTCTTTGTCGGCACGCAAGGGATCAGCAGCAAGGGTACCCTTGAATCGCACCCTCTCCTGGTGCGGGTTATCACGGAGCTGAGCGCCTGCGCTGACGAAATCGTCCTGCTCGCCGACAGCCGCAAGTTTTCGCTGCGACCGCGCAACGTCGTGCTGCCGCTTTCGCGCATCAATACGCTGGTGACGGACGACGCGCTTTCCGACAAGCACGCCAAGATGATCGAGGATGCCGGCATAACGCTCGTCATCGCCAATAGCGGGAGCAAGTCGTCATGAACGCACCGCTCGCCGTGTTCGATCTCGGAAAGACGAATTCAAAGCTGTTCGTCTTTTCGCCAGCCGGAGACATCATCGCCGAGGCGAGGACAGCGCCCCGCTGGCGGGATCATGGCGGCATGAAGGTGCTGGATGATGTGCAGCTCTATGACTGGATGCGCACGGCACTGGCCGATGCGATCGAACGGCATGGCGTCGGCGGCGTCATGTTCTCCGGCCACGGCTGCACCTTCGCGCTGGTCTCTGACGGCGCGTTGACGCATCCCATCCTCGACTATGAGCAGGATCCGCCGGAAGACATCGCTCAGCGGATCGAGACCCTGCTGCCGGATTTTGCGGAAACCTATTCGCCCCGTCTTCCCCTCGGGCTGAACTTCAGCCGGCATCTCTTGTGGCTCGAGGAGGCGGCTCCTGCAGCGATGGATCAGGCCCGGCATATTCTGTCGTACCCGCAGTTCTGGAGCTGGCGTTTTTCCGGAGTTCCTGTTTCCGAAATCTCCTATCTGGGCTGTCACTCGCATCTGTGGGCACCTTTGGAACAGGACTTCTCCTCGCTTGTCGAAGCCCGCGGCTGGCGGGAGAAGATGCCGCCGAAGGCGCGGGCAGGCGCCGTCCTCGGGTCAACGGAAATCACCCTGCCCTCCGGGAAGAAAAGCCCGGTGAACGTGCACAACGGCGTCCACGATTCGAACGCGGCACTGCATTGTTACCGGGCGGCGGGGCACGAGTCCTTTACGCTGGTTTCGAGCGGGACCTGGGTGATCATTTTCAACGCGGAATGCCCGCTCGACACCCTTGATGAAAAGCGCGACATGCTGGCCAATGTCAGCGTTGACGGCGTACCCACTCCTACGATCCGTTTCATGGGTGGGCGCGAGTTCGACCTGATCCGGAATGGCGCTCCACTCGACCTTACGCCCGAAGCGCTGCAGGCCGTCATTGATCGTGGCCAGTTCGCGCTGCCGAGCTTCGCCGCTGGCGGACCGGTTCCGGAAACGGCCGGTGAAATCCTCGGCTCCTTCACCTCACCCACCGAGCGCACCGCACTCGCCTTGCTCTACATCGTTCTGATGACGGATCTCGCACTCGATCTGATCGGCTCGCAAAACACGGTCATCATCGATGGCGGCCTGATAAAGACCGGGTTCTACGTCGAAACGCTTGCACAACTCCGGCCACGACAGACCTTTCTGTCAGGCGACAACCCGGAAGGCTCGGCAACCGGCGCCGCCATTCTGGCTTACGAGGCGATGGGCCATTCGGTAGAGCCAGTGCACTGTGCCGAGGCAAAACCCACCTCGCTTTCCGGACTTGACGATTACCGCGCGCGCTGGCGTGCTATGGTCGAGGAACGTCGAGGCCGTGCGAGCCAAGCGAACGGGGAGATAATGACGGGAGGAGCCGCATGACGATGGCGAACCCGGTTGCCGGGAGCGACACGGCACCCGTTTTGGAGATGCGCAACATCAGCAAGACCTTCGGTGCCATCAAGGCGCTCAAGGATGTCTCGTTTTCAGTAAAGGCGGGAGAGCTGCACGCGCTGATGGGTGAAAACGGGGCCGGCAAGTCGACGCTGATGAAAGTGCTTTCGGGTGCTTATGTCGCCGATCCCGGTGGCACCGTTCTGGTCGACGGCGTCCCCATCGCGACCGGCAATCCCAAGGCCGCCAGGGCGCATGGCATTGCCGTCATATACCAGGAACTATCGCTCGCTCCTAACCTGACGGTGGCGGAAAACATGTTTCTGGGCGACGAGCCATCGCGGTTCGGGCTGGTCGACCGGCGTGCGGTTTCCAGGGCGGCGCGGCCCATTCTTGAGCGGCTTGGCGTGAGTTTCTCGCCGGCAACGCGCGTCAGCGCACTGTCGCTCGGCGAGCGACAGCTTGTCGAGATCGCCCGCGCCCTGAGCGGCCAGGCACGCATAATCGTCATGGACGAGCCCACGACATCGCTGACCACACGCGAAGCCGAGGGGCTGTTCAAAGTGATCCACCAGCTCAAAAGCGAAAACATCGCCATCATCTATATCAGCCATCGTATGGAAGAAATCTATCGCCTTGCCGACCGTTGCAGCGTTCTGCGGGACGGAAGCTATGTCGGCATGCTGGAGAGAGAGGAGCTTTCCGCCTCCAGGCTGGTCTCCATGATGGTGGGGCGGGACCTTTCCTCATTCTACAAGAAAGAGCACTACACACCGAAGCAGGAAGGCGAAATCATACTGTCCGTCCGCAACATGAGCGATGGGGAGACGGTGCATGATTGCTCATTCGACGTTTATCGCGGCGAGGTTCTCGGCATTGCGGGTCTGGTCGGCTCCGGCCGCACGGAACTTGCGCGCCTGATCTACGGCGCCGACCGGCGCACCTCCGGAACAGTGACGCTCAATGGCAAACAACTGGCCATCAATTCGCCGCGCGACGCACTGGACGAAGGCATTGCGTATCTGACCGAAGACCGCAAGGCACTCGGCCTTTTCCTGGACATGTCCATCACGCAGAATGTCAATATCAGCGTTCTGGCCGAGGACGCGAAGATGGCCGGCATCGTCAATTTCAAGAGGGGCCAGAGCCGCGCGGACAAGGCCGTGGAATCCCTCTCTATCCGCACCCGCAGCACCGCAACCAATGCCGGCTCGCTATCCGGCGGCAATCAGCAGAAGGTGCTCCTTGCGCGGCTCCTTGAGACGGCACCCAAGGTAATCATTCTCGATGAGCCCACGCGCGGCGTCGATGTTGGCGCCAAATCTGAAATCTACCGCCTGATAGACGAACTGGCTAAACGCGGCATCGCCGTTGTGATGATTTCAAGCGAATTGCCGGAGATCGTTGGCGTTGCCGACCGCGTGCTCGTCATGCGCGAGGGACACATCGCCGGCGAAGTTGCCGCCAGCCGCACAGAGCCCATCGATCAGGAGGCTGTCATGACGCTCTCGACCGGCGCGACCGCCGCCCACTCGGATGCACCTTTTGCCATCAGCCCAGAAACCGGGAAAAGCCGATGACCGATACAGTTGCCCAGACAGAGAGAGACCGCCAAGTCAAATTCCGGGTCATGATCACGGCGCTGGGAATGCTGCCCGTGCTGGTCCTCCTGGCAGTCGGGTTCGAACTTCTGAGCGGCCGGTTCCTGACCTTCAACAATCTTTCCATCGTCATGCAACAGGCGTCGATCAACATCGTGCTTGCTGCCGGCATGACCTTCGTCATCCTGACGGGAGGCATCGACCTTTCTGTCGGGTCTATCCTGGCGGCTTCGGCCATGGTGGCAGTGATCGTGTCCCTGTTCCCCGACATCGGAATGCTCGGCATCCCGGCGGCTCTTGCCATGGGCCTCGCCTGCGGGCTGGCAAATGGCGTGTTTATCGCTTTCCTGCGGCTGCCCCCTTTTATCGTGACGCTCGGTTCGCTCACGGCGGTGCGCGGCCTTGCCAGGCTGCTTGGCGACGACACCACCGTCTTCAACCCCAGCCTGCCCTTCAGTTTCATCGGCAATGGCACGCTGTTCGGCGTTCCGTGGCTTGCCATCATCGCCCTTTCGGTGGTGCTGATCTCATGGTTCATCCTGCGGCGAACCGTGCTTGGCACCTGGATTTACGCCGTCGGCGGCAACATGGAAGCGGCGCGCCTGACCGGCGTCAAAGTTTCCGTCGTGCTCCTGTTCGTCTACGCCATGTCCGGCCTGATGTCCGGTCTCGGCGGGGCCATGTCGGCTGCCCGCCTCTATGCGGCCAATGGCCTGCAACTCGGCCAGGCCTACGAACTGGATGCCATCGCCGCCGTCATCCTCGGCGGCACGAGCTTTGTGGGAGGCGTCGGCTCCATCTGGGGAACTCTGGTGGGCGCGCTCATCATTGCCGTCCTGTCGAACGGCCTCATTCTCGTCGGCGTCTCCGACATATGGCAGTACATCATCAAGGGATTGGTCATCATCGCCGCGGTCGCGCTGGATCGTTACCGCATCCAGGGCGGCGCCAGAACCTGATCGATGATCGAAGAGCCGGTTCAGTCCGGATAATCGGGGCGCCCGGGCGCCAATCAAGAAGGAGGAAAGAATGCGTTCCATCACGAAACTTCTCTGCGGAGCCGCACTGGTAGCGGGCATGGCCGGCCCGACCACGGCCCAGGAACTCAACAGCATCGGAATTTCGGTTGGCCTTCTGGGCAATCCGTTCTTCGTCGCCACCATCAAGGGCATTGAAGACCGCGCCCGGGAGATCAACCCGGATGTGAAGATCACATCGGTCTCGGCCGACTATGACCTGAACAAGCAGGTCTCGCAGATCGACAGCTTCATCGCCGCCGGCGTCGACATCATCATGCTCAATGCGGTCGATGCAAACGCCATCGCGCCAGCCGTGCAGAAAGCCAAGGATGCAGGCGTCGTCGTGGCCGCCTTTGACGTCTCGGCACCGGGCGCGGACGTCACGGTGATGACAAACAACGTCAAAGCCGGCGAAATCGCCTGCCAGTACATCGTCGACGAGCTCGAGGGCGAAGGGAACGTCATTATCATCAACGGCCCCCAATCGTCCTCGATCATCGACCGTGTGCAGGGCTGCCAGAGCGTCTTCGAGCAAAATGCGGGTATCAACGTCATTTCCGACGACCAGAATGGCCAGGCGTCCCGCGAGGGCGGCCTTGATGTCATGCAGGGGCTCCTGACCCGCTACGACGATATCGATGCGGTTTTCGCCATCAACGATCCGACGGCGATCGGCGCGGAACTGGCCGCCCGTCAGCTTAACCGCACGGACTTCATCATCACCGCGGTGGATGGCGCACCGGACATCGAGGAGGCGCTTTCCACCGGGAACTCGCTGATCAAGGCTTCCGCTTCGCAGGATCCCTACGTGATGGCCGGTGAGGCGCTGGAACTTGGCTATGCGGTTCTCCAGGGCGAGACGCCGGAAGAGGACACCGTTCTGCTCGATCCGAAACTGATCACGGCGGAAAACGTCGATGAGTATCAGGGCTGGACGGCCGAGCGCTGACCCACACGAGCACGCGCAGCCGGTTTTTCCGGCTGCGCCCACTTTCCCGAACGATCGGTATACCCATGTCCAAACTCGGCATTCATTCGTTCGTCTGGAGCGCGAAATCCTCTCGCGAGGAACTCGAAACGACGCTCGTCAGGACCAGGGAGCTCGGCTACGATCTTATCGAGCTTTCCTATCTGGACCCTTCAAAGGTCGATATCCCATGGCTCGCACGATTGCTGGAAAAGCAGAAACTGGCCGTTGCCATCAGCATGGGTCTGCCGGCTGACGGAGACATTTCGAGCGACGATCCGGCAATTGCGCAAAATGGTGTTGCCATTCTCGATCGCGCAGTGGCGCTGACGCGGGATCTGGGAGGCACGAAGCTGGGCGGCATCCTCAGCTCCGCCCACGGGATGTCCCGAACAGCGCCCACGAAGGCGGCGTGGGACCGGAGCGTCTCCAACCTGTCGAAAGTAGCAGAGCGCGCGAAGGATGCGGGCGTCACGCTCAACCTGGAAATCGTCAACCGCTTCGAGAGCAACATGCTCAACACGGCGGCGCAGGGGCTTGCTTATATCGAGGACACTGGCGCTTCCAATGTCTTTCTGCATCTCGACACGTTTCACATGAATATCGAGGAAGCCGATCTCGGCCTTGCCTTGCGCAATGCAGCCGGCAAGATCGGATACGTCCACATCGGCGAGAGCCACCGTGGTTATCTCGGAACGGGCAGTGTCGACTTTCCTGCCGTTTTCGATTCCCTTACTGCCATCGGCTATGACGATTTCATCACCTTCGAATCCTTCTCTTCCGAAATCGTCGACGAAGACCTTTCGCTGAAAACGGCGATATGGCGCAATCTGTGGTCAGACAATGTCGACCTTGCGCGGCACGCGAGGGATTTCATTTCCCTCGGAATGGAAACGGCCCGGCGCAAGGCTGAACTTGTCGGGCTGGAGCATCGGCCGGCCGTCTGAGCCCACTCAAAAGCCGGGCAGCGTCAACCACACGAGTGCCCGGCAGCCGATGCCCAGGTTCAAGAACTCCGGCACGTTGCCAGACCGGTTCGCTGCCGGATGTGTCGGCGGTGCAGCGCGGCGTTATGCGTTTGCCGGTTTCCATATTGAACAGGCGACCCGCGTCGGCTTCGATCCCAAGCGCGCAGATTGCGCCGGCTGCCGGCAACAGCGCTCTGCGCGCAGAGCGGGCAAGGAGCTGTCAAAGGATCAGCCGGTATGACCGCGGACGGGACGCATTTGTGGTTGATCCATAGCCATGAACGGCCTATCATTCGCGCATACATATCATAATGCAAAGAATGGTTAGAGCCGTTACAGTCTCTAACCATTATTTGTTTATACAAAATATATGGAGGAAGTTTCGAGAAGGTCGACCGACTATTCTCGGAAGGCAAAAATAGAGGAATAATGAAAACCAAGGTAAAAGCCCGCGCCGTCTACAAAGTATTCGGCGAGGCGCCGCAGGACGCTTTAAAGCGTCTCGAACGCGGCGAAACCAAGGAGAAAATTCTAGAGGAAACCGGCCAGGTGCTCGGTGTTCAGGACGCTAATTTCGACGTCGAGGAAGGGCACATTTTCGTCGTCATGGGTCTTTCGGGCTCGGGCAAATCGACTTTGGTGCGCATGCTCAACGGGCTGATCAAGCCCACCTCGGGGCAAATTCTGATCGATGAAGACGATGTTGCCAGTTGTTCGCCGGAACGCCTGCGCAAGATCCGGCGCGACAAGATCGCAATGGTCTTTCAGCACTTCGCCCTGTTCCCGCACCGGACGATCGCCGAGAACGCAGCCTATGGACTTAAAATCAAGGGTATGGGCGCGGCAGAAAGGCGAAAAAAGGCTTTGGCAGCGCTCGATCAGGTCGGGCTTGCCGCATGGGCCGACAGCTATCCCTCAGAGCTTTCGGGCGGCATGCAGCAGCGCGTTGGGCTGGCGCGCGGATTGGCAACCGACCCGCAGATCCTCCTGATGGACGAGCCGTTCAGCGCGCTCGACCCACTCATCAGGCGCGAGATGCAGGACGAGCTTATCAAGCTGCAGAAAACGCTCAAGAAGACCATCGTCTTCATCACCCACGACCTCAATGAGGCGCTGACCCTGGGTGACAGGATCGCCATCATGAAGGATGGCCGCTTTGTTCAGGTCGGCACGGCGCAGGAGATCGTCGCCAACCCCGCTGATGAATATGTCAGCGCCTTCGTGGCCGATATCGACCGTGGGCGGGTGTTCACCGCGGGTCATGCCGCAACCGAGCCGGCGGCAGTGCAGCTTTCGGCCACCGCCGAGGAGGCGCTGCGCGTGATGGAAGAACTCAACCGCAACGCTCTTTACGTGCTCGACGGTGAAAAGATCGCCGGCGTCGTCACCTATCAGGATCTGTCGGCATCAGCACGCGGTGACCGAGACGAAACCGGAGTTGCCAGCGTTCTGACAACCGAATATCCGCGCGCCGCCGAGGAAACTCCTCTGCATGAGCTTTACGGGTTGGCGAGTTCCGGACTCCCGGTTGCGGTGGTGAACGGTGAGGGCCGCCTCAAAGGCGTGGTGGAACCTGAATCGCTGTTCGCGCAGCTTTCGACGGACGAACATTCGACGGACAATGCCCACAATACCAGCGCCAAGGCTGCCTCATGAGCGCCATGGCTGGCAATTTTTATATCGGAGGCGTGCATGTTCAGCCCGTCTGATCTTCTTCTCATCCCGTTCGACGAATGGGTCAATTCCCTGGTGCGCGATTTTCTCGTGCCCAATTTCCGGCCATTGTTCCGCGCGATGCAGGTGCCTGTAACCGCCGTGCTCAACGCACTGGAAGCGTTTTTCCAGTTCGTTCCGATGCTGGTCACCACCGCGGTCCTGGCTCTCGTCGCCTGGCGAACCGTCGGCCGCGGCCTTGCAATCTTCACGCTCCTCGCGCTGTTCTTCATCGACATGATCGGCCTGTGGCCGGAGACCATGACGACGTTGTCAATGATCGTCACGTCGGTGTTTTTCTGCACCATTATCGGCGTGCCGCTCGGGATACTCGCAGCCGGCAGCGACAGGGTCTGGGCCATCACCCGCCCCATCCTCGACATCATGCAGACGATCCCCTCATTCGTGTATCTGGTCCCGATCGTCATGCTGTTCGGCGTCGGCATGGTCCCGGGCATCATAGCCACGATCATCTTCGCCCTGCCGCCCATCATCAGGCTGACCAATCTGGGCATACGCAATGTGCGCGGCGACCTGATCGAAGCGGCGGAGGCGTTCGGCTCCACGCGCTGGCAGATGCTTTGGGACGTGCAGTTTCCTCTAGCGCTGAGAACGATCATGGCCGGGCTCAACCAGACGCTGATGCTGTCGCTGTCGATGGTGGTGATCGCCGCGCTGATCGGCGCCGGCGGGCTTGGTTTGACCGTCTATACAGGCCTCGGCCGCCTCGATGTCGGTGGAGCGACCGCCGGCGGCGTCGGCATCGTGCTTCTGGCGATCATTCTCGATCGCATCACCCAGGCGCTGGGTGAAAAGAGCGGCGGGCGCACGCAATCGCTGCGTCAGACGCTGGTTTCACTGTTTCGTCCGCGCGCTGCAACCGTGGATGAAGCCAACAAGACGGGTTCGTAGCCCGCAAGGGCGGGGGATCGTCCCCTGCCTTCTGTTTGCCATCTCGGGCGTTCGCGCCCGTGCCATAACACGAGAAGGAGAGGCAACATGTTCAGTCTCAAGAATGCCGTGCCCGCCGTCGCTGCCGCCGCTTTGTTGAGCGCCGGTTCCCTTGCGCCGGCAGCGGCTCAGGACACGCCCGGCGAAGGCACGACGGTGCAGATGGCCCGCGCCACCTGGGACACCGGCTGGTTCCCCGCCGAGATTTACAAGCAGATGCTGGAAGAGCTTGGCTATACGGTCGAAGGACCGACCACGCTCGACAATCCGCCATTTTACCAGGCTGTTTCCCAGGGTGATATCGACTTCTGGGTCAATGGATGGTTCCCCCTGCACAACACCTATCGCAGCACCTTCGAGGATACCGCCGAGATCGTCGGCGCTGTGGCCGAAGGCGGCGCGCTGGAAGGGTATCTGGTCGACAAGGCCTCGGTCGAAGAGTTCGACATCAAGACGCTCGATGATTTCAAGCGCGACGATGTAAAGGAAGCCTTCGACCGCAACAACGACGGCAAGGCTGATCTTGTTGCCTGCCCGCCCGGATGGGGCTGCGAGGTGAACATCGAGCACCATCTCGACGCCTACGAGCTGCGCGACCACGTCAACCCCATCAAGGCGGGCTACTCTGCTTCGATGGCGGACGCGATCGCCGCTTATGAGAACGGCGAGTCGATCCTCTTCTACACATGGACGCCCAACTGGACAGTCAACGAACTGGTGCCCGGCGAGGACGTGATGTGGATCGAGGTGCCGGAAGTCAATCTTCCCGAGGACCTGATGGACCTTGCCGACGCGGCGACGCTTGAGGGCGTCGAAGGTTGCGTGAACGATCCCTGCACACTCGGTTTCCCGGCCAACGACATTGTACCGGTGGCAAACACGGCCTTCCTTGAGGAAAACCCGGCCGTGCGCGCGCTGCTCGAGACCGCTTCGATCCCGCTCCCCGACATCTTCGCCCAAAACGCGGCAATGAACGACGGTGACGACGACATCGAAGGACAGGCCGCGGCGTGGATCGAGGAGAACCGCGATCTGGTCGATGGCTGGCTTGAAGAGGCGCGTGCTGCCGCGCAGTAACAGGCCGTCGATGCGGTTTGATTTTACTCATGCTGGGTGATCTCGCCCAGCGGCTACATGCTCCTGAGGACCGGGCCATGCGCCCGGTCCTTGTGTTTCGTGACGCCGTCCAAGGCAGAAATCAGCCCACCCCGACACATCGGGCAAAGATGGTTTTGAGAGCACGAAGCGTTAGAGCGCCGTGCGTCCATTTGGACGCACAAAGGACGCTCTATCTCATTGAATCTACGCATCGTGCTTTCCGAAAATCGATTCAGATTTTCGGGCCGATGCTGTAGCGCACCGTCCTTCTTTTTGGACGCACAGGGGCGCGCTATCCAGTTGAATTCACGCATCGTGCTTTCCGAAAGCCGATTCAGATTTTTCGGGCGATGCTGTAGGTCAATGAACTGGCGCAATCTTGTGCGTCTGAAAAGACGCTTGGTTCGCAAGGTCATGTAGTGCTCGTCGCTGCTCGTTCATTTTCAGTAAGATAAGATAATCATTGTCGTAGCGGTCGGCGAGAGCCGGGTTGGCCGTCAGCATGTTGTTG
>JAJUHJ010000086.1 GCA_029279965.1 Phyllobacteriaceae bacterium
CAGAGAAGTTATCGGTCTCAAGCTGTTAACGGTTCTATGATCCGATCCGTTCGAGCTCTGCACTCGCCGCAAGAACGGCGGCGTCGCTGAATTTGGGGCCGACAATCTGCAACCCGACCGGCAGCCCGCCCTCCGTCGACCCACAAGGCACCGTCGCGGCGGGATTCTGAGCCAGATTGAAGCTGTAGGTATAGGCACTCCATTCGGCCAGATCGTCGGCAAAGCCGTCGGGCGCATTCCTCCCAAGCTTGAAAGCCGGACAGATGGTCGTCGGCGTTACCAGGAGGTCGAAATCCTCGAAGAAGTCCGCAAGCTGGCATCCCAGCCGATAGCGCTGATCGTAAGCCTGCCGGACGTCTTCGGCACTGTGACGTTCCGCCCTTTCCACCAAGGAGAGCAGGGCGGGATCAACTCTTGCACGGGTTGCGGCGGCCATCGCGCGAAACCTGGCAATATAGCCGCCTGTGAAGAAGATTCGGCCGATCTCCCTCGGATCAACGATCAGCGGCTCCTTTTCTTCTACGCATGCGCCGAGATCGGCGAGCTTCTGCACCGCTAGGTCCACCAGCGCCTTGACCTCTGCAAGCGGTTGCATCCCGGCAAATCGCGGCGCATACGCTATGCGTAACCCGGTCAGGGGACGCCCCAAGCAATGCGAAAAGGCGCCGGTGCGCTTGAAAGGCGTGTTGTACCAGTCACGGCGATCGGGTTGCCCGATCGTATCAAGTACGAGCGCAGCGTCTGCCACGCTGCGCGCGATGGGGCCGATATGGGTGAGCGGCCCTGCGGGATAAGCTGCGACTGTTCCGAAGGTCGGCTTCATTCCAAAAACGCCGCAGAACGCCGCCGGCAACCTTATAGAGCCCGCGGCGTCTGAGCCAAGATGGACAGGGGCTAAACCGGCGGCCGCGCAAACGGCAGCACCGCCGCTGCTGCCGCCGGCCGTCCGCTCGAGATCGTGCGGGTTTCGCGTTGCTCCGTATTTTGGGCTGTCGGTCACCAGCTTCCAGCTGAATTCGGGCGTTGCCGTGTAGCCGATGAAGACCATGCCTGCTTCACGAAGACGGGCGACTGCCGGCGCATTGAAATCGGCGCGCGTCGCGGGATCGACGGTCAAACTGCAGAAATCCAGCGGCCACCCGTCGACGCCGAGCAAATTCTTGATCGTCACCGGAACCCCGTCGAGCGCTCCTCGGGCTGTACCCGCGCGCCAGCGCCGCTCGGAAGCCCGCGCCAGATGAAGCGCCTCCTCATCGGCTATGTGGGTCAGAACCGTTCCGAACCGCTCGTTGAGGGTCCTTGCCTTCGCCAGCGCCCAGCCGGCCACCTCGACGGGGGATGCCGCACCCGAGCGGAATGCCTCCGTGAATTGCGCAATGGTCCAGTCGGTGAAATCCTCCGTCATTGGCCGCGTGCAAGGATGTGAACGTCGTCCGAACGCCATGCGACGTTCACCTGACGCCCTGTCGCGCAGACAGCGGCTTCCCTGCCGGAGGCACGAAAGCGCAGCATGGTCCCGCCTACGGTCGTGCCCTCCACCGACACCCTGTCGCCGAAATGGATCGTCCGTGTAACCGTCAGTTGGGTGCCGTTGCGTGGAGGCAGCTTTTCCGCCAGAGTGATCAGTTCGGGGCGTATCATGGCAAACACTGGCATTCCGGCTCCGAACGCGCTATCCGGGCCATACTCGATCTCCCCAATCTCCGTCTCGACGCGGCGCTCAGTAGCATCGCCAACGCGGCCCTCGATCATATTGCTCTCACCCACAAATTCACCCACGAACCGCGTCTCAGGCCGGCGATAGATTTCCAAGGGAGCGGCAATCTGCTCGATCCGGCCATTGTTGAAGACGGCGATGCGGTCCGACATCGTCATCGCTTCGCTTTGGTCGTGCGTGACATAGATCAACGTGATACCGAGCTTCTTCTGCAACTCCTTGATCTCGATCTGCATCTGTTCACGCAGGTTCTTATCGAGGGCCCCAAGCGGCTCATCCATGAGCACGACCGTCGGCTCGAAAACAAGCGCACGCGCCAGCGCCACACGCTGCTGCTGCCCGCCCGAAAGTTCTGCCGGCCTACGCGAGGCGAAGCGCGCCAGTCCCACCATGTCGAGATAACGCTTCACCTTCTCGTCGATCCGGGAGGACGGCTGTTTCCTCAGTCTGAGCGGGTAGGCAACATTTTCGAAAGCGGTCATGTGGGGAAAGAGCGCGTAGTTCTGAAACACCATGCCGAAATTGCGCCGGTGGGCGGGAATCCCGACGATGTCGCTCCCCGACAACATGATGCGTCCTTCGCTTGGCAGCTCGAAGCCGGCGATCATCATGAGTGTCGTGGTCTTTCCCGACCCGCTCGGACCGAGGAGGCTGACGAACTCGCCCTCGCGAATATCCGCCGAAACGCCTTCAACTGCGAGTTCCGCTCTGCCGCCATAGCGTTTGCTGACCGCATCTAGGCGTAGGAAGGGTTGAGCTTGCGTCATTCTCGTTCAAGATCCCTGGTGGCCGAGCGCGAACGGCCAGCTTCCCGCCGCCACGCAATCACGATCGCCACGGCTGCAACCACGGCGAACAATAGGGTGGAAACCACGGCAACGACAGGATCGGATTCCTGCCGCACGCTTTCAAACATGCGCCTTGGCAGGGTCGAGGCCGCTCGTCCTGAGATGAAAAGGGCGATCACCGTCTCATCGAAGGAGGTGATGAAGGCGAATAGCCCTGCGACAAGGAAGCTCGGCCGGAGCAGAGGCAGACAAATATAGCGGAAGGTGCGGAAATGCCCGGCACCGCAGGCCTGGGAGGCGCGAACAAGCGTCCAGTCGAAACTCTTCAGATTGGCCGATTGGATAAGAAAGACGATGGGCACGGCGAGGCAGGCATGGGCGATGACCACGCCGACCATGGTATTGAGCAGACGCAACTGGCCGAAGAAGAAGAAGTAGGCCAGCGCCATGACGATGAAGGGCACCATCAGGGGCATCATGATCAAAAGGCGCACCAAGCGCTTGCCCGGAAAGTCGAACAGCGCGAACGCGAAGGCCGCGGGCGTGGTGACCAGCAGAGTGATGGCGGCCGACGCGCCGGCGATAATGAAAGAATTGAGCGTCGGGACCATCCAGCCCGCGCTGGTAAAATAGACGATATAGGAGTCGATGGTGAAGGCGCGGGGTGGGAATCTCAAAGAGGTCCCCTCGCCGAAGGACATCACCACCACAAGCAGCATCGGCAGGAGGAGGAAGCCGCCAATCGATAGCGCGAGAAACTTGGGGATCAGCGAGCTTTGAAGCCGGCTCGTCATATTCGTCTCCTCACGAACGCCACAGCCGGTCAAGCCCGAAGAAATAGTCGTAGACGGCGAAAATGGTCAGCGTCACGACAAGCAGAACCGCCGCCATGGTTGCCGCCTCCTGCCAGTCCAGAAGCTGTTCGATCTGCGATCCGATGAGCCGCGCGATCATCTGGTCCTTAGGGCCGCCGAGGAGCTCCGGTGTTACGTAGAAACCAAGGCACACGATGTAGACCAATGCGCAACCGTTGATCATACCGGGGACCGATAGTGGAAGGAACACGCGGCGGAAGGTTTGGAACGGCGTTGCACCGAGACCGGTGGAGGCACGTAGGAGATTTGGGTCGATGCGCTGCATCACCGCGAACAGCGACAGGACCATGAACGGCAGGAGAATATGGATCATTCCGATATTCGCGGCCAGCCCGGTAAACAGCATCTGTGGAGGTTCCCAGCCGAACACACGCGCCACGTTGGCGACCAGCCCCTGTGAGCCGAGAATGACCATCCATGCGTAGGTACGCGCCAAAAATGACGTCCAGAAGCTCATTGTTACGATCAAAAGGAGCGCGGTCCCCAGCGTCCCCGCGTAGCGCGCCGCCACATAGGCGATCGGGTACCCGAGGAGAAGGCAGAAGAACGTCACAATCAAGGCAGTGATAAGCGTGCGGCCAAGGACCCGGAGGTAAAACGGATCGCTGAAGAAGTCGGCATAGGCCTCCAGGGTCAGGCCATTCGGCCCGACGACGGAAAGCCGCAATATCCCCAGGAGCGGCAGCACGAACAAACCGATGACGAACAGAAGAACAGGCAGAAGGAGGAGCCAAGGCCGCAGTCCACGCCCAAATGCGTGTCGACCCGAGGGAGCGTTTGCTGCGGCAGATGCTGGAGCTATGGTCGGATCGGCTGCGGACACTCTGCTTCTGCTCCGTCTTCACATACAAGACGATCATTTCTATATGAAGACAATAAACGGTGGGATCCCATGCTTGTCAACCGTACGCCGTCGATCGTATCCATTCGGAATTTCAAGGAGGGGTGACGTTGAAGACCAATGACTGGGAGGAACGTGCCCCGCAGACAGGCACTCGCCCGCTGACCTCTCCGCTGAAGACGCTTGCGATGCTGGACGAGATCGCGAGCTTCAACCGGCCAGTCCGCTTCGCTGAGCTTTCGCGCAAAATCGGTGGCTCGCGCGCGACGAACTATCAAAAGCTTATCACGCTGATTGAAGCCGGTTGGGTGGAAAGCGTTCCGGACGGTTTCTACCGCCTGACGCTGCATGCGGCGCGTGTGGGCAGTATAGCCTTCAACCAAGCGGGTCTTGGCAAGCGAATGCATCCCATTATGGAGGAGCTTTCGGTTGAGCTCGGCGAAAGTGTGACGCTCGCCGTGCTGGATAACGACATGCTCTACATCATCGAGGAGGTGCTTACGCAGGATCTGCTGCGGGTCAGTTTTCGCGTGGGCACCACAATGCGGATCGAAAACACGGCGTCCGGCCGCGTCTTCGCGGCGTTCATAACCCCACGGCATTTCGACAGGCTGGCCGCGAAGGGCGTCAGGCTTCCGGATCAAGCGACGGTCGAGCAGGTGCGTAGGGAATTCTATGCCACTTCGAGGCGTGAGCAGAAGGCGGAGATCCTGGCTGTGGGCGTGCCGGTCTTCGACCCGCAGCAGCGCATCATCGCCGTGCTTTCGATCGCCGGTCCCTATGATCGTATAGATGTCGAGAAAGGCAGGGTTGCGCTCATGCGTGCGGCGAGCCGCTTCATGAACGAGACGGGTGGCTGGAAACCTTGGGGCAACCTTTACGGCTGAGCGGCTTCCCGGTCCGCGAGTTCCACAAGAGCGTCGGCAAGCAATCCCGGATGCGTAATCATGACGTTGTGGGCTGCCGGCAGGTCTCGCACGCGCCACCCCAGTGCCCCACGGTGCCTGTCTGCCGCCGCGTCGAAATAAGATCTCTTGTGCAGGGAGCATCGAATGTACGCTTTTCTTTCAATCGCATTCAGTGCGCCTGAGATGGAAACCGGCTCGGCATAGCATCTCCAGGACATCGGCGTGGCCATGCTGTCGATCCATTCTGCCTCCTCCTCGACGAACGTCCCGAACGTCGAGGCGGGGGATGGAGGCAAGATCCACCCAAACCCTTCGGTATCCACCCGCGCCTTCAGCCGGGCTTCCACGTCGCGCCCGATCAAGCTGCACATGGAATCTCCGTCCTTCGGCACATGGGCGTCGAGATAGACCAGGAGACTGACCCGCGCGCTCACTCTGTCGGCTGCGCCACTGATCACCATCCCGCCATAGCTGTGGCCGACAAGTACGATATCCCGAAGATCTTCATATTCGATCAGGTTGACCACGTCTTCAACGTGCGTATTGAGCCCGACTGCCGGCGACAGCAGATGCTTGCGGTCCCCGTGGCCGGTTAACGAGGGCGCAAGCACGCGGTGACCGGCCGCCTCGAGCAGCGGCGCGAGCCTGGACCAGCACCAGCCGCCATGCCAGGAGCCGTGCACAAGCACGAAGGTTCTGCCGGCCATTTCTTCTGAAACGGTCACCCGAAGACCTCACCATACAACCGCATCCAATTGCCGAAGGTGATCTTGTCCGCTTCTTCGTCGTTGAAACCGAAGCTCTTCAGGCCTTGCCGCAATACGCCGAGTTGGCTCGGGCGCTGATACCAGGACGGCGGCGGTACTGCGCCGGGCCGTTTTTTCGAGCCGGCACCATAGTCTTCGCCGCGGGTCCAGTATCCTTTTCGCATCCAGTCGAGGTCGTCCGGCACAACTTTGTTGTGGTTGGTATCTGTCCCGAAAGCCACGTGGTCGATGCCGGCGATATCGACCGCCCGCGCCACCAGCGCGGCCCATTTTTCTACGGTCTCGCAATATTCGTCGCCGACGATGTTACGGTAGGTGGCACAGCCGATCACACCCCCCGTATCGCGAAGCGCGCGCAGCACCTCATCGCTCTTATTGCGGCTGTGGTTCAGCACGGACTTCGGATTGGCGTGCGTAACGGCGACAGGCTTTCGGGAGAACTTGATGGCGTCGATTGTCGTGCGCTCCCCGACATGGGAGAGATCCACGAGGATACCCGTGCGGTTCATCTCGCCGATGACCTCACGGCCGAAACGCGACAGGCCGGAATCATGCTCCTCATAGCAACTGCCGCCCAGCTCGTTCTGATTGTTGTAGGTAAGCTGGATCACGCGCGTGCCGAGTTCGGCAAAAAACTCCACGAACCGGATACGGCCCTGGAGACAATTGCTGTTTTGAAACCCCAGAAGCACGCCGACCTTGCCCTCTTCACCGGCCTGCTTGATATCGGCTACCTTCGTGACGATCGTTGCGATGTCTGCATTCGCGCGCACGAGGTCGCGCCACTTGGCGATGGAGTCCAGCGAATCGATCGCGCCCTCCCAAAAGCCGCACGTTACCGTCACGCAAGTTACGCCCGCCGTCTTCAGTTCCTCGAAGGAGGACCGATTGAAATGACCGCATTGCAAGCCGTCGATCAACATCACGAAGTCTCCCTGGTCATGGATTTTACCCGTCCGCTCCGTCCGCCGGGTTAGTTGCTGCGGATACTGGCGATGCAAACGGAAAGGAGCGGGTCCCGTCGCCGGCATGGCTTCGCGAGACTTCCGATTCCGGAACCAGATAATCCTGCGACCTGCTGCGCAGCCGTTCCCACGTCTGGGCATCGACCCAGTAGTCGGCTTTCTGAAGTGCCGAAAACGTGGGGGTAGTACGCGCGGGCGGATCATCGCGAGCAGCCGAGAGCCAAACCGTATCGCCGGCGACGCGGGCGGTAATCGATATTCCGTATCGGGGCGCGAAGAATACGAGGGCTTCCAGCATCTCCGGCGCCGAGCATCCTTCGATCGTAACCTGCGTGGATCCGTGTTCTAAAGCGCCGGTGACCAGATGGTCGAGGACCGATGGTGCGGCAACAACCGCATGGCATTCCGGGCAGGCTAAGACGAATGCGCTACTCGAAGTGACTACCGCACTGTTCGACTCCGGTCGCGATGTCCTGATCTGCTCCCAGTCGCGCTGCAGTGAAACAAACCCTTCGAGCCCCTTAAGATGCGCCGCCAAAACAACCGAGGTGACTGCAGGTTCGAGTCCCCAATCCCAGTCAGCCTGCCGCAGGACGCGGCTCACGGTCACGCGCGCCTCGCGCGGTTTCACGGAGAGCATCCGGCGCGCGCTAAGCGGAGATGCCGATGCGCCTTGAGACTGTGTCATCGGCTGGCGCCCGGTAAAAACGGGTAGAACCAGCCGGGCTCCAGCACGCCGCCCAGTTCGTCGCGCGCCGGCGCGCCATGGAACATGATGCCGCGCGAGTTTCGATCCAGAAAGTCGACCGGCTTTTCCAGCCCGTAGAAACCAACCATGACGAGCCGCACGAGCGACAATGCGGCAAAATCCCGGGCGAAGGGATTGCAATGCGGCGTGTGGAAGCGTTGGGCGGCCAGGAGTTCCAGTCTCTGCACAAGGTATCGGTGATGGGGATACGCCAGCAGAAACTTCGCCGTGCTTTGTCCGGCTCCAAATGCATGGATGTCTGCCAATAGCGCCTTTATGCCGGCTGGGAGATTGCGAAGCATATTCAGCGAAGTCGGCGTGTCGTGCCGCGTTCCCCTCCGCGGCTCGTCATTTGAGATCGACTGGTACCAGACGAAGTGGTTCGCGTCAGCGCTTTCCGTGTCGAGCCTCAGCGCCCATGCATAGTGCTGCTCGATGAGGGTGGCGATTTCGGAAAGCATCAAGGTCGGTGATGGGGCTAATTCTTCGTCCACGAAAAAACATTCGAGGAATTCATCACGCAGCGCCGGCTGAAGCTCCATGGCGCAGGAGAAGAGCGTTTCCGCTGCTTCACGCGAGACCGAGACTTGCGCCTCATCCATCAGCTTCGCGAGATGAAGCACTGGATCGGCATCGCTGGCAACACGAAGCGCTAAGCGCTCGATCTCCTCGCTGCGCCGTTTGCGGATGGCGGCGGGCGTGTTGCTGATCCTGTCTTCGGCGGTGAAGCGGGCAGCCTGAAGGAGAAGAGCGTGAAGCAGGGTTCTGCGTGGATCGTCGCCGGAAAGCTTCAAATCCGCCGAGGCAGCCAGCAGGCGCTCACGCATCTCGATCCACCGGCCGATAAAAGCCGGTCTGTTGTAGACAAAGAAGACCAGCCCGATCGCCGAGCCGTTGCCGAGGCCAATGAACCGCTTGAATTCCCGGCCGAGCGGAACTGCTTCGCTTGAAGACACGCGCGCCAGATGCTCCGCCAGATCGAAGGAGAATTCGCGCATCATATAACCGGCTAGCATCTGCGCCATATAAGGATAAGCAAGCGGGTGCCCGGCATCGTAAGTCGCAAAAGCGCTGGTGCCGTATATGCCGTTGCCCTCGATGCCTACGTTGCGCATGAGATAGCCGGTCTCGGCGATACGCGTTGGGTCGGGCTGGTTGCCAGAGGCTAGCCGTTCAACCACATGCTCGAAGACTCGCATACTGCGGTTGCTCCGGCACCAGATTACCGTATCTCCCTCCGCGCGGCCGGCATATATTTTCGGCATCTCGCGGCGCATCGTCTCGATCTGGCTGTCGGTGGCGACACCTTCGTAAAGCGCGGCATTCATGTCCCGCTCACCGTCGAGAACGCGGCCGCTGCGGCCACCCTCCACCGGCGGATTTGAAAGCGCAACAAACTCGAAGCTGTGATTGGCGGTCCGGATCGTGTAGCGCGCCATGCCCGCGCCTACCCTGTCGAGATCGAAGAGCGTGAGCTCGATCTGCCAGCGATCGCGGAACATGCGCTCCACGAAGTAGCGGCTGCAGCTCAGTGCCGAGGGTTGGAGCGCGCCCAGAGCCTCCGGCAGCATGAGTTCCGTATCGTCGCGGAGCGGCGGTCTGCCAAGTCTCCGCAGCCTGTCGACGGCAACCGGACGCAACGCGTCTTCTCTGGCACCTCGGCTAACTTGAAAGACTTGTGTCGAAGGCATGCGGGTCGATCTGGATAGAAGCCGGGAAAGGAAAGCGGCTGCGGCGGAGCCGAAAGATCGCTCCGCCGGCAGCGCAGTGGTCGTCAGGACGCCATCCAGCGCTCGAACCGCTTGGTCATATCCGTCAGACGCTCGCCAACATCCTCAACATCCTGCCAGACGGAGGTCTTCATGTTTTCCGGATAGGTGGGCATGGACTTGGCGACATCGGGGTCTATGAGGCTGAAGGCGCGATCGTCCATCGGTCCCATGTTGTTGTCGCGGCAGAAGCCGGCCATCGGCTCGGGCGTGGTGGCAAACTGTATGAACTTCCAGGCGTTGGCGGCGCGCGGCGTTCCCTTGGACACACACCAGAAGGCGCGGTCTACCAGCGCCTGGTTACGAATAAGCGTCACCGGAACGTCGTTCTTCTCCAGGGTTGATGCGCCCGAAGCCCAGAGCGCGCCGGCCGCAACCTCCTTGTCCTGAATAAGCTGGATCGCCTGAGCGCCAGATTGCCAGAAGACGCGCAAATCCGGCTTCAGCCGGTCGAGGCTGGCGAAGGCGCGGTCGAGATCCATCGGGTAGAGGTCAGCTGGCGCAACGCCATCCGCCATCAGTGCCAGCGCGATGGTTTCCGATGGATAGATCGGCATCGTACGCGGGCCGGGAAATGTCTCGGTGTCCCAGAATTCCGCCCAGCTCTGAGGGCCTTTGCCTTCGGGGAAGGCATCGGTGCGGTAAACGATATTGAAGGAATAGGCATGGGAGGCGACGCCGTTGAACATCACATTGGCAGCCGGAACCTGCGATGTATCGAAATTTTCTCCCAGCGGCTCAAGAACACCTTCCTCGTCGGCTTGATAGAGCGCCGCACCACCAAGCGTGGCGAGATCGAAGTCGTAGGCGCCCGTCTGTGCTTGGGCAACGAGCTTTGCGAAGGACACTGGAGACACGGTCTCGACGCGTATCCCGGTCGCGTCCGTGAAGGGGTCGAAGATGTTCGTGCGCGCGGCGTCAAGCCAACTGCCACCCCAACTGTTGATGACGACGAAATCCTCTGCAGCGGCAGCCGTCCTGATGAAGGGCATCGCCAGCGCGGCTCCGAAAGCTCCAGCCGAAGCTTTTAGAAGTTTGCGGCGGTAGGGATTCATGCAACTGACATCGGCCAATTTCAGTTCCACTTGTCTATTATTCGAAGACAGCATCATGTATTTGAAGACATTACGAACACCGTCCTCGCCTTGTCAAGAGGGCGCCCGTCGGCTTCAGTGCCGCCAGTACCGTTACCATCCGACATCAGTTGCGACGTCAGCTGTCAACGGCGGAGTAAAAGTCGGCCATTGGGCGGCGCAAAAGTAGTCCACTTTGCGCTGCAAGCGGGGAACGTCGGGAGGGCCTAGCCCGACCAGAGTTTCCCGCTTGCAGCGTCGGCGATCTTACTGATGAGGGTTGGCGGTTTTTCGGGCCCGGCTTTGCGCGAGGCGATAACTGTCGCCATTCATCTCGAGGATGCTGACATGGTGGGTCAGTCGGTCGAGGAGCGCGCCGGTGAGACGCTCGGACCCAAACGTCTCGGTCCATTCATCGAAGGGCAGATTGCTGGTGATCAGCGTGGAGCCGCGCTCATAACGCTGTGAGATCAATTCGAACAGCAACTCGGCTCCGGTTTTCGACAGGGGAACGAAGCCCAGTTCGTCGATGATCAGGAGTTTGTAGCCGGCCACCTGCTTCTGGAGGCGCAGAAGACGACGTTCATCACGCGCCTCCATCATCTCGCTGACGAGCGCGGCAGCCGTGGTGAAGCCAACGGACAATCCCTTCTGACAGGCAGCCAGACCGAGGCCGATCGCGACATGGGTCTTGCCCGTGCCGCTGGGTCCGAGCGCGATGACATTCTCGCGCCTGTCGACCCATTCGCAGCGCGCCAGTTCCAGCACCTGCATCTTGTTGAGCTTCGGAATGGCGGTAAAGTCGAAGCTGTCGAGGCTTTTCGCTGCCGGGAACTTTGCAGCCTTGATGCGACGCTCGACCATCCGCCGTTCCCGGTCGATTAGTTCCAGTTCGACGAGCCGCGCAAGGTAGCGGACATGATCCACACCCTCGACCGCACATTGTCGGGCAAGCTTCTGGTGCTCGCGCAGGAAGGTCGGTAGCTTCAGCGCCTTGAGGTGATGAGCGAGCAGAAGTTCGGGAGCATCGCTGCTCATGCCGGTTCCTCCTCGCGGTTCAGCAGCCGCATATAGGCCTTGGCTGACGTCTTCTCGACAGTGGCTCTGGGCAGATAGGGATAGATGTCGAGGTCCAGTTTTGGCGGCCTGCGTTCCGCTCGGCACAGGACGAGGTGCTTCACGGCGTCGAAGCTGATGGCACCCAGGTGTAGCGCCTGCTTCACAGCTGCATGCAGATCGGCCAGATCGAAGCTTTCCAGAAGGCGCAACACCTGCACATAGGCGCGCCGGCCCTGCTTGCCCATCCGCGCTTCCATCAGGCGACGCAGTGTGGCGAACGCCTCGGGCAGCTCCCAGCCCTGCAGAGGAGCCGCTTGGTCGAGCGCATTGATCTTCTGCTCGATCAGCGGCAGGTAATGCAGCGGATCGAAGACAACCTCTTCGCGTTCATAGCTGCGCGGATGACGGGCGATCGTCTCACCGCCGCAGCCGATCACCACCTCGTCGACATAGTCCCGGATCCACACATCTTGATGGCCATATGCGACCGGAACGGAGTAGTCGTTGGACCTATAGCGCACCAGCGCCTGGGAAGAGACCCGGCCACCGGCCTGGTCGCAGGCATCGAAGGATGAAGCCGGCAGAGCCCGCATGGCCGCAAGGTCACGCTGCAGACGCTCGCCGATCGTCTCGCTCTCGCCACGCAGCCGGTCGCCCTGACGCTTGCGGCATCGATCCTCAAGCCACAGATTGAAGTCTTCCCACGTCGCAAAGCACGGGATCGGCACCATGAAGTTGCGTCGGGCATAGCCGACCAGACCTTCGACGCTGCCCTTGTCATTGCCCTTGCCGGGGCGGCCATAACGATCCCGGACCAGGTAGTGGGACAGGAAGCCGCTGAACAGTGTCGCGCGCTTGCGTGTGCCGTCGGGCAGTATCTTTGCCACCAGGCAGCGGTCGTTGTCGTAGACGATCGACTGCGGCACAGCGCCGAAGAAGGCGAAGGCATGGACATGGCCGTCCACCCATGCCTCTGCTACGGCTGCAGGATAGGCGCGAACATAGCACGCATCGCTGTGCGGCAGGTCGAGCACGAAGAAGTGCGCCTTCTGCTCGACGCCGCCGATGACAACCACGGCCTCGCCGAAGTCCGCCTGCCCATGCCCGGCAGGATGCGCCA
>JAJUHJ010000087.1 GCA_029279965.1 Phyllobacteriaceae bacterium
GCCCAGAAGCCTTTGTAGAGCGCTCCCATGATGGAATTGTTCGAGCCGAGTTTGACGAAGAACGTCCCGATGATGGACGTCACCACGCAGGCGGCGCCGATAACCAGCGGAAACAGCATCAGGGTGATTGCCTCGGCCCCGGTAAAGAAGATCGAAGCCAGCACCATCGTGGCGACCACCGTCACGACATAGGTTTCGAACAGGTCAGCCGCCATACCGGCACAGTCACCGACATTGTCGCCGACATTATCGGCGATCGTGGCCGGATTGCGCGGATCATCCTCAGGAATTCCCGCTTCGACCTTACCGACAAGATCGCCGCCGACGTCAGCCCCCTTGGTGAAGATGCCGCCGCCGAGACGGGCGAAAATGGAGATCAGCGAGGCGCCGAAACCAAGCGCCACCAGTGCGTCGATCACCGTGCGATCTGTCGCCCCCAGCCCCATCGGTCCCGTGAGCACCCAGAAGTATACCGAGACGCCGAGCAGTGCGAGGCCGGCAACCAGAAGGCCAGTAATGGCACCGGATTTGAACGCAATGTCGAGGCCGGCGGCCAGGCTTCCGGTCGCAGCCTGTGCTGTGCGCACGTTGGCGCGGACGGAAACATGCATACCGATGAACCCGGCAGCCCCCGAAAGGACAGCACCGATGAGGAAACCAACGGCTGCGGCTGCCGTGAGCAACCACCAGGCAAGCAGGAAGACCACCACACCGACCAAAGCGATGGTGGTGTACTGGCGGGTGAGGTAAGCTTGGGCGCCTTCCCGAATGGCACCGGCGATTTCCTGCATGCGCTCACTGCCCTGATCGGCCGCGAGGACCGACTGTGTCGCCCAGATGGCGTAGAGGATAGAGAGCAGGCCGCAGGCTATGACGACGTAAAGCATGGTCATTCCCGAGTATCCCTTGATGTCGGCCCGTTGGAACCCCTCCCGGGCCTGAAGAAGAGCTTACGGGCGAAAAATGCCGTAAGCCCGGCGCGACTTTGTGAAAGTCGCCGGGTTCCGTCAAGTCTTGGCACGACGAATGTTCGGGCATTGCCGCCGGTTCTGAAGAACAACCGTCTGTTCGGGAGAAGCCGAGGCGTCAGGCCATGCGGGCGCGGCGACGTCTGACAGCCAGCAGGCTCAGCATGATGAGACAGGCGCCTGCGACCGGGAAAATGATCCAGTTCAGCGTATCCCAGCCAAAGGCATTGTAGACCTGGCCCGACATGAGGGAAGAGAACGCGACGGTGGAGAACAGCAGGAAGTCATGCGTTCCCTGCACCTTGTTTCTTTCGGACGGGCGGTAACACTCGGCGACCATCGCCGTCGCGCCGATAAAGCCGAAATTCCAACCAACCCCGAGCAGAATCAGCGCCAGCCAGAATTGCCACAGGGCGATGCCCGATAGCGCCACCACGCCACATCCAATAAGAAGCAGAAGGCCTGCGGCCACAACGGTTTCCTTGCCGAAGCGCGCAATCAGGCTGCCGGTTATGAAACTCGGCGCGAACATGGCCATGACATGCCACGAAATGCCCAGCGTTGCCTGGTCCGGCGAGAAACCGCAACCGACGATGGCAAGCGGCGCGCCTGTCATGATGAAGCTCATGAGCGCGAAGGAACTGACACCGCATATGAAGGCGGTGACGAAACGTGGTTGTAAAAGAATCTCGCCGAGAGGGCGGGCCGGCTGGCTGTCGATGCCATCAGACCCGATAGGCAAATCGTCCCTGCGCAAGCGCAAAAGAGAAAGGATCGCGGCGCCGATGATCGCCAGCGCGATAACGCCGACGAAAGCGCCGGCAAACATCACCGGCTCGAAAAGCGCGCGCGTATGGATCGCCACCTGCGGACCGATAATGGCAGCAAACACGCCGCCGCCCAGAACCCAGGAGATCGCGCGCGGCTTGAAGTGAGGCGGTGCATTGTCCGCCGCGGTGAAGCGATACTGCTGCACGAAGGCGCCACCGCCGCCGATCAGCAGCAAACCCATGACAAACAGCCAGAAATTGAGCTGGAAGAGAGCGAATGCCGCGAGCGCTCCGCCGAGCGCCGTTACGGCCGTTCCCGAAATGAGGCCGTTTCGCCTGCCGAGCGCGCGCATCAGCATTGCCGCGGGCAATGCGGCGAGCGCCACGCCGAGATTGTATCCTGTCACCGGCGCGGTGGCCAACGACTTATCGAGTCCAAGGAGATAGCTGCCGGCAAGGCCGCCCATCGAAATGGAGATTGGAGCGCTGGCCCCGACCACGGCTTGCGCAGCAGCCAGGATGAGCGCCGTCCGACCGGCTTCACGCGCGGTTGCGGCATCGCTCACGAGGCGTCCCTTCCCCTGCCCTCATTGCGAACCCGGCGCGCCACACGGTCGAGGACCGCGTTGACGAGTTTCGGCTCCTCACCTTCGCCGTAAAACGCCTTGGCAATATCGATATATTCCGAGACGGCGACAGGAACGGGAACGTCCGTGCGCCGGGTCAGTTCATAAACACCGGCCCGCAGGATCGCCCGCAGCGTGGAATCAAGACGCGAAAGCGGCCAATCCTCGGTAAGCGATTGGCGAACCACCGGATCAATCGTCTTCTGATTCTCCACAACGCCTGAAAGTATGGCGCGAAACCACTGCGGATCAGCTTCGCGGTACACCTCCCCGTCAATTTCCTTGCCAAGACGAAAGGATTCATACTCGGCTGCCGTTTCCAGCAATCCGGTTCCTGCCACGTCCATTTGGTAAAGCGCCTGCACGGCGGCAAGTCTTGCCGCACCCCGCTTGTTTGCAGGGCGGAAATTCTCAGGCCGCGGAGTTTGCGAGGGGATTGCCAATGCTCACGCTCCCAGGCGTTTCTTCAGTTCGATCATCCGCAACGCCGCCTCCGCCGCTGCAAACCCCTTCCCTCCGGATGCATTGGAGCCTTCGCTCTTTTCGATTCGAGCAAGCGCCTGCGCTTCGTTCTCAACGGTGAGAATGCCGTTCCCGATCGCCAGCGAATGTCGGGTGGCCAAATCCATCAGCGCCCGGCTCGATTCATTGGCGACGATATCGAAATGATAGGTCTCACCGCGAATCACGCAACCGAGAGCCACATATCCGTCGTAGCCCGGCACCCTCTTGTCGGCCGCTTCGCGGGCAAAGGCAATCGCCGCAGGTATCTCCAGCGCCCCCGGCACCGTCACCACATCATAGGCCGCGCCGGCCTTGTCCAGAGCCGCCTTGGCGCCCGCCAGAAGACCATCCGCCAGATGGTCGTAAAAACGTGCCTCGACGATGAGGAGGCGAGGTTCTTTCGTCGTCATAACAATTCTCTTGCATCAGTGCCGCCGGAGGAAGGCTGGCTTGGCGCGCCGTGCGTCTTCCTGGACGCACAAGGACGCGCTATGTTATCGAATCTGCGCATCGTGCTTTCCGAAAATCGATTCAGATTTTCGGGCCGATGCTGTAGGCTTCTTTGCTTGCCTCGGCAAGCCGCGCGGCATAGCGCGCCATCGTGTCCACCTCGATATTCACGTGATCGCCGACCTGACGATCACCCCAGGTGGTCACGGAAAGCGAATGATGGATCAACAGCACGTCGAACCTGTCTTCCTTGACGCCGTTGACGGTCAGCGAAGTGCCATCCAGTGCGACCGATCCCTTAGGCGCTATGAATTTCGCAAGATCCTTCGGCGCTTCAATGGTGAAGCGCACAGCCTCGCCTTCCTCACACCGCTCGACGATCCTGGCCGCTCCGTCCACATGGCCCGAAACGATATGCCCGCCAAGTTCGTCGCCGACCTTCAGCGCACGCTCTAGATTGATTCGTGTCCCTTCGCGCCAGCCGGCCAGGGTGGTCAGCCGCAGGGCTTCCTCCCAGGCCTCCACCTCAAACCAGCGCTGATTGGAGCCTGGGTCCGGCAAGGCGACGACCGTCAGGCATACGCCGGAACACGCAATGGAAGCGCCAATATCGATGCTGCCGGGATCGTAACCGGTCTCGATCCGGAACCGCAATCCGCCATCGCGTGGCCGCACCGAATGAACGGTTCCTATATCGGTGATGATGCCCGTGAACATCAGTTTTCTCTCACATACTCGAAATACACATCATCGCCGAAACGCCCCTCGCCTCGCTTGCGAAAGGCAGGAGGGATATGGTCGGGATCGACGGGCGAAGCAATGCCTCTTGCGCCAATATCATTTGGCCCGATGAACAGGCACAGACGGTCCACCAGATCCTCGTCCAGAAAAGCCTTTGCCGTGTATGCTCCTCCTTCCACCAAGAGGCTGGAAAACCCGCGTGCGGCGAGGTCCTCCGTCAGTTCCGGCAAAGCGACATGATCGTCCAGCGTCTCAACCGCAAGAAAATCGACACCGGCGTCAGCCAGAGACGCACGGCGTGCTTCATCCACATCCTCGGCGGCGGTCACCAGCACGGGCACCTCACGTGCGCTGCGGGCAAGATTGCTGTCCGGTGGCAGGCGCAGATGGCGGTCGAGCACGATGCGAGCCGGCGAACGGCCTTCCAGGCCCGGCAACCGGCAGGTAAGGAAGGGATCGTCGGCAATCGCTGTGCCTATTCCCACAAGGATTGCATCGGCCTCGGCGCGCATGAGATGCACCTGCCGGCGGGCAATTTCACCGGTAATTCGTACTTGTCCCGCGCCAGGAATGCCAATCCTGCTATCGCGGGAAAGTGCAAGTTTCAGAATCACTTCCGGGCGCATGTTCGTGGACCGGATGAGATAACCTCTCATCAAGTCCGCAGCCGCGTCCGCCAGCACGCCTTCTTTCACCTCGATGCCGGCGGCGCGCAGCATGGCATATCCTTTGCCGCTAACACGCGGGTCCGGATCGCTGGCAGCGCCCACCACCCGTGTTATGCCGGCGGAAATCAGCGCTTGTGCGCAGGGCGGAGTGCGTCCGTGATGGGCGCATGGCTCCAGCGTCACATAGGCGGTGGCGCCACGCGCCAGCTCCCCGGCCTCGGCCAAAGCCTGCGGCTCGGCATGCGGCCGGCCGCCGAGCGCTGTAACCCCGCGTCCGACGATATAAGGCCCGTAGCCGTCATCGCGCACAATGATCGTTGCCACGGATGGATTCGTGCCCGTCCGCCCCAGATGGTGGCGCGAAAGCCGCACCGCGGCAGCCATGAAACGCCGGTCACTGCCCTGGTCGCCACGCGGCGGCATCGTGCCCCCGGTCATCGGTCACTCCGCTTCCGGCTCGCCCTTCAGCTCGCCCAGAACGTCCTGGAAATCCTTGGGCTCGCGGAAATTGCGATAGACTGAGGCGAACCGCACGTAGGCGACGTCATCCAGCGATTTAAGCGCCTCCATCACGAGAAGCCCGATCTGATCGGTGCTCACCTCGCTCTCTCCGGAGCTTTCAAGCTGACGCACGATGCCGGTGACAGCGCGTTCCACCCGGTCAGGATCGACATTGCGCTTCCTCAAGGCAATATCGAAGGATCGGTGCAGCTTGTCGCGATCGAACGGCACCTTTCGGCCGGTTCGCTTGATGACCACGAGGTCGCGAAGCTGTACCCGCTCGAAGGTGGTGAAGCGGCCGCCACAGTCAGGACAAGCGCGGCGGCGGCGGATTGCGGCGCCGTCCTCGGCCGGCCGCGAATCCTTCACCTGGGTGTCTTCGGACTGACAATAGGGACAGCGCATATCAGCCTTCGTCGTGGCGTGTCATGGTTTCGAGATGTCCTACCCCAGATACGGATAGAGCGGGAACCGTTCTGTCAGTTGAATGACCTTGTTCTTCACCGCCTGTTCGACCGCGAGATTGCCTTCATCCGAATTCGCGGCCTTCAATCCATCCAGAACTTCGGCGATCAGCTTGCCGATCTCCTCGAATTCAGCCTCGCCGAAACCCCGCGTCGTACCCGCCGGCGTCCCCAGCCGGATTCCGGAAGTGACGAACGGCTTTTCCGGATCGAACGGGATGCCGTTCTTGTTGCAGGTGATGTTCGCGCGGCCGAGCGCAGCCTCCGCGCGCTTGCCGGTAGCGTTTTTGGGCCGCAGATCCACCAGCATCAGGTGATTGTCAGTGCCGCCGGAGACGATATCAAGACCTGTCTCTTTAAGACTTTCGGCGAGTGCGCGCGCGTTTGCGACCACCTGATGTGCATAAGTCTTGAATTCCGGCTGCAGGGCCTCTCCGAGCGCGACCGCTTTGGCGGCGATCACATGCATCAAAGGCCCACCCTGAAGTCCGGGGAAAACGGCTGAATTGATCTTCTTGGCGATTGCTTCGTCATTGGTCAGAATCATGCCTCCACGCGGGCCGCGCAACGACTTGTGCGTCGTCGTCGTCACCACATGGGCATGCGGCAGCGGAGAAGGATGCGCATCGGCGGCGACAAGTCCGGCGATGTGTGCCATGTCGACCATCAGATAGGCACCGACACTGTCGGCGATCTCCCGGAATCGCTTCCAATCCCAAACGCGCGAATAGGCCGTTCCGCCAGCAAGAATCAGCTTCGGCTTGTTTTCTTGTGCCAGCCGCTCGATTTCCTCCATGTCGAGCAGGTGGTCATCGCGGCGCACACCATAGGATACGACGTTGAACCATTTGCCGGACATGTTGACGGCAGAGCCGTGGGTAAGATGGCCGCCGGCGTTGAGATCAAGCCCCATGAAGGTGTCGCCGGGCTGCAAAAGCGCCAGGAAGACAGCCTGATTCATCTGGCTGCCGGAGTTCGGCTGGACGTTGGCAAAGCCGCAGCGAAAGAGCTCCTTGGCCCGTTCGATCGCCAATTCTTCAACCATGTCGACGAATTCGCAACCGCCGTAATAACGCTTGCCGGGATAACCCTCGGCATATTTGTTGGTCAGAACGGTGCCCTGCGCCTCCATTACCGCGCGCGAGACGATGTTCTCCGACGCGATCAGTTCAATCTCGTTGCGCTGCCGGCCGAGTTCGCCACGGACTGCGGCAAAGATTTCGGGGTCTGCGTCTTCAAGACGCGCGGAGAAAAAGGCTTCATTTTTGGCTGCGGCTGACGCGTGTGCCATGGCAGTGACGTCCCTTGCGTAGATTGACGGGGTGGCTGGCCCGCGCTCATTAGCACTTTCATCAAGCCGCCACCACGTCTTGAGCAGATTTTTTGAATTCACGCGACATATTGGGACGACAATCTGCGGCGCGAACAAGCCAGTACAAAAAGGCCGCCCTTTGAGGCGGCCTTTCGAGCGTCGTCCGCGCGAACTCAGAGCGCTGTGGATATCTGCAGTTCCGAGGCGCCGTCCATTCCGTAAATGTCGTCGCGGAAGTGCACCACGCCGTCACCCGTTGACCAGGCTGAAAAATAGACGAAGTGCACAGGAACGGGGGCGGCCACCGGGATGTGCACGTCCTCATCCGACTGAATCGTGGTCTCGATCCGGCGGCGCCCCCAATCGGGCGTATCTCGTAGGATCCAGGTCACCAGATCGCGCACATTCTGCACGCGCACACAGCCGGACGAATGGAACCGCTCCTGATCGCTGAACAGGTTCTTCTCCGGCGTGTCGTGCATGTACACCGCATGCTGATTCGGGAAGTTGATCTTGACCGTGGCCATGGCGTTGATCTTGCCGGGATCCTGCCGGAAGCGGTATCTGGTCGCTTCGTCGGTGGACCAATCGACCGTCAGCGGGTCGACTTCGGAGCCGTCGGGCGCGATCATGCGGATGTTGTTGTCGCGCAGATAATCGGGATTTTCCCGCATGAGCGGAATGATGTCCCGGCGTACGATGGAAACCGGTGCGTTCCAGTAGGGGTTGAGAATGATCTCGTTGATGCGGGAACTCAGCAGCGGGGTCTGGCGATCCACCTTGCCGACAATGGCCGTGTGACGCAAAACGACGCGGCCGTTCTCCACCGCCTCAATTTCGGCTGCAGGGATGTTGACCATGACATAGCGATCGCCGAGAGACGTGCTCGTCTTGTCGCGCAGACGCGCAAGATTGGTCTGCAATTGTCCATACCGGATCTGCGCGGAAACATTGAGCGCGGAATAGGTATGCGGCCCCGTAACGCCGTCGGCAGGCAGTCCATGGCGGAGCTGAAATCGCTTCAGCGCTGCATCGACATAGGAGTCGAAAGCCGGTGACATGCCCGCGCGCGTAGACAGGTCGCCCGAAACCATGAGTCGGCGGCGCAGCGTCTCCACCACAGGATCGATGACGCCGATCTGCAGCCTCTTTGTCTCCGGCACGACCGGCCAACCGCCGCGGCCAATTATCCCGGAATAATCGGCGATTGCCTGCTCCACGAACCGAACGGTCTGCGGGCTGAGAACCGGAACGTAGGACGCCACCTCACTGCCACTGGCACTGACCTCGGCATCGAACTGATCGCCCCAGGCACCACGACGCGGCGAATTGATGATTGCATCAATCAGATTCTGCGCCTTGGCTGGACCGGCCAGAGCGGCCGCCGCAGCCCCTGCCCCGCCGAGAAACAAACGGCGACTGGTTTTCATCACAACCCTCACCCTAATGGCAAATCAATGCGCTAAGATTGCGAGATTCACCGTAACAGCGTTAATTTTCTATCAATTTCGCCGAAGAGGCACGTTTCTCCGTAATATGGCAGAACGGCCTTCCGGTGATGTTCTCATTCCTTCAACTGCAAATATGTTATTAACGTGACCTCCTCACCGGCAAGGCAGATCCGATCATGTTCTGTGGCGCACAAAAAAGCCGGCGCCCCATCGCGGACGCCGGCTTCAAAGCGTTCTATGCAGTTACCGGTTGCCCCCGGCCGTCAACAGGCACCGGTCACATGCGATAGGCGATGGTATCGTTCCAGAAGCGGTCGAGACGCTGCAACGCACGGTTCATCTGGCGGAATTCCTCCGCTTTGATCCCGCCGACCTGCTCGATCGAACCGATATGGCGGTCGTAGAGACGGGAGACGACATTGGCGACCTCCTGTCCCTTCGCGGTCAGGCTAACGCGCACCGAGCGCCGGTCGATGCGCGATCGCTGGTGGTGAATGAACCCCATATCGACCAGCTTCTTCAGATTGTAAGAGACGTTGGAGCCCAGATAGAAACCGCGTGAGCGCAACTCGCCCGCAGTCAGTTCGGCATCGCCAATGTTGAACAACAAGAGCGCCTGGATTGCATTGATATCGCTGCGTCCGTTCCGCTCAAATTCGTCCTTGATCACGTCGAGAAGGCGGCGATGAAGCCTTTCGACGAGTTGAAGCGATTCGAGATAAAGGGAGCGCAACGCGCCCTCGCCCTCTCGATCGACGGGTTTGTTATGAATCGCAGTTCGCGAACCAATCATGATTTGTGCCTTTCGTTTGACGCCGGTGATTTCTTGTTTTTTTCACCTGACACCACCCTATCGAATGCACCTAAAATTCGACTTAAAGACCAGGCTTAACAAGGCCTTACGTATCGAGAGGCTGCGAACAGGGCTAAAAAGGCGTTAACTTCGGTTAATGGCCTGTGCGGCGCGCCTGCAGGTAAAGCATTGCGCGCAAAACGATATAAGCGGTTGCGACGGCCGCATGCAGACCGACGATGAGAGGCCAGCGGCCGAAGCTGTTCGGAAACAATCCGTACATGACCATTTCCAGCCCGGCACACAAAACCCAGACAACGGGTCCCCAGGAAGCCATCATCCACAGACCGACGGCCGCAAAAGGGAAAAGCACCGCCAGGGGAACGGCTGTCATCTGCCAGTAGAACGGCATCAGGTCGAAGCGCCATTCCGCACCTTCGAAAAAACCAATGAGGCGCACCCAGTATGCCGTCCCGTAGACGAGGCAGGAGAGCGCCACGAGACGTAAAAACAGGTCGAACGAAAGCTCCAGCGTCGATTGTCTTGCGGGCAGCCTCGCGGCCGTCTCATCTGTCACAATCGCAGCCTTTCCTCCTTATCAACAGCGCGTCTTCGGTGGTTGCCGAGTCGGCCGACTTCGTTGCAGGCCTACGCGCACGCAACGGCCGCTGAATATGTGCGGCACAGCGTCGCGTCAATGCAGCTCGCCAAGTTTTCACTCTGCCACGAAGTTATATGTCTTTCACTATTCTCGATGCTTGGCCGCATGCTATGAAACGGATGAATAGTAAAGGGCCGTGAAGTGAACAAGTTGAACCGTCCCCAAACAGGCAGCCGAAGCGTTGATGAGATTACCGGCGGTCGCCGGTTGCGGCGAATGCGCAAGGCCGAATGGTCGCGCAGGCTCGTACAGGAAACCCAGCTTCGCACCGATGACCTCATCTGGCCGATTTTTCTTGCCGAAGGCGAAGGCCGCGAGGAAAAGGTGGACGCGATGCCGGGGGTCTTCCGCTATTCGGTTGATCTTGCCGTAAGGCAGGCGGAACGTGCTGCAAAACTTGGAATTCCAGCCCTCGCGACCTTTCCGAATGTGGATGGAACGAGGCGTGACGAAAGCGGCTCGGCCATTCTCGATCCCGACAATCTCATCAACCGGGCAACCCGCGCCATCAAGGAGGCAGTGCCGGAGATCGGCGTTATCACCGATGTGGCGCTCGACCCCTTCACCAGCCATGGCCACGACGGAATCCTGCGCGACGGCATCATCGTCAATGACGAAACAGTTGCACAGATCGCGGAAGGTGCGGTGTTGCAGGCGGCCGCAGGCGCCGACATCATCGCTCCTTCCGACATGATGGACGGACGCATCGGGGCCATCCGCGATGCGTTGGACGGCAACGGTTTCCAGGATGTTGCGATCATGAGCTATGCGACCAAGTTCGCCTCCGCCTTCTACGGCCCGTATCGTGAGGCGATCGGCACGGGCGGGCTGCTTAAGGGCGACAAGAAGACCTACTACATCGATCCGAGCAATTCGGATGAGGCGCTGCGGGAGACCGAACAGGACCTTGCGGAAGGTGCGGACATGGTCATGGTTAAGCCGGGGCTGCCCTATCTCGACATCATCCGGCGGATAAAAGACACCTTCTCCGTTCCCACTTTCGCCTATCAGGTCTCGGGCGAATACGCGATGATCAAGGCGGCTGCCGCCAATGGGTGGATCGACGGCGAGATCGCCATGATGGAAAGCCTTCTCGCTTTCAAAAGAGCCGGCTGCGACGGCATTCTCACATATTTCGCCCCGGAAGTGGCGCAGAAGCTGCGCGAATAGAAAGCTTCCGCCGCGGCGCAATTGGTAAGCGGGCGTCGCACGGCACGTCTGGCTCTCCAGCTTGAAACCGGGCCGGGAATTCCCATGTTTGCGGCCAGCCGAATCCTTGCAAGGCTTTTCAAATGACCAATACCATCGATATGACTGCCAATAATGACCGCTTGGCTGATGCACGCACATTCAGCGGCGTACGCACACGGCGCGTTCTTGCCTTTTGCATTGACTACCTGCTCATCGGATTGCTTCTCATTCCTGTTGGACTGCTCATCTTTCTGCTCGGGTTCCTGACGATCGGCATTGGCTGGCTGCTCTTCCTGATTATTGGCCCCATGACCGGCCTTCTCTACGTGGCGGCGACCCTTGGCGGTCGGCATCAGTCGACAATCGGAATGCGGTTGGTGGGCATTCGGCTCGAACGCCTCGATGGAGGGCGCGTGGACCCGCTTCTGGCAGTCGTACACACGGTTCTTTTCTGGGCCGGCAATGCCATTCTGACACCGCTGATCCTGCTTGCCCCTTTGTTCCTCAGCTACAAGCGCACGGTGCACGATCTTTTGCTCGGCACCGCGGTCGTGCGCACCTCTTGAGCAACCGGCGCACCGCATCCTGTTTATAACCTGGTTTAAAGTTGCGCGGATCGCTCCAATGCAGGCAAATCCGTCCTTGCGGCGGCGAGCGTCACGCTTATTCTCGGCCCGCCTTGCAGGCAAGTCGTTTGCCCGACAACTGAAAAGCGGTGCTGGCTGATGGCCGATATCCATATCTGGATGACTTATGCGATCATCCTGGCGAGCATCGTCGCCTATGCCAGCGACCGATTCGCTCTGGAACAGGTGGCGCTCGGCAGTCTGGCTGCCTTCCTGCTTCTTTTCGGCCTCGTCCCCCACGAAGGTGAGACCACGGGCAGCCTTCATCCAGAGGAACTTCTTTCAGGCTTTGCCAACCCGGCCCTTGCCACAGTGCTCGCGCTTCTCATCGTTGGGCAAGGTCTCTTTGCCACCGACGCAATGGACCGGCCGGCACGTATAATCGCACGCTCGGGCGGACGTTCGATCACCCGCAC